>CAMYOO010000056.1 GCA_947260035.1 uncultured delta proteobacterium
TCGGAGGTGGCCACGATGGTGGCGGTGCGGGGCGTTCCGGCGAAGAGCGCGATCTCGCCGAAGACCTCGCCCGAGCCGAACTGGCGGATCACCAGCTCGCGCCCGGCCGGCGAAGTCACCACCACGCGGACCTGGCCGTCCTCGACCCAGTAGAGCCGGGCGGCCTCGTCGCCCCGGTGAAAGACCTCCTGGCCCCGCGGCACCCGGTCGCTGATGGCCAGGGCGCGCAGCGCCGCCACGTCCTCCCGGGAGAAGTGGCTGAAGAACCCGGTCTCCTGATCCATCGGAGGCTCCGTGAGCGGATGCTATCGCTCACCCCAGGGGGAATCCAGGAAATCCGTTGCCGCTGTGCGAGTTCGCACAGGGCCGAGGGCTCAGGAAGGACGATCTTTCATCCTGTTGGCGGTCCCGGCCGTGCGGGTCCGCCGCAAGGCGCGGGCGGCATTTGGAACAGAACGCACGAGACATGGGGAGGGGCCACTACCCCGTCAAGCGCGGCGGCCAAGCGCGGACGGTTCTGCTTTCACTTCTGGCAGGGCTGGTTCCGCACGTCGTGATCGCTCTCGACGCTCGTACTGAAGAGTCTCCCGCGCCCCCTAACGTCCGGGCCGAACAGGTGGCGGCACTGCCCAAGGCCGCTCCGCGTCCGACCCCGGAACCCGCTGGCCAAGAAGCCTCCGGGCATTTCTCTCTGCCCGACTCCGACGTGACGGGCACCTTTCAATGGTTCCAGGTTCCCCAGGGCTTCGACGGGGTCCAGACCGCCGAGCCGCCCAGTCGCATCGCTCGAATCCAAGCCCGTGGCCTGCGCACCTCCATCGCCGCCTGGTGGCGCAACGGCGAGCTGCGCATCTTCGAGAGCGCGACGGCGCGCGGCGGCGCGTTCCGCTGCGGCTGTCAGAGCCAGATCGCGGGTGCGCCCGCGGCGGCCCGCGTGGTGGCCGAGGCGCTGGCCTGCATGAATCTGCCCGTGGGCCCGTCGGGGCTCGAGGTGCTGGTCACTCGCGAGCGTTCCCTGAGCGCGACCGGCCCGATTTCCCGCGCCATTCGCGGCCTGCCCACGCCCGACGAGAGCGCGGCCTGGGCCTGCCGGCCCTGAGTCTCGGCCGCCGCTGCTAGAACAGCAGTGGCGCCAGCGCGCGGCCCGTGTGGGACAGGGGATTCTGCGCCACCTCTTCGGGTGAGCCCTGGGCGACGATTTCGCCACCCTTCTCTCCCCCTTCCGGACCCAGGTCGATCACGTGGTCGGCCGTCTTCACCACGTCGAGCTGGTGCTCGATCACCACCACCGTGTTGCCCTTGTCCACCAGCCGGTTCAGCACGTCGAGGAGTCGCTCCACGTCGGCGAAGTGCAGGCCCGTAGTGGGCTCGTCCAGTAGGTAGAGCGTGCGCCCGGTCGAGGTTCGCGAGAGCTCCTTGGCCAGCTTGATGCGCTGAGCCTCGCCTCCCGAGAGAGTCGTCGCGGGTTGACCCAGGTGGATGTAGTCGAGGCCCACGTCGTGCAGGGCCTGCAGCGCGCGCCGCAGCGGCGGCACGTTCTCCAGGAACTCCAGCGCCTCCTCCACCGTCATGTCCAGAACGTCCGCGATACTCTTGCCCTTGTAGGTCACTTCGAGGGTCTCGCGGTTGTAGCGACGCCCGCGGCACACCTCGCACGGAACGAAGAGATCCGGCAGGAAGTGCATTTCGACGCGCAGGATCCCGTCACCCGTGCACGCCTCGCAGCGTCCGCCCTTCACGTTGAACGAGAAGCGGCCCGGCGCGTAGCCTCGCGCACGCGCTTCGGGAACCTGGCTGAAGAGGCGCCGGATGCCGTCGAACACGCCCACGTAGGTGGCCGGGTTGCTGCGCGGCGTGCGACCGATGGGCGCCTGGGAGACGTCCACGACCTTGTCGATCTGCTCCAGGCCGCGTAGACGCTCGAAAGCGCCGGAGGGCTCCTTGGCGCCGTGCAGCTTGCGGGCCAGCTCGCGGTGGAGCGTGTCGTTGATCAGCGTGGACTTGCCCGAGCCGGAGACACCGGTCACCGAGACCAGCAGACCCAGCGGAAGCCGCAGGGTCACGTCGCGCAGGTTGTGTTGGCGACAGCCGGTCAGGACCAGGGCCTTGTCGCGCGGCGGGCGCCGGCGCTTCGGTACGGGGATGCCCTTGCGGCCGGAGAGGTAGGCGCCCGTCAGGGAGGCTGGATCCGCCTCGATGCTGGCCGGCGTTCCTTCGGCCACAACGCGCCCGCCGTGGATGCCGGCCCCCGGCCCCATGTCCACGATCCAGTCTGCGGCGCGGATGGTCGCCTCATCGTGCTCCACCACCACCACGCTGTTGCCCAGGTCGCGCAGCCGCTTCAGGGTTTGCAGCAGTCGCAACTGGTCTCGGGCGTGCAAGCCGATGGAAGGCTCGTCCAGGATGTAGAGTACGCCCATCAGGCTGGAGCCCACCTGGGTGGCCAGCCGGATGCGCTGGGCCTCGCCGCCGGACAAGCTCGCGGCGGGGCGGTCCAGGGTCAGGTAGTCGAGGCCCACGTCCACCAGGAAGTGCAGGCGCTCGCAGATTTCGCGCAGCACCCGGTCGGCAATCTCGCGCTCGGTGCCGCTCACCTCCAGCGCATCCAGGAAGCGCGTCGCTTCGCCCACCGACAGGCGCGCCAACGCATCGATGCCCAGTCCGCCCACGCGAATGCTGCGCGCCTCGACGCGCAGCCGCGAGCCCTCGCACACGTCGCAGGGCCGCGGCGCCAGGTAGCGTTCGAGACCTTCGTCTCCCGTTTCCTTCCGCCGCCGCTCCAGCTCTCCCACCACGCCGTCCCAGCGCCGCTTCACGCGGCGGCCCTTGCCGCCGCGCGGAACGGGGAACATCACTTCGCCCGCGCCCGCGCCCGTGCCCAGCAGGATTCCGCGGCGCGCTCGCTCGGGCAGCTCATCCCACGGTGTCTCGACGTCCACGTCGAAATGCTCCGCCAGGGCCTTCACCAGCGAGCGGTAGTAGCGCGGCATCCGGCGGCCGCCCCAAGGCTCGATCGCGCCGGTCATCAGGCTTCGCGTGCCTTCGGGAACCAGGCGTTCCGCATCGATCTCGGCGCGGATTCCCAGCCCGCCGCAGGTGGCGCACGCGCCGGCAGGGCTGTTGAAGGAGAAGAGCCGCGGCGCCAGCTCGGGGAACGACAGCCCACACGTCACGCAGGCAGCGCTCTCGGAGAGGGTCCACTCCTCGCGGCCGGGCCCCACGTCCACGGTCACCAGACCTCCGCCCAGCCGCAGCGCCGTCTCGATGGACTCGGCGATGCGCCCGCTGGCCGCCGGCTTGACCGCCACGCGATCCACGACCAGGTCGATGTCGTGGGTGGCGTTGCGCACCAGGCGGATCTCGTCGGACAGGTCGTGAGTCTCGCCGTCGATGCGCACCCGCACGAAGCCCTGTCGCCGGAAGGCGTCCAGCTCCTTGCGGTACTCGCCTTTGCGCCCGCGCACCACCGGCGCCAATACCTGAATGCGCGCGCCGTCGCCCAGCTCCAGGACGCGGTCGGTCATCTGCTGCACGGTCTGCGCCTGGATCGGACGGCCGCAGGACCAGCAGTGAGGCCGCCCGATGCGCGCCCAGAGCAGCCGCAGGTAGTCGTACACCTCGGTCACGGTGCCCACCGTCGAGCGGGGGCTGCGGGCGGCGGTCTTCTGCTCGATGGCGATGGCCGGGGAGAGTCCGTCGATGGACTCCACGTCCGGCTTCTGGAGCTGATCCAGGAACTGGCGCGCGTAGGCGGACAGCGACTCCACGTAGCGCCGCTGGCCCTCCGCATACAAGGTGTCGAACGCCAGGGACGACTTGCCGGAGCCGGACAGGCCGGTGATCACCACCAGGCGCTCCCGGGGCAGATCCAGATCGAGGTCTTGCAGGTTGTGGACGCGGGCGCCGCGGATGCGAATGCGATCGAGGTCGAAGTCCGACCCCACTATTCGCCGGCGGCGGACGGGGGGCTGGACGAGAACGCGGGAGCAGCGTCCGCGTAGATGCCCTTGCGCTCGATGTAGGTCTGCTCGCGCAGCTGCTCCAGAAAGGCGGTGTACTCCTCCGCCATCTTCTCCTCGAAGATCTCCTGGTAGAGCTCGGGCTTGGCCTCTTCGTAGGTTTTGGGTTCGAACTGCCTGCGCTGCACCAGATAGAGCACGTTGCAGCCGAAGGGCATGCGCAGGACCGGGCTCATCTGACCCGCCTGCAGCGTGGAGACCGGTTCGGCCATCCACGCAGCCAGCGTGTCCGTGTGCACCCAGCCCACGTCACCGCCGAACTGCGCGTTGACCGCGGACGTGTCGGCGGCCACTTCCGCGAACTCTTCTCCGCCGTTCACCCGCGCCCGCGCCCCTTCGGCCACCGCACACGCCTCGGTCTCCGTGGTGTCCGTGCCTTCGCCGTAGGGAACCAGGATGTGGCGCAGTCGCACCTCCCGGCCGCCTTCGGGTTGGTCCGCGTAGCGCTTGTCGTACAGCGCGCGGACCTCCCCGTCCTCCACGCGGACCCTGGAGCGGATCGCACCGCTGACCAGCTTCTGGCGCTGGATCTCACTGCGGATCTGGTCGCGGTAGGCCTCGTAGGTCATGCCCTTGGCTTCCACCGTCCGCTGAAGCTGTTCCATGGTGAGGCCGGTCTCGCTGGCGATCGCCGCGATGGCGTTGTCGACCTCGGCCTCGGTGGCATCGATCTCGATGCGGCGGACCGCCTGCTCGATGAGACGGCGCTCGATCATCCGCTCCAGGATCTCGGCCCGCATCTTGACGACCTCGGAATAGGGCGCGCCCGCGGCGTTCATCTTGGCTTCCACCGGCCCCGCGAAGCGCTCCACCTCGGAGGCCAACACGATGTCCGTGCCCACTTGGGCGGCGATCCCGTCCACGAACTCCTCCCCGTGGGTCGGGGCGGCGAGGGCGAGCAGGCCGAGGCTCGCGAGGGCGGCGTGGCGGATCGATCTCATTTTCGCTCGGAGGTCCCGCTGGAGAAGACTCATGGTAGCGGCCGGTACCGGGGGTGTCGCCGTAGGCCCCCACCCGGTGCATGGAGCCGATCGCCGTGGCCGGCGCTCAAGGGACCGTCGCCGTGGCCGGCTCGGCCGCCTCCGGGTCCTCGCTGATGGCCTCGAGCTCGCGGCGATGCGTGTCCGGAAGGAAGAGCAGCACGACGGCTCCCAGCAGGCAGGCTCCCGCGACCGCAGTGAGCGCCATGCCCGTGCTGCCGAGCGGCACCGCCAGTCCTGCGAAGACGAACAGCCCCAGGCTTGCGCCGAGGGTCTCCACCAGCAGGATCCAGCCGCCCGCCGACGTGCGCATGGAGGTGGGGAAGAGCTCGGTGGAGAGCGTGCGCGTCACCACGCCCGACGCCGTGGAGCAGAAGACCATGAACACCCAGGGCACGGCGATGATCGAGGCCGGGCCCAGGTAGAAGAGTCCCGCCAGGATCGGGAATGCGCCGAGCATGGCCGCGCCGATCAGGCGCCGTCCATAGCGATCGCCCAGGCGCCCGGCCAGCGGGCCGCCGATGATCCCCACCGCCCCGAAGCCCACCGTCAGCGCCGCATACTCGCCGGGTGACCAGCCGTGGGCGTTCTGCAGGAAGTCGGACACGAAGCGGAAGGCGGGGCGGTGTCCCGCCGTGGCCAGGAAGGTCGCCCCTCCCAGCAACAGCGCGCGTCCCGGGTAGGTCTGCACCAAAGCCAGCACGGGCCGGATGGCGCCGGAGAGGCCACCCACGTGAGTGCGTGCGGCGGCGCTGGCCGCGTAGCGGCGCGTCTCCGTCAGGTTGCGGCGGAAGAAGGGCAGCAGCAGGATCGCAAGGCCACCCATTCCGTAGATGGAACGCCATCCGTAGGGAATCACTTCCACCTGCGAGTAGACCCCCGCGCCCAGGCCGAAGCCCGCAGCCCCGACGGCGGCGAGCACGCCGATCCCCCAGCCCCGGTGCGCGGCCGGGAACTCCTCGGCCACCATCACGAACGACACCACGCTGGCCGAGCTGGCGAAGCTGCGCGTCACGATCTGGCAGACTGCCAGGACCTCGGCCGTGGGCGCGAAGGCGGTGAGAAACGAGCCGATGCTCATGCCCACGACGCAGGCCAGCAATAGCCGCCGTCGGCCGACGCGGTCCGCCAGGGGCACGATCAGGAAGGCCGCCAGCGAGCCGACCTCGATCGCGCCCATCAGGCTGCCCTTCTCCACGTCGCTGAGGCCGAAGTCCCTGCCGATCTGGGGGAGCGCCGCGCCGATCAGGCCCAGGTCGTAGTTTTCGAAGAGCATGGCGAAGGCGATGAAGCCCAGCAGCCGAATGTGCTCGGGGCCGACGCCGGGCGGGATCGGGAAGGGCAGCCACCAGGGGCGTCGGGTCGGCGGGGGGGCGTCGGCCATGGAGGGCAGAGCTTACCGCGCTCGACTCTCGCCCGGCTGCGGCACGGTCACGGCACGTCGCCGGGCCGCAGCTCGCCCCGCGCGATCAGGTCGCGAAAGAACCGCGCCGAGCGCTTGGGGGTGCGTTCCTGGGACTGCGGGTCGAATCCCACCAGGCCGAAGCGGGCGTCCGAGTAGCCCTGCTCCCACTCGTAGTTGTCCACCGCGGTCCAGTGGAAGTAGCCGCGCACGTCCGCTCCGGCACGGCGAGCGCGGTCCAGGGCGCCCAGGTGCGCGGCCACGTAGCGGATCCGGAAGCTCTCGTCCGTGGTGGGGCAGCCGTTCTCGGTGACCATGAGCGGAGTGCCCGGCAGCGCGCGCGCCGCCCGCAGCAGGCCCCTCTCCATGCCGCCGGGGTGCACGTGGCGGCCCATGGCGTCGATGGGAGCGTCGGGCCGATCGCTCCAGGAGGTCACGCTCGACGGGCCGAGCGCCGTGGCGTTGTAGTAGTTGAAGCCGTACACGTCGAGCGCGCCGCGCAGGCCTGGAATTTCCACCGGGTCGCGTCCGGGCAGCGGCAGGATCCCCGTCGCCAGGCCCTCCAGCAGCGCGCCGTTGTACCAGGCGTCCACCGCCGCGACCATCGCCGCATTGGCCGGGTCGTCGGGGTGCTCGGCGTGGTAGTCCAGGTAGACCTCGATGGTCGCGACGGTGCTGTCCGGGTCGCGCGCCTTCACGATCTCGTGGGTTGCGGCGTGGAGACGCGCCACGCGTTCGGTCATGGCGATGGCGACATCGCCGTTGCTGATCTTCGGCGGTAGCTGCCCCACCAGGTAAGCGCCGAACACGTAGACCATGGACTCGTTCTGCGAATGCCAGTGCCGGGTGTGCGGCGTCAGTGCGGCCACCGTGCGCTCGGCGTAGCGCAGGAATGCCTCGCTGCCGTCGGGTCCGTGCAGGCCGCCGCGCGCCACCAGCCAGCGCGGATGGGTGAAGTGAAACAGGTTCACCCAGGGCGTGAGTCCGGCCTCGCTCGCCGCGTCGCACACCGCGCGGTAGTGATCGAGCGCAGCCTCATCGAAGCGCCCGCGCTCGGGCTCCACGCGGCTCCACTCGACCGATAGGCGGTAGTGCCGGAAGCCCAGCGCCGCCAGCAGTCGGAAGTCCTCGGCGTAGCGTTCCAGGAAGCCGTTGCCCGGGTTGGCCGGGACCGCGCCGCTGCGCGCCAGATCGACCCAGTCGTTGGGCACGTCGCCGCCCTCGGCCTGGAAGGCCGACGAGCCCACGCCCCAGGCGAAGTCCGGGTCGAAGCGAATCGTCTCCTGGGGAAGCAGCGTTGCCCAGGCGTCACTCATGCAAAGAGGGTGTCGCAGCCGGTTCCGTGGAGCAGGGCGTCCACGCGGCCGCGTGCCGGATCCGGCAGCGCAGCGTGGGCCTCGCGCAGCCACGCCAGGCACTTGGCCTGGTAGCGGAAGGGCGGCTGCACCCACGGCTGTCCGTCGATGCGGCACTCCATCTGCTCGGCGCCCGCCGCCACCGCGGCGGCGTTGCCCAGCAGGAAGGGCGCGTAGGTGCGGCCGGCTTCGCCGAGCAGCCCGCGCAGCGTGGCGCGCGCCGCGTCCGTATCGAGCCAATCCTGCTCCCTGACCTCGATGCCCGAGAGATCCTCCACAACTTCGCACCACGCTACGACGCGGGCCGCCACCTCGACGGCCACCGCGATGGACGTAGGCTCGAAGAGGACCAGCTGCGAGAGCTGTCCGAAGAGCGCGAAGTCCGCTCTGCCCGGCCGCTCGCCGGTCACGAAGCTCGACTGCGCCAGGTGCGCATCGAGCGCGCTCAACAGGCGCCTGTAGCTGTCCTCGATCAACGGCGCCGTGGCTTCGTTGATGCCCACGACTCCGCGTCGACCTACCTGGCGCTCGCGGAAGAGCTTGCTCAGCGGTGCGATCTTCTCGTCGGGCGCCGAGGTCTTCGACCAGCGCGGCAGCACCTTCGAAGCCTTGTCCACGTCCGCCTCGAACGACCAGCGGTAGTGGAACATGGCCTTGGTGAGCCACTCGTCTGCGTAGTCCTCGAGCAGGAAGTCCAGGAAGGCCAGGGCCGGGTCCGGCGGAACGACGCTGCGCTCGCGCGACAGCTCCTCGAGCCGGCGGATCTGGAAGGTGGAATCGATCATCGGCTCGGGCTCGGCGCCGCTCTCGCCCGGCAGCAGCAGCACCGGGATCAGGGACAGCGGCACCGAGGGCTGGGGGTCGTGCCGAGAGTTGCGGATCACCCAGCGAAACGGGATGCGCCGGTAGCGCAGCAGCGACCGCATCTTGCGGCTGTAGGGCGAGCCGGGGGCTCCCAGCAGGGTCAGGGGGGCGGTCATGGAGCCTCCTCAGCGAATGGCAAGGCGGACGACACCCTGCCACACTGCTCGTCTCGGGGGCAAGGAGGAGCGAGCGATGAAGCTGGGAATCATGGGCGTGGGCTTCGGCAAGGGCGTGCGCATCGACGAGGACATGATCCGTCACGCCGAGAGCCTGGGCTTCGACTCGGTGTGGACCGCCGAGGCGTACGGAAACGACGCCGTCACCACCGCCACCTGGATCGCCGCGCGCACCGAGCGCATCAAGGTGGGCACCGCGATCATGCAGATGCCCGCGCGTACGCCGGCCATGGCGGCGATGACCGCCATGACCCTGGACCAGCTCTCCGGCGGCCGCTTCATCCTGGGCCTCGGACCGTCGGGTCCGCAGGTGGCGGAGGGCTGGCACGGCGTTCCCTACGGCAAGCCGCTCACCCGCACCCGCGAGTACATCCAGATCATCCGCACGATCCTGGCGCGGGAAGGGCCGCTGGAGTTCCACGGCACCTGCTACGACATCCCCAACACCGGTCCGGGAACCACGGGGCTGGGCAAGCCGCTGAAGAGCATTCTGCACGGAAACGCAAATCTTCCCATCTACACCGCGTCGATCAGTCCCAACGGCTTGCGCTGCTCGGCCGAGGTGGCCGACGGCGTCTTCCCCATGATGATGAGCCCGGAGAAGTTCGATGAGGTCCAGCGTCCGCACCTGGACGCCGGCTTCGCCAAGGCCGGCGGCGGCAAGTCCCTGGACGACTTCGCCGTCTGCCCCGGCGTCTCGTGCATCATCTCCGACGACTTCGAGAAGGCATCCATGCCGGTGAAGATGAACCTGGCGCTCTACGTGGGCGGTATGGGCGCGCGCGACAAGAACTTCTACAACGACTACGTCAAGCGCCTGGGCTACGAGGAAGCGGCGGTGAAGATCCAGGACCTGTTTCTGGACGGGAAGCGCGCCGAGGCGGTGGCCGCGGTTCCCGATGCGCTGGTGGACGAGGTGCACCTGGTCGGTTCGGCGGGCAAGATCCGTGAGCGCCTGGAAGCCTGGAAGGACGCCGGCGCGAAGCGCCACGTGGACACCATGCTGATCGGCGCGGGACAGCGCGAAGCACTGGAGCTGCTGGCCGAGACCCTGCTCTGATGGCGGATCGGCCCCAGCGCGAGCGGGTCTACCAGAACCACCACCTGGACAGCACGCGCTGGGACCAGATGCGCTTCCGGCCCGGCGACGTGGTGATCTCCACGTCGTACAAAGCCGGCACCACCTGGATGCAGAACATCCTTGCGAACCTGGTGTTCTGGAACGATGAGATCCCGAGTCCGGTCATGGAGGTCTCGCCCTGGATCGGCATGCGCGTGCGTCCCCTGGAGCCGCAGCTCGCCATGCTCGACGCTCAGACCCACACGCGCTTCCTCAAGAGCCACCTGCCGCTGGACGGGCTGCCCTACCGCGAGGACGTGAAGTACATCGTGGTCGGGCGCGATGCCCGCGACGTCTTCATGTCGCTCTGGAACCACTACGGCAACTACACGCCCATGATGCAGGGCCTGCTCAATGAGACGCCCGGACGGGTGGGGCCGCCGCTCCCCGTCTGCCCCGACGACATCCACTGGCTGTGGCGCCAGTGGATCCAGCTGGGCTGGTTCGAATGGGAGAGCGACGGCTGGCCCTTCTGGTCGCACCTGCACCACTGCAAGTCCTGGTGGGAGTGGCGGGAGCTGCCCAACATCTTGATGGTCCACTACAACGACATGAAAACGGACCTGGAAGGCGAGATGCTTCGCGTGGCCGCCTATCTGGAGATCGAGCCGGCCGACGACGCCTGGCCGCGACTGGTGGAGGCCTGCACCTTCGGGAGCATGAAGGAGCGAGCGAAGAAGATCATGGCCAACGCCGAGCTGGGCTTCGTCGGCGGCACCGACACGTTCTTCTACAAGGGCACGAACCAGCGCTGGAAGGGCGTGCTCAGCGACGACGATCTGGCGCTCTACCCGGAGGCGCTGGAGCGCACGCTCTCGCCGGAGGCCGGCGAGTGGCTGGAGAAGGGTCGCCTGGCTACGGGCGGTTGAACGCCGCCGGCTTCAATCCCCTGTCGGGGAACCCGCTGCGCACCCGCGACGATTTGGTCCGCGCGGTGCGCGCACTGGTGGAGCCCCTGCTTCCGTACTTCAGTCCCGGCGCGGCGCGGGTGCGTCTGGGCAACACCGGGGTCGCCTTTCCCGACGTGGCGGAGGAGCTGGAAGGCTTCGCCCGCCCGCTCTGGGGGCTGGTTCCGCTGGCGGCGGGCGGCGATGCCTGGCCGCACTGGGAGCTGTGGCGACGCGGGATCGCCAGCGGAACCGATCCCGCACACCCGGAGTACTGGGGCGAGCCGCGCCGCGACCAGCGCATGGTGGAGATGGCGGCGCTGGGCTTCGGTCTGGCCTTTGCGCGAAAAGAAGTATGGGATCCGCTGGCAGAACCGGTGCGCGACAACCTGGCCATCTGGCTGGAGCGCATCGACGACCACCTGCCCGTCGAGAGCAACTGGCAGTTCTTCCGGGTGCTGGTGAACCTGGGGCTCGAGAAGGTCGGGCGCTTCCGGCGCGAGAACGCCCAGCGCGAGTCGTTGAACCACCTGGAGAGCTATGCCGGGGAGGACGGCTGGTACCGCGACGGCGCCGACGAGCACGCGCACGTGGACTGGTACGTACCCTGGGCGCTGCACACCTACGGGCTGATCTACGCCGGGTCGGGGCTTGGCGATGCGAAGCAGGCCGAACGCTACCGGGAGCGGGCGCGCCGCTTCGCACAGCATCACCAGCACTGGTTCGATGCGAGCGGCCGCGGCATTCCGTACGGGCGCAGCCTGACCTATCGCTTTGCCCAGGTGGCCTTCTGGAGCGCCCTGGTTCTGGCCGACGAGGAGGCGCTGCCCTGGGGTCGCATCAAGGGGCTGCTGCTGCGCAACCTGCGCGCCTGGTCGGAACTCCCCATCGCGAGCCGCGATGGATTGCTGAGCCTCGGGTACGCCTACCCGAGCCCCGGCATCGTCGAGCCGTACAGCTCATCGGGCTCGCCCTACTGGGCGCTCAAGGCCTTCCTCGCCCTGGCGCAGCCCGACTCCCATCCTTTCTGGTCTGCCGACGAGGAGCCGCTGCCGGAGCTGGACGCGGCCGTGGCCCAGGCGCCCGCACGCTGGGTGATCTCGCGCGACGCGGATCAGGCGGTGGCGCTCAGCGCCGGGCAGCCCGAGGTGCGCTGGCCCAACGGCCCCGCGCGCTACGCCAAGCTGGCCTACTCCAGCGCCTTCGCGTTCTCGGTGGCGGGCGCCGAGAGCCGCCCCAATCACAACGCCCACGACTCCATGCTGGCGCTGCGCGCGGACGAGGGTCCGTGGCGGGTGCGCGACGAGATCGACGACTTCGGCATCGAGGGCGAGTGGATCTGGTCGCGCTGGCGCCCGCTGGAAGGCGTCGAGGTCGTGACCGTGCTGGGCGGCCGCTGCCCGTGGCACTGGCGCATCCACCGCGTCACCACGGACCGCGCGCTGCGCTCCTGCGAAGCCGGCTTCTCCCTGGGCTACGAGGGACTCGGTCCCGCCCTGGAAGGGATGCAGGTGGAGGCCGACGAAGGGCGGGTGGTGCTCCGAAGCGCCTGGGGCGTCTCGGCGATCCGCGACGATGCCGCCACGGCGCCGCGTCAGGCCCAGCCCCTCTCCGGCGTGCCCGGCGCCAACCTGGCCGCGCGTCGCACCTTCGCCCCGGGCCTGCGCGGCGAGCATTCGCCCGGAAGCTTCGAGCTGGCCTGCACGGTCCTGGCCAGCGAGCGCCCGGACGCCCCCGCCCTGGACTCCCTGACTCCGCCCCCTGCGGAGCTGTGGGCCCTCCTGCAGAGCCTTTCCGGCTCGGGCCCGCCGGACCAATAGCCCCGCCTCGAGGAGCCGCATTGGCTCTTTCAGGATCTTATTGGCTCCCATAACCTGATGGCGTGCTGGACCTGGCCTTCCGCCCCGATCGCGCCTCGAGCGAGCCGCTCCACCGGCAGCTCGAGGGCTACCTGCGTGGGCTGATCCGCGCGGGGCGCCTCGCGCCGGGCGAGAAGCTTCCGGCCACCCGCGAGCTGGCCGCATCACTGGGCCTGGGCCGGAATACCGTGGCCCAGGCTTACGAGTCGCTCTGCGACGCGGGCTTGCTGGCCGCGCACGTGGGCCAGGGCACCTTCGTGGCGGCGCGCGGGCCGCGGGCCGCGGCGCCCAGCGGCAGTGTGGGAGGTTTTGCCTGGGATGGGCTGCTGGCGTCGCGCACGCGCTGGCTGCAGTGGCCGCCGGGCGCGGCCGTGCCCAAGGAGATTCGCTTCGACTTCCGGCCCGGCGGCGTGGATGCGGACAGCGCACCCCAGCTGGAGCTGCGCCGCGCGTACTCTCGCGCGCTGGCCCGGCACGGCCGGGCGCTGGCCGCCCACCGCGATCCTCTGGGCTGGCCTCCGCTGCGCGAGGCGGTTGCGCGCGCCCTGGTCGCGCGGGGCATCGAGGCGTCGCCGGATCAGGTGTTGATCACCAGCGGCGCGCAGCAGGCGCTGGATCTGATCGGGCGTTGCCTCATCGATCCCGGCGATGCCGTGGCCCTGGAGCAGCCGGGCTACTTCTCGGCGGCATTGGCGTTCGCGTCCAGCGGCGCCCACCTGCTGGGGATCCCCGTGGACGGGCGCGGCCTGCGCACCGATGTGCTGGCGCGGCTGTTGCGCACGCGTCGCATCAAGCTTGTCTACACGACGCCGGCGGCGCAGTGCCCCACCGGTGTGGTGCTCGACGACGCACGGCGCGAAGAGCTTCTGGCCCTGGCCGCCGAGAACCAGACTCCGATCGTGGAAGACGACTACGACAGCGAGCTTCGCGTCGGCGCGGCGCCCATGCCCGCGCTGAAGACGCGCGACCCGGACGGGCGTGTTCTCTACGCGGGTACGTTCTCCAAAGCCACCCTGCCCGGGATGCGCGTCGGGTACCTGGTGGCGCCGCGGCCGCTGCTCCAGCGCATGGTCCTCGCGCGCCTGGCCAGCGACTTCGGAACCAACGCGGTCGCCCAGGCCGCCATCGTGGAGATGCTGGCGTCCGGCGATCTGGAGCGTCACGTGCGCCGGGTGCGCAAGCTCTACGCCGCGCGGCTGCGCGCGCTGGACGCCGCCCTTCGAGAGGCTCTTCCCGGCGATGCGCGCTGGCAGATTCCGGCCGCCGGGAGCGCGTTGTGGCTGCGGCTGCCGCGGGAGGCCGATCCCGACCGGGTCTGGCGCGGGTTACTGGATGCGGGCGTCGCCGCGGTGCGCGGCGATGTCTTCCACGTGGACGGCGCGGGCCGGGACCATCTGCACCTGGGTGTTGCCAACCTGGACGAAGTCGGGTTGGCCGAGGGCGCCGCGCTGCTCGGCCGGGTGGTGAAACGCGCGGCGCGCAAACGGAGGGCGGCATGAGCTCCAAGCGAGACGGCTGGACGACCCTGCTGTGGGTGCTGGCGTTGCTCAACTTCGCCAACGGCATCTGGATGCTGGCGGACCCGAAGCTCTGGTACACGGATCTGCCCGCCGGCGTGCCCGACTTCGGACCCTACAACGAGCATTTCGTGCGCGACTTGGGCGCCGTCTTCATCTGCTTCGGCGTGGCGCTGCTCTGGTCCGCGCGTCGGCCGGAGTTCCGCCTCCCCCTGGTGGCGCTGACCACACTCTTCTACGTGCTTCACGCCGTGGGCCACATCTTCGATACGGCCCGGGGCTTCGTGGACGCGCACCATTGGTGGCTCGACGTCCCCGGCGTCTACGCGCCCGCCGTGCTGCTCGTGGTGATGACCGTGAAGCTGGTCCAGAAGCCCGCCATTCCCGAGCGGGCCTGAAGGAGAATCCATGCGATTGGAACCGATCGAGAAGCCCCGCGGTCTGCTGAACCGGGTCGCCTACTGGATGTCGCGCCGCGAGCTTGGCAAGGTGCCGTCGGTGATCCAGGTGGTCTACGCGCGCCCGCGCCCCCTGGCCCTGCTGGGCTACCGGATGCGCCAGTTCACCGAGAAGGGCGTGAAGCTCGACCCGTCGCTGCGACTGCTGATCCAGCTCGTCGTGGCCGAGTCCGTCGGCTGCGGCTTCTGCGTGGACATCGGCCGCGCCCTGGCCGTGGAGAAGG
>CAMYOO010000057.1:0-5383 GCA_947260035.1 uncultured delta proteobacterium
GGCGTTCCCCGGTGGTAGCGGGGCTCGCCCTGGGGATCGGGCTCCAGCGGCGGCGTGCCGGGCGGCACCGGGTCGAATGCCCAGCGCAGCGCGCCGCTGCGCGCGTCGTAACCGCGCACCACACCGCCGGGTGCATCCACGCGCCGGTTGTCGCCGACCATGGCCCCGACGGCGACCACGTCGCCGACCACCGTCGGCGCCGAGGTCACCTTGTACTCGCCGCGCTCCACGTCGCCGAGCCCGCGGCTGAGGTCCACGGCGCCGTTGTCGGCGAAGCCCGCGCAGGGGCGCCCCGTGGCCGCATCCACAGCCACCAGGCGCGCGTCCACCGTGCCCATGAAGACACGGAGCGCGCACTCCGCCGCGGCCGGCACGCGGTCGTCGCGCCACAGGGCGACGCCCCGACAGGCCGCTCCCCACAGCCCGGCGAGCTGCGGCTCCGCGTCGTAGACCCAGCGCTCGGCGCCGGTCTCCGCATCCAGGGCGAAGATCCGGTTCAGCGGCGAGCAGAAGTAGAGCGTGCCGTTGTCCAGTACCGGCGTGGCCTGGAACGAGGTGCGGGCGGGCGAGTCCGGGCGGCCCCGCGCCCAGTCCCCGGTCCGGTAGCTCCAGACCGGCTCCAGCCAGGCCACATTGTCGCGGTCGATCTGCGTCAGGGGCGAGTAGCGGGTGCCACCGGGATCCCCGCCGTAGACCGGCCACCCGGCGACGGGGCCGTCGTGGTTCAACGCGGGAGGATCGGCGCCGCACGCCGCGCTGGCGGCGCCCAAGACGAGCAGTCCAATGACGGTGCGGAGCGCGGGCACGAAGCCCGGAAACCCTACCAGATCCGGGTAGGCCCCCCGCGCGTGTACACTCCGATTCCATCGGAGGCCCGCGTTTGAGTCCGCACAAGAGCCGCGTCTGGCTGCCCCACGTGGCACCCTACGTGCTGTTTCTCGTCCTGGTCGAGCTCGGTCGCTGGTTGCCGCTGCCGCCCGGTGTGGGCCTGGGCCTGAAGGTCGCGATTCCCGCCGCGGCGCTGCTGGCCTTCGCCCTGCGAGGCAGCTACCCGGAGCTGCGAGTCGGATCCGGGGGTGTCGCCGGCTGGATCGCGGACGTGGCCGTGGGCCTGGGCGTGGCGGCGCTGTGGATGGCCCCCTACGTGAGCGGCCTGCTCCCGCATCCGAGCGAGGGCTTCGACGCGGGGATCTTCGGGCCGGACGGGCGCAGCGGCGCGTGGGCCCTGCGCGGGCTCGGGTTCGTCGTCGTCACGCCCTTCGTCGAAGAGCTATTCGTGCGCAGCTTCCTGATCCGCTTTGCGGAGCTGATCTCGCTGCGGGGAGGGCGCCTGGAGCTGGACACGGAGACGGACTTCCGCAGCCTCCCCATGGCACGCTACTCCCTCGCCAGCTTCTGGATCACCGTGGCGTGGTTCACCTTCAGCCACGTGAGCTGGGAGATGCCCGTCGCCTTTGCCACGGGCGTCCTCTACAACCTGTGGCTCTACCGGCGCGGGCACCTGGCTGCCGTGGTGCGCGCCCACGCGGTGACCAACGCAACGCTCCTGGCCTGCGTGCTGGCCGACGGACGGCTGGGCTACTTCCTCTAGGGGCGTGCTCCGGCCCGGATCGCCGGGAGGCCTACTTGGGCAGCACGTGCACCGCGTGTATGACGATCCGCGTGCCGTCGCCGGCCTCGAGGATCAGGCTCCGCTTGGCCAGCTTGCCCACGCTCCCCAGCATGCGCGCCGCATCGCTGCCCACTCGAATGGGCCGGATCTCCAGCTCCGCACCCTTCAGCGAGACGGTGCGCGCCGCGTCACCGGAGCCGATCAGCATCTGGCCCGATTCGATGCGGAAGGGAACGCCCCCATCTCGGCGCAGCATCTGCTGGAAGTCGCGGCGCGCCGTGTCGGGGCGAGGCGGCCCATCGTAGTAGAGGTTGGCCCGGGCCTGGATCTCCGGCTCGGGGTCGCCCAGCTCGTTGGTGCAGTGCGCCTCGCCCGTGCCCATGGGATCGATCTCCAGGCGAAAGGTGAGTCGATGCTTGCGCTTGCGCGGCGGCGAGATGTTGGCCTTGCGCGCAACACGCATGGGGCCGCCGGGCAGGCTGCAGATCACCGGCGCGATGTAGTTGCCGAGCGACCAGCTGAGGGTGAGCGCCTGCATGTCGGGCACATCCTGGGCCCGGACAGCGGTCGGGGCGGACAGGATCAGGACGAGGAGCGCCGCCGCACAACGGGCGGCTCGGAGCAGTCGCTTCACGGTGGCGGAGGCTACCGGCTTTCGCGTGCGTTCGCCTTGACAGGCGGCGACCCGCGTTCCACCGTCGGCGCATGCGTTGTTTCTCCTGCGGCGCCGAATCCCCGCTGGCGGCGGGCGAGCGCCTCGGGTTTCGCGAGGAGTGCGCTGCCTGCCGCGCCGACCTGCATTGCTGCCGGAACTGCGCGCACCACGACCCCAGCGCCTACAACGAATGCCGCGAGTCCCAGGCGGAGCGGGTGGACGACCGCGAACGAGCCAACCGCTGCGAATGGTTCTCGCCGGGCACGGGCGGGGGCGGCACGCGCGCCGCCGAGCAGGGTCGGGCCCGCTCGGAGCTCGAGTCCCTGTTCAAGAAGTCCTAGTCGCCGAGCCGATAACCCGCGCATGAGTGACCGCCGAGCCAAGGACACGTGGACCCTCTTCAAGATCATGGCCGAGTTCGTGGAGGGGTTCGAAACCCTGCGCCCCATCTGGCCTGCCGTCAGTATCTTCGGGAGCGCCCGCCTGGCGCCGGAGCACCGCTGGTATCGCGACGCCGAGACCGTCTCCCGCGCGCTGTCGGAGGCGGGCTTCTCGATCATCACCGGGGGCGGGCCCGGCGTGATGGAAGCGGCCAACAAGGGCGCGACGGACGGCGACGGGCGATCCATCGGCCTGAACATCCGTCTGCCCCACGAGCAGGACCCGAACACCTACGTAGACCGGGTGATCCACTTCCAGTACTTCTTCGCCCGCAAGGTCATGTTCGTGAAGTACGCCTGTGCCTTGGTGGGCATGCCCGGCGGCTACGGCACCCTGGACGAGATCNNNTTCGAGTGCCTGACCTTGAGCCAGACCGGCAAGGTCCACCAGTTTCCCGTGGTGCTCTTCGGGGAGTCGTACTGGAGCGGGCTCTTCGACTGGATCCGCAAGCAGCCGCTGCACGAGGGCATGGTCTCCGAGAGCGATCTCGATCTGTTTCGGATCACGGACGACGTGGACGAGGTGGTGGCGATCGTCCAGGAGAACTACCGGCGGCGCCAAGTGGTCCACGGCCCGAGTGCCGGAGACGGGCGCGACACGCCGTAGGCCGGGTTCAGCTTCGAAGCGCGAAGTTGAAGGCGGTCTGGCCGATCACGATCTCGTCGCCGTCGGCCAGGCTGCAGGAGCGGATCCGCTTGCCGTTCACCTTGGTGCCGTTGGTGGACTGCAGATCCTCGATGGTGAAGGCGTCGCTGCCGTCGTCGAACTCGATGATGGCGTGCTCGCGGCTGATGCCTTCGTCGAGCAGCGTGATGTCGGTGTTGGGGTTGCGCCCGATCACGGTGGGGTCGAGCCCGAGCTCGTAGCTCATGCCCTCGAATCCGCCGTTCTGGATGGTCAAAGCCGCACGGGCCATGCTGTCCCCCATTGATCGACCAGCGCCGCTCGGGGTATCGGCCGATGCCGGGAGGGGCTTTAGAGCCGCCTGTGCGCCAGCGCGGGGAGATCCCGGCGGATGCGGTCCTGCTCCTCCAGGTCGCAGTCGGCCACCAGCACGCAGGGCCGGTCGCCCGCCCGGGCAATCACCAGGCCCCAGGGATCCACCACCAGGGAGCGCCCGTAGCTGGCCCGTTCCGGGTTGTGGCGGCCGCACTGGGCCGGGGCGATCACGAAGGCCTGGTTCTCCACCGCCCGGGCCCGCAGCAGCACCTCCCAGTGGTCCTTGCCGGTCTCGCGGGCGAAGGCGGCGGGGACGGCCAGGAAGCGCGCGCCCTGGGCCGCCATGGCCCGATACAGCTCCGGGAAGCGAACGTCGTAGCAGACCGAGAGCCCGAGCCCGCCGAAGGGCGTCTCGGCCACCACCACGTCCTTGCCCGGGGCCACGGTGGAGGACTCCACGAAGGCGTCGCCGCCGCTGGCGCGGAGATCGACGTCGAACAGGTGTAGCTTCCGGTAGACGGCGGAGATCTCGCCCTGGGGGTCCACCAGCACGCTGGTGTTGTGGATGTGGGTGTCGCCGGAGATGCGTTCGGGCAGGGTTCCGCCCAGCAGCCATACGCCGTGCTCCCGCGCCCGCTCGCACAGGAACCCCGCGATCTCCCCGTCGAGCCCCTGAGCACAGGGAACCGGCAGCCCTTCGCGCCGCAGATAGGCGAAGTTCTCGGGCAGGGCGACGAGCTGGGCGCCGCGATCGGCGGCCTCTGCCAGCAGCTCCGCGGCGGCGGCCAGGTTGCGGGCCACATCGTCCACGGAGGTCATCTGCACCACGCCCACGCGCATGGCTGCAGGATAGCGGCGTGCGGGCGGCGTCAGCCCCGGAACTGCTGGGGGTCTACGCCGGTGCGCCGGATCACATCGTAGAAGTCCTTGCGGTCCTTCTTGGCCAGGCGCGCCGCGCGGCTGATGTTGCCCTTGCAGCGACGCAGCAGCCCTTCCACGTAGCGCGTCTCGAAGGCGCGCTTGGCCTCCTTGAAGGACGGAATGATCTCGCCCTCGGTCGACAGCATCAGGGCCTCGGCGCTCACCGCGCCTCCGCCGGCCAGCCGCACGGCCTGGCGTACGCGCTCGCGCAGCTCGCGGGCGTTGCCGGGCCAGCCCTGAGCGAGCAGGGCCTCGCGGGCATCTTCGGTGAAGCCCACCGGCGCATCCCCCGTTTCCTCGGCGCACTCCGCCAGGAAGTGGGCGGCGAGGGGCAGGATGTCCTCGTTGCGCTCGGCCAGCGGGGAGATCGTGATGCGATGGTGGGGCACGTCCCCGAAGATCGATCCGTTGTTGCCGCGGCTGGTGACCACCAAGCGGGCGCGCAGAGGCTGGCCGGCATCCTCGCCCTCGCGGGTGAAGTGGCCCTGCGTGAGCGCCGCCAGGAGACTGCGGGCGACCTCGTCGCGCAGCGAATCGGCATCGGTCAGCAGCAGCGTGCCGCGAGCCGCCTCGGCCAGGCCCCCCGGGTACTCACCCGGAACGGCGCTGTGGACGTTGGGCGCACAGCCGAACACCTCACGGGCTTGCAGCGCCTCGGGCAGGGCGCCGCAGGCGCGCTCCACGAAGGGCCCCTCGGTCCTGGCACCCCACGCGTGCACCGCGCGAGCCAGGAAGCGCTTGCCCACACCCGGCGGTCCACACACCAGGACCGGCAGATCGGACCGCGCTGCGGCCAGCGCCTGATCGATGGCAAG
>CAMYOO010000057.1:5440-13861 GCA_947260035.1 uncultured delta proteobacterium
TGGGGCTGGCTGCCCCGGTCGTTGCGTTTTGGCCACCATCATGCGTCGTCGTCGTCGCGCTCATACAGTCCGGCCCCCCCTCCCAACCAACGCTAAAACTATTGAGAAGTCGGGATGCTTGTCAATGGAATTGCGGGTAGACTGGTGTTCTGGCTGGCTTGGATGGAATGCTAGCCGCTCCACCTCAGGTGAAAACCCCACATTTTTGCGGCCATGGCCCTACCATGCCCATCCGCCTGCCACGGGAGACCGCGTGACCAGCCCCCGACCCGCGGGCCGCGCCCCGCGCATCCGGCGTCTCGACCCGACCCTGATCGACCAGATCGCGGCCGGCGAGGTGGTCGAGCGCCCGGCCTCGGTGGTGAAGGAGCTGGTCGAGAACGCACTGGACGCCGGCGCCTCCAGGGTCCGGGTGGAGCTTCGCGACGGCGGCATCGGCTTCATCGCCGTGACCGACGACGGCTCGGGCATGACCCCCGAGGAGGCGTGCCTGGCGCTGGAGCGCCACGCCACCAGCAAGCTGGCGGAGACCGAGGACCTGCAGCGGATCGGGACCTTCGGATTCCGCGGCGAAGCGCTCCCGGCCATCGCCTCGGTCTCGCGGCTGCGTCTGCGCACGCGCACCGCCGACGCGGAGCAGGGCCTCGAGATCCGAGTCGAGGCGGGGAAGGTGGTGGAGCAGCGCGAGGCCTCCGGTCCGCCGGGCACGCGCATCGAGGTGGCGGATCTGTTTGCGGCGATTCCGGCGCGTCGCAAGTTCCTCAAGACCCCGGGGACCGAGTGGGGCCACGCCGCCGACTGGCTGGCCCGTGCCGCGCTGGCGCTGCCGGGCGTGCACTTCGACGTGCGGCGCGACGGGCGCGACGCCATCGCCTGGCCGGCGGTGGACGATCCCCTGGAGCGCATCGCCGCGGTGCTGTCCGAACGCGAGGCCGCCGCGCTGGTCCCGGTGGAGCGCCGCGAGGGCGACGCCGAGGTCTGGGGCTTCGCCTCGCGACCCGACTACCACCGCGGCACGGCGACGGGTCTCTATCTGTTCGTGAACGGACGGCCGGTGCGGGATCGGCTGCTGCGGCACGCCGTCGTGGACGTGTACCGCGACCTGCTGCCGCGCGGGCGCTTCCCGACGGCGGTGCTCCACGTCGAGGTGCCGCCCGACGCCGTGGACGTCAACGTCCACCCCGCCAAGTGGGAGGTGCGTTTCGCCGACCCCCGGGCGCTCCACCGGCTGGTGGCCCACGCGCTGCGCGGCGCCATCGAGAGCCGCGGCTGGCTGCGCGGCGCCGAGGCCGCAACGCCGGGCGCGCTGCCGGCGGCGAACGCGCCGCACGCTTCGTTCCCGGCCCGCCCGGCCGGACCCTCCGACCGCGCCGCCGAGCCCGGGCCCGGAGACTGGCTCTTCGCACGGCGCTCGCCGCAGCCCGAGGGCGACGCTGCGCGGCAGGGAGCCGAGCCCGTTGACGCGCCGATCCGCTTCTCGGACCTGACGCTCGTCGGCCAGATCCTGGCAACCTACCTGGTGGTGGAGAGCAAGGACGCGCTGCTGCTGGTGGACCAGCACGCAGCTCACGAGCGCGTGCTCTACGAGCGCCTGCGCGCCGCCTGGCTGGAGCGCGGCGTGGAACGGCAGGCGCTGCTGGTGCCGGCCACTGTCGAGCTCGAGCCGGCGGCGGTGGCGGCGCTCTGCCAGCACGCCGATGCGGCGCTGCGCCTGGGCTTCGAGCTGGAGGCCTTCGGGGAGGGCGCGGTCGTGGTGCGCGCGCTGCCGGCCCTGCTGGCCGGCCGCAGCCCCGCCGTGCTCGTGCGCGGCCTGGCCGATGAGCTGCGCGATGCCGATGCCGAGGGGCTGCGAGCCGAGCCCGGGGCGCGCACGCTTCCCGAGGCGGATCGCGCGCTGGCCACCCTGGCGTGCCACTCGGCGCGGCGCGCCGGCGAGCCGCTGGTGGAGCAGGAGCAGCGAGCCCTGCTGGACTCGCTGGATACGATCCCCTGGGCCCCCACCTGCCCCCACGGCCGCCCGGTGGCGGTGCCCTTCGAGCGAGCCGAGATCGAGCGGCGCTTCGGGCGACGCTAGGCGCCTGAGGGCGACGCTGCCCCGTCGTGCCCCTGAGGGCTACGCTGCCCCGCCGTGCCCGAACCCGACACTCGACCGCCGGTCATCGTCATCACCGGCCCCACGGCGACGGGGAAGTCTTCGCTCGCGATCCAGCTGGCCGAGCGCTGCGCCGGCGAGATCGTGAATGCGGACTCGATGCAGGTCTACCGCTACCTGGACATCGGGACCGCCAAGCCCAGTCTCGCCGAGCGCACCCGCGTGCCGCACCACCTGTTCGACGTGGTCACGCCGGACGTGGATTACAACGCCGGGCGTTACTGCAGTGAGGCGCGCGCGGCCGCCGCCGCGATCCACGAAGCCGGCGCTCCGGTCCTGCTGGTCGGCGGCACCGGCCTGTACATCCGCGCCTTCCTGCGAGGACTGGTGGAGGAGGGGGGCGCCGCCGATCCCGCGCTGCGCACGCGCCTCGAGGCCGAGCACGCGCAAGCGGCGGGGGAGGGCGATCCGACGCGCCTTCACAGGCGCCTGGAGAAGGTGGATCCCGAGTCGGCCGCGCGCATCCACCCCAACGACCTGCGACGCCTGGTGCGCGCCCTGGAGATCCTGGAGCACACCGGAGAGCCGCCTTCCCGGGTCCGCAGCCGGCAGGGCTTCGAGGATGAGCCGTACCGCGTACTGCACCTGGCCCTGGACCTGCCCGTAGCGGAGCTGGATGCGCGCATCGACGAGCGCTGCCGGCGCATGCTGGACCGCGGGCTGCTCCAGGAGGTGCGCGGGCTGGTCGAGCGCGGCTACGGACCGGGGCTGCGTCCGCTTCAGGCCATCGGCTATCGCCACATGTGGCCGGTGGTCGAGGGCTCCGACACCCTGGCCAATGCGCTGCCCGTGATGCAACGCGACACGCGCCGCTTCGCACGGCGCCAGCGCACCTGGCTGCGCAGCGTGCCCGAGGCGCGCTGGGTGGACCCGCGCGACGAGGAGAAGATCGCCGCCGATGCGGCGGCGTTCCTGAAGGCCGCCCTCTAGCCGTCTAGCCCTCTAGAAGGGCGCGGCCGTGTAGTCGATGCCCAGCTTGAAGTCCATCACGGTGGTCGGGTAGTCCCAGATCACCGCTTCGCCGCTGTCGGAAGGGGCGAAGAGTGGGTCCATCTCGGCACTGGTGAAGAGCAGGACCAGGCCCGGCAGAAACTCCAGGGCGCCCGCAACCAGGCGCAACACGCTGGCAGCCAGGGTCAAGCCCAGCAGCCAGAAGTAGCCCGGAATGGCGTAGAACCAGCGCACGCCGCGCGAGTCCTCGATGTTGGTCATGTTCTTGTACTGGACCATGCCCGCGGTAATCGGTGAGAGCACCGCGTCGATGGGCGCTTGCACGATGTTCCCAAAGGATCGCTTCAAGGTCTGGGCGCCGGCCAGGGCCGGTGTCGGAGCGAGCAGGAACGAAGCGACAACGGCGCCGGCGACGAGCCGACGCGCCGAAAGCGAACTGGTGGCGGCCAAGGCGTCTTCCCCCTATGGGTCCGGCTGCCCCCGGACCCAGTCTGGAACCCTAATCGCGCAGCGCGCCTTCTGTCAAGCAAAGCCGCGTGGCGACGCACGGTTGGCGCGGCTACTTGCAGAAGGGGAGGCACCGGCGTTCTCATGACCCAGCCCCGCACGCTGCCCATCATCGCCATCGTGGGCCGCCCCAACGTCGGCAAGTCGACGCTCTTCAACCGCTACGCGGGCCATCGCCGGGCGCTGGTGGAGGACACCCCGGGCCTGACCCGCGATCGCATCGTGGAGGAGGTCGAGGTGGAAGGGCGCCGGGTGTTGGTGGTGGATACGGCCGGCCTGGAGCCCGATGCCGAGGGCGGCCTCTCGGCCGCGATCCAGGCCCAAGCCCGCACTGCCCTGCGCGAGGCCGACGCCGTGCTGCTGGTGGTGGACGGCCAGGCCGGCCTGCTGCCCGAGGACGAGCGCATCGCGGCGGAGCTGCGGCGCAGCGACAAGCCGGTGGGCCTGGCGGTGAACAAGGTCGACCACCCCCGCCACGCCGAGCGCGTGCTGGAGTTCCACGCCCTGGGCATCGAGCCCATGGAGGGCATCTCGGCGGCGCACGGGATTCACGCCTTCGAGGTGCTGGAGGCGCTGGTCGAGCGACTGCCGCCGCCGCCGCCGGAAGCCGACGAGGAGCTCGAGGAGGGCGTGCTCCGGGTCGCGGTGGTGGGCCGACCCAACGTGGGCAAGAGCTCGTTGGTGAACCGCCTGGCCGGCGAGGAGCGCGTGGTGGTGGCCGACGAGCCGGGCACGACCCGCGACTCCATCGACCTGCACCTGGAGGACGAGTTCGGGAGCACGGTCCTGGTGGATACGGCCGGGCTGCGCCGCACAGCCAAGCGGGAGAGCGGGGGCGAGCGGGGCGGGGCGATCATGGCCGTGCGCGCCCTGGAGCGGGCCCAGGTGGCCCTTCTGGTGATCGACGCGGCCGAGGGCGCCACCGAGCAGGACGCCCGGGTCGCGGGGCTGGTCCGCGATCGCTGTCGGCCGGCGGTGATCGTCGCCAACAAGTGGGACCGGGTCGGGGGCGAGGACGGGCCCGACGCACGGCGTGTGCGGGAAGAGATCCACCGGCGCCTGCGCTTCATCGAGGATGCGCCGCTGATTCCGGTGTCCGCGAAGACCGGAGCGGGCGTGGGGCGGCTGCTGGCCGAGGCGCGCCGCCTCCACGAGAGCGCGGGTCGCCGCATCCCGACCGGGGACCTGAATCGCTGGCTCGAGGATGCCACCGCCAGGCATCAGCCGGCCCTGGGCCAGAAGGGCGTCACCCGGCGCCCGATCCGCTTCTTCTACGCCACCCAGACCAGCGCCAGGCCGCCCAGCTTCGTGCTCTTCTGCACGGATCCGCGCCACGTAAAGGAGGACTACCGGCGCTACCTGGAGAACCGGCTGAGAGAGGCCTTCGGCTACCAGGGGGTGCCCGTGCGCCTGCGCCTGCGCGCGCGCCGAGACCGCGCCTAGGAGCTCGACCCTCCTGGGGGAGGCTCCTCGTCCCGCGCGCCGGGTCCGATACACTCCGCGCCGCACCCGGAGGATCTCGTGTCCCGACGCCAGCAAGACAACACAGCCGCCCATGCCCTCGAGGAGATCGAGCACTTCGGGGACCGGGTGGTGGCGGCCGTCTCCAACAACCCGCGGCCGGTGATCCTGGTGCTGCTGTCCATCGTGCTGGCCGCAGCGGCCTATGGCGGCCTGGCCCAGTATCGGGGCAGCCGCTCCTCGGAGGCCGTGGAGGCCCTGGAAGCGGTCCGCACGGGGTACCTGCAAGCCATGGGAGCCGGCCCGAACAGCCTCCAGGTGCCGGAGCCGGCCAACCCCGAGACTGCGCGCAGCGTGCGCAGCGACTACGCCCAGCGCTACGAGCAGGTGGCCGTGGACCACGCGGGCACGCCCTCGGCCAGCCTGGCGCTGCTGGAGGCCGGCCAGCTGCGCCGCGAGCTGGGCGAGATCGAGGCCGCCCAGGAGACCTGGCGCCGCGGCGCGGCTTCCGCCGACGGTGCGCTGCGCGGCGTGATCTACGAGCGCATCGCCCAGGTGGACGAGGAAGCGGGGCGCTTCGGCGCCGCCGCCGGCGCCTACCTGCAGGCCGCGGAGATCTCCGAGTACCCCCGGCGCTACGAGGCCATGGCCGAAGCGGCGCGCTGCTGGGCCGAGGCCGGCGACGCGGCCCAGGCCGTGGCGCTCCACAAGCGCGTGCTGGCCGAGTCGCCGGAAACGCGCCTGCCGCCGCACGCTGCGGCCCGCCTGCGCGAGCTGGAAGCCGCACAGCGCTGAGGTCCGGCGGTCGCTCGACATCCGGTCGAGCGCTAGTTTCCAGCCCTCGAAAATCGGGCGGTCGTCCCGCATCGGGACCCGCGTCGCCAACGCCAGCCGGAGTCAATCCAAATGAATCAAGAGCAGCTCGAAAAGGTCCGATCCGCCGACGGCTTCATCGCCGCCCTCGACCAGAGCGGTGGCAGCACGCCCAAGGCGCTGCGCCTCTACGGCGTCGAGGAGAGTGAGTACTCCGGCGACGCCGAGATGTTCGACAAGGTCCACGAGATGCGCGCGCGCATCATGATGAGCCCCAGCTTCGGGGGGGACCGCATCCTCGCCGCGATCCTGTTCGAGATGACCATGGACCGCGAGGTCGGCGGCAAGCCCACGGCGCAGTACCTGTGGGAAGACAAGCAGGTGGTGCCGATCCTCAAGACGGACAAGGGCCTGGCGGACGAGAACAACGGCACGCAGCTGATGAAGCCGTTCCCGGAGCTCGACGCGCTGCTCGACCGGGGCGTCGCCAAGGGCATCTTCGGCACCAAGATGCGCTCGGTGATCAAGCTGGCCAACGCGGACGGCATCAAGGCCGTGGTGGATCAGCAGTTCGAGGTGGGTCGCCAGATCCTGGCCAAGGGCTTGGTGCCGATCCTCGAGCCCGAGGTGGACATCAACAGCCCGGAGAAGGCCCAGGCCGAGGATCTCCTCAAGGCGGAGCTGCTGAAGGGCCTGCACGGGCTCGGCGACCTGAAGGTGATGTTCAAGCTGACGCTCCCGGACCAGGACGGCTTCTACAAGGAGTGCATCGAGCACCCGAACATGATCCGGGTGGTGGCGCTGTCCGGCGGCTACTCGCGCGAGGACGCCAACGCCAAGCTGGCGCGCAACCACGGCATGGTGGCCAGCTTCTCGCGGGCGCTGACCGAGGGCCTCACGGCGCAGCAGAGCGATGCCGAGTTCGACAAGATGCTCGACGGCTCGATCCAGAGCATCTTCGACGCCTCCCGGACCTGAGCGGCCGCCGGACCGGCTTCGCGCCGGGCCCGACGCGCCTTGGACCACGAACGCCCCTAGGCGAGCCTCCGAGCCGCCTGGGGGCTTTTCCGTGGCGTGCCGGGACCTGGGGTCCGTCCTTCCGATCCGGCCCCCTCACCCATCACGTCCGATAATAATGATTATGTCAAATAGGAGATAGGCCTGGAGAATCGAGCCTCCCGCGAGCCGCCATCTACCCCCGGCCCCGCCGTTGTGCTAAAGCGCGCCGGGAATCGGGGGGTTCACGAGAGACATGGCGCCGGCGCGCAAGTCCACCAAGAAAGCCGCTACGCGGAAGACCAAGAGCAAGGCCAGCAGCCGCAAGGCCCCGGCCAAGGCTTCCAAGAAGACGTCTACCCGGAAGTCGGCCTCCAAGAAGGCCACGTCCCGGAAAGCGGCGCCGAAGAAGTCCGCGCCCAAGAAAAAGGCGGTCTCCAAGGCCTCCAAGACTGCCAAGGCGGCGCCCAAGAAGAAGGCCGCTGCCAAGGCTCCCAAGGCGGCGCCCGGCAAGGCCAAGGCGAAGTCCAGCCCGAAGGACTCCAAGGCGGCCCAGGCCGCGGGCCGCGGCGGGCGCCGGGCCCCGGCCATCCGATCGCGCAAGAAGAAGCAGCCCCACGTCAAGCCGCCCGCCCTGGAGGGCACGCCGAGCGCCCTCCAGAGCAAGCTGGGCAACAAATGGGCCTGCTACGGCTGCGGGGCCAAGTTCTACGACCTGAACCAGCCCGAGCCGCTCTGCCCGCGCTGCGGCGCGGACCAGCGCGAGAAGCCGAAGGATGCCCCCACCCCGCCGCCCCCGCGTGCGACCAAGCGCGAGCCGCGCTCGCTGGCGCCCTACCTGGACGATGACGATGCGGCGACCCGCAACGAATCGCTCAGCAGCGACGACCTGGAGCTGGACCTGGGCGGCGCGTCCGACGACGAGGCTGTCGACAAGTCTCCGACCCTGGGGCTGGACAAGCCGGAAGAAGCCGCCGACGAGGACTGATCCTCAGTTGAACGCGGTGAGCCTGCGCAGGTGGAGCTTCCAGGCGACGTTCTCGCCCTGGCGCAAGCGGAGCTCCTCTCGGATCTGAGTCAGCACCACCTCGTGGTCGGCCATGCGGCTCTTGATCTGGCGCACCTGGCGCCCCTGGGCGTAGATCTTGTCGAACTCGCGAGCCCGATCGTCCACGTGGCCGCGGCCCGACGCCTCGCTGCGCTTCACCCGAGCGGCATCCCAGGTGTTCGAGTACTGGTCGATCTCTTTCTCGTAAGCCGCTGCCATCGCTTCGAGATCAGAGACCGCATAGCCCTTCCACGGACGCGGGATCTGGTTCTCCAGATCCAGGTTGCGCTTGTAGTTCCAGCCCCCGACGCCCACGGCGATCCCCAGCAGGACCACCAGGAGCAGCAGAGAACGTCCCGAATCCCCGGATCCCGCCATGGCCACCTCCTCAGGGGGCGTCGGGGTCGATCCAGGGTCCGGGTTGTTCCCGCGCCAGGAAGGCTCGAAGCTCCGCCCGGTCCGGAAGGCCGCCCTGGGCGCCCAGCGCCCGGCA
>CAMYOO010000057.1:13918-29286 GCA_947260035.1 uncultured delta proteobacterium
TCCCGGGCCTCGACGGGCCAGGCCGGGCAGCAGATCTCCTCGGATCCGCAGCGAGCCAGGGCCCCCCGATCGCCCAGGGTCACGACAGCCATGCGCGCCCCAGCGGCCAGGAGCCGCTCGAGAGCCTCTCGAACCCGAGAGGTCTCGAAGAGCGTTTCGGCGAACGCGCGAGAAACCACAGGGAAATCCACCAACGGCAGCAGCTCTTCGAGACCCGCGCCGGGGGCATCGGCATCCAGCACCACGGGGATCCCGGCAGCGCGGGCCACGCGCGCAGCGACGGCGGCCGGGCGCGGATCGCTCGTGTCCAGGTGCAGCAGACGCGCAGAACGCACGCTCTCCAGCGGCAGATCGCCCTCCTCCAGCACCAGGCGCGGATCCCGGCAGCCCAGGATCGCGCGTTCGCCGGAGTCGCGTTCGATCCAGATCTGGGCGGTGCGACTGGGCACGCCCGCGTGCCTGCGCACCCGGCTCACATCCACACCGCCGGCACGCAGGGGCTCGAGCGCCGCGCGCCCTTCCGCATCGTCGCCGATGCAACCCACGAAGAGCGTCTTCAGCCCCAGGCGCGTGCAGCCCAGCAAGGTCGTGGCCACCTGGCCCCCGGGACGCCGCTCCAGGCCGTCGGCATCGGCTTTCTCGCCGGGCGCCGGCAGGCGCTCGGTGGTGGCGACGAAGTCCAGCGAGACCTGGCCGATGCCGACCACGTCGGGAGCGTTCGCATCCGCCCTGCCCCGCCCGCCCTCGAACAGCGGCGCGCTCAATACAGCGCCCGGTAGGCGTGCATGCTGCGCATCACGCGCTTTACGTAACGCCGCGTCTGGCTGTAGGGCACGGTCTCCACCCACTCGTCGTCGGGCAGAGCCGGTCGCGCCTCGACCCAGCGGGCCACCGCCTCGGGCCCGGCGTTGTAGCTACCGATGGCCGCCGCGGGCCGGCCGCGGAAGCGACGCGAAAGCTGGTCCAGGTAGTGCGCTCCCAGGCGGATGTTCACGGCCGGCTCGAAGAGGTCTTCGGCGCTGAAGTCCCGCAACCCGCTGTCGTGCGCCAGGCTCTCGCCCGTGGTCGGCATGATCTGGAGCAGCCCGCGCGCGCCGGCGGTGGAGACCACGGCGGGCCGATAGCCGCTCTCCTCGCGCATGATGGCCCACACCAGCGCCGCATCGATGGTGCCCTCGGAGGCCGCAGCCCAGCGCTGCACCTGCGCGTCCCACGCCAAGGGCCAGGCCAGCCACCACGCCTCCTCGCGACCCGGCACCGGGCCGCGAGCGAGCTCTTCACCCAGGGTGCTCAGCACCACACGCTGGGCCGAGTTGTGATCGCCGGCCTCGCTGAAGAGCGTCGCCAGCTCGATGCGCTCGTCGCGTCCGGTGGCCAGGGTCTCCAGTGCGCGCAGCTCTTCGCCGGCGGCTTCCGGGAGCCCCGCGGCCACCAGGATGCGCGGCCGCGCCAGCTGGGCCGGTCGCAGGCTGTCGGCCTCAGCGTCGGGCAAGGCGCGCGGCGCCGGCGGCGAGCTGTAGGCGGGAGCGCGCCTTGCGGCACGCCAGCCGTAGTAGCTGAGCGGAAACTCCGCCCCGAGATCGGCCAGATCGCGGCGGGCGCGCGCCGGCTCGTGCATCTCCAGTGCCCGCGCCGACCAGTAACGCGACTGAAGCCGCGCCACGGGATCCGCTTCGGCGGCCACCAGCTTCTCGAACTCTGCGCGCGCCGGGCGCATGCGGCCCGCGCGGTAGTCGGCCCAGCCCAGGTTCCAGAGAGCCGCGCGGCTCAGGCTGCCGGCCCGGCTGCGTGCCAGCTTCTCGAAGTGGGCGCGGGCGCGATCCGGATGATCGTCCTCGAGCAGCAGCGCCGCGGTGTAGCGAGCCCGGGAGCGCAGCTTGCGCGGCCCCGATGTGGCGATGGCCTCCAGGCGCTTCACCGCACCCGGAACGTCGCCGGCCCGCGCCATCGAGCGCGCGTGCCAGAGGCGCGCCTCGGGGTTGGCTCGGGAGAGGCGCGCGAAGGCCTTCACGGCCTCCGGGTAGCGCCGCAGGTAGAAGAGGCAGCGGGCGCGTTTCTCCTGGGCGCGGCGGCGGTCTGCGGCCGAGAGCCGCGCGGCCAGCGCCCGATCGTAGGCGGCCAGCGCCTCCTCGGTCCGGCTCAAGCCCAGCACGGCGTCTCCATGGCGGCGCCAGTCCCGCCCATCGCGCAGGGCCACGCCCAGCTCTCCCTCCAGCGCCGACAAGCGCTCCTCGGCGCGGTTTGCCTGCTCCAGGCTCGGCACCCCGACCCACACGCTGCGGTACAGACCCGCGGCCTGACGCGCGCGGCCGGCGCGCTCCAGCGAGGCCGCCAGTTCCAGGCTCAGCTCGGCTTCGAGCTCTGGGTCGCTGGCTGCCCGGCGAGCCTCCTCCAGCGCCACGCGGGCGGCGGGCTCGTTGCCCGCCTCGAGAAAGGCGCGCGCCTCGGCCCGGTACAGACGGGCGCGCAGGGGCGTGTCGTGGGAGGCCTGAAGCGCGGCGCGGGCCACCTGGATGGCGGCGTCCCAGCGCCCGGCGTCGACGAGCATCTCGCTGCGCAGCAGGGCCGCGTGGTCGGCCACCAGGGGCTCGCTGCGGGCCGCGGCGGCCAGTGCGGCGTCGGCGTCGTCGATGCGGCCCTCCCGCGCGGCGCGAAGGCCGGCGCGCAGCTCGGCGGCCGTGGGATCCACAGCGGCCAACGAGGCGCTCCCCACCAGGCCCACCAAGCCCACCAAGCCCGTTAGGCCCGCCAGCCCGGCGAGCGCCGCCGCCCTTCGAATCCACCTGCGCTGCCGCCGCTCCACACTCATCCCCCGCGCCAGTGTGCGAGAGCCGCCCGGCGCCTGCTAGCTTGGATCGCGTTGCTCGGCCGCCAATTCACCGCGTCGCTCTACTGCCTCGCACTGCTGGCCGCGGCCTGCGGTGACGAGGCGCCTGCGCCGGAGCCCTCTCCGCCCGCCGCCGAGAGCCCGGCCGCAGCCCCTGCAGCGGAGCCGCGAGTGGGCCTCTGGGTGCTCTGCGAGGGCTCTCAGCGCGTCCTCGAGCACCCGGAGCGCGTCGATACCCTGCTGGACGATGCCCGTGCCCTGGGCGCCACGGATCTCTTCGTGCAGGTGTATCGGGGCGGTCGCGCCTGGTTCGACTCCAGCCTGGCGGACTCCGAGCCCTGGCAGGAGGCCATGGCGGCCCAGGGCGAGGATCCCCTGGCGGCGTTGATCGCACGCGCCCACGCCGAAGGACTGCGGGTGCATGCGTGGGTGAACGTGCTCTCGCTGGCGGGAAACCGCGACGCCGTCATCGTGCGCGAGCTGGGGCGCCAGGTGGTCCACGTGGATCGCCGCGGACGTTCGATCCTCGACTTCCCGAAGCTCGAGATCCCGCAGCCCGACCGCGCCACGGTGCGCATGGGAACCCCGGCCGTCTGGCTGGACCCGGCGGCGCCGGGCGTGGCCGACCGCCTGGTGGCCACCTTCGACGAGCTGATCCAACGCCATCCGAACCTGGACGGCTTGCACCTGGACTACATCCGCTACCCGGACGTGCTGCCCTTCACGCCCGGCTCGCGCTTCCAGGTGGGCGTGGAGTTCGGCTACGGCGCCGCATCCCGCCAACGCTTCGAGGCCGAGACGGGTCTGCGCGCACCCTCGGCATCCGGCGGCGGCGCGGACGACGCCTGGGACGGCTGGCGTCGCGACCAGGTGTCTTCCCTGGTCAGCCGCATCCGCGCCTCGCTGCAGTCCGTGAAGCCGCAGGCGGAGCTCTCGGCCGCGGTGTCGGCCTACCCCTCGCGCGCCTACCTCTCGCTGCTACAGGACTGGCGCGGCTGGCTCGACGAGGGCCGCCTCGACTTCGCGGTGACCATGCTCTACACGCGCGACGATCGCCTGCTGCGCCAGGAGGCCTCGGCCTACAGCGGCGGCCTGGCCGGCGATCGGGTCTGGATCGGCCTGGGCTCCTGGCTCTTCGCAAGCGACCCCGCGCGCGCCGCCGCCCAGCGCGAGGCCGCCTGGGCCGCCGGCGCCCGCGGCGTCGCCCTCTTCTCCTGGGATTCGATTGCCGACGCGCCGGAGCTGCGCGCCGCGCTGGCCGAAGAGCGCGACGGTGACCGCTGAGCTCGACGCGTTCGACTACGCGCTTCCGCCGCAGTGCATTGCCCAGCAACCGACGGCCGAGCGCGATGCGGCGCGGCTACTGGTCCTGGATCGAGAACGCGAAGGCCTGACCCATCGCCACGTACGCGATCTGCCGGAGCTGCTGAGCCCGGGGGATCTCCTGGTGGTGAACGCAACCCGCGTGCTGCCGGCCCGCCTGCGCGGCCGCAAGGAGACCGGCGGTGCTGCCGAGGCCCTGCTGCTGGGCGAGGCGGGCGCCGGGCGTCAACGCGCGCTGCTGCGCTGCCGCGGGCGCCTGCGCGTGGGCCAGAAGCTCCTTCTCGGCGGCCTGGACGCGGAGCTGGTGGAGCTGGGCGAGGAGGGCGACGTGGTGCTGGCCTTCGCTGCGGACGCCGACCCCTATGCCGGCGGCGAGATGCCGCTTCCGCCCTACATCCGGCGCCCGGAGCCCCGCGGCGAGGACACGCAGCGCTACCAGACCGTCTTTGCACGGGTGCCGGGATCGGTGGCCGCCCCCACCGCGGGCCTGCACATGACACCGGCCCTGCTGGAACGGCTGCGCGCGGCGGGCGTGGGCTGCGCCGAGGTGGTGCTCCACGTGGGCCCGGGCACGTTCCGCCCGCTGCGCGACGCCGACCTGGCCGCGGGCGAGCTGCACGCCGAGCACTTCGAGCTTCCGGAAGCCACCGCCGAGGCCGTGGCGCGCACCCGCGCGGAGGGGGGTCGCGTGGTGGCCGTCGGCACCACGGTGACGCGCGTGCTGGAGAGCCGCGCGCGCGAGGGTCGCCGCGTGGCGCCGGGTCGAGGCGAGACCCGGCTCTTCCTGCGCCCGCCGCCCGGCAGCGACGCTCCTGTGCGCTTCGCCGTCGTGGACGCGTTGCTCACCAACTTCCACCTGCCGCGCTCCTCGCTGCTGCTGCTGGTGGCGGCGTTCGCAGGCCGGCGTCGGCTGCTGGACGCCTACGCGGAGGCCGTCCGCCGCGGCTACCGCTTCTACTCCTACGGCGACGCCATGCTGCTGCTGTGAGGGCGCGAGGCTTCTCCTTCGAGGCGCTCGCCCGCGACGGTGCAGCGCGCCGAGGGCGTCTTGCTACACCTCACGGTGTAGTCGAGACGCCGGCCTTCATGCCCGTGGCCACCTACGGCGCGGTGCGGGGCCTGGCGCCCGAGGATCTCCGGGCTCTGGGCGCGCAGATCGTCCTGGCCAACACCTACCACCTGCACGAGCGGCCCGGCGAAGACGTGGTGGCCTCCCTGGGCGGGCTCCACGGCTGGAGCGGTTGGAGGGGTCCCTGGCTCACCGACAGCGGCGGCTTCCAGGTCACCTCGCTGGCCGACCGCGTCGAACTGAGCGAGGACGGCGTGGCCTTCGTCTCGCCCCTCGACGGGCGGCGGCGCCGGCTGCGCCCCGAGGATGCCGTGGCGATCCAGGAATCCCTGGGGCCGGACGTGGCGATGGTGCTGGACGAGTGCCTGCCGGTGAAAGCGCGCATCGCCGGGGCCGACAGCGCCGCGGACCCTTCGCGTGCACGCGCCGCCATGCAGCGCACGCTGCGCTGGGCCGAGCGTTCGCGCCGGGCGCAGCGGCGCAGCGATCAGGCGCTCTTCGGCATCGTGCAGGGCGGCACATCGCAGGAGCTGCGCGAGGAGAGCGCCCGCGGCACGGCGGCCCTGGAGTTCGACGGCTACGCTCACGGCGGTCTGGGCCTGGGCGAGACGCCGGAGCAGCGAACCGAGCTGGTCGCGGCCGCGCAGTCCGCCCTGCCCGACACAGCCCCGCGCTACCTGATGGGAATCGGGCGCCCTCAGGATCTTCTGGCGGGCATCGCCGCCGGTGTGGATCTGTTCGACTGCGTGGTTCCCACACGCCACGCCCGCCACGGCCTGCTCTACACGGAGTCGGGCGTCCTGGCCCTCAAGAACGCGCGCTTCCGCAGCGATCCCGCACCCATCGACGAGCGCTGCGACTGCCCCACCTGCCGCGACCATTCGCGCGCCTTCGTCTCCCACCTGCTGCGCACCGGCGAGAGCCTGGGGGCTCGCCTGGCCACATTGCACAACCTGCGCTTCTACCTGCGGCTCATGGCCCGGGTGCGAGACGCCATCGCCGCCGGGAACCTGGCGGAGCTGACGGTCAGCCTGGCCGAGACCGCCGCACGCGAAGGCTCCCCTGCCGAGAGTCCCCCCGCCCCATCGCCTGGCCCCAGCAGCCTGTAGAACGGCGGCGATTCGGCTTCCCAGGTACCCGGGCTCACAGGGCTTTCGGCTCAAGAGCCCGACGCGAGCGACCGATCCAACAGCCGGTCTCCATCATTGGAGGAGGGGTCGATCATGGGCTCGAGCCGGAGCCGAGCCGCGGCGGCGCTGCGACTCAATCTGGTGGCATCCATCGTGGGCGGGATCCTGCTCACGGCCGGCATCGCCATCTTCACGCTGGCCCATGGGTCGGGAACCCTGCTCCACGAGGAGCTGGCCGAGCGGGCCACGTCCGACGCCCGCGCCCTGGCCCTGTCGCTGCGCGGCCCTCTGTCCCGCGGCCATGTACGGACTGCGGCCACCGCCCTGCAAGAGGCCGGCGCTACCCCGGACCTGGTGGACGCCGTCTTGGCCGACCCCGACGGCCGCGTGCTGGTCAGCCCCGACGCCGACGCCGTGGGCAAGGCCGCCGCCAGCCATCACCTGGACGTGGCGCGCTCGCACACGCCCCAACGCTTCGAGGCCGGCAGCCCGGAGGCCGGCGACGACGGCCTGCTGCTGGTGCTGCCCATCGTGGGCGATCCCGATCCGGAAACGGGTCACACGCCCCTGCTGGCGACCCTGAGCATGCGTTTCTCGACGCGCCGCATGTCCAGCGCCCTGGTGCGCAGCGTGACCGTATCAGCGGGCACGGTGCTGCTGGGCGCCGTGGTGATCGGCCTGGCGCTCTACTGGGTGCTGATGCGCAACGCCCTGCGCCCCATCGAGATGCTGCTGGGCGGTGTGGAACGCATGGGCACCGGCGACCTCACCGCCCGGGTGAGACGCAGCGACCTGGGCGTCCTGCGCGGCGTGGGCGACGCCCTGAACCGCATGTGGGAGGGCTTCGGCAGTCTGGCGGGCCGGGTCGTGGACGTCACCGAGCGCATCGGCTCGGTCTCCGAGGGCCTGGCTGTGGCCATGCAGGAGATCGAGGACGGCAGCCACAGCCAGGAGGAGGCCGCTGAGGAAACGGCCGCCATGCTGGCGCGTGTGAACCAGTCGATCCGCAACGTGAACCGGCAGATCGAGACGCTCTCCCGTTCCACCGAGGAGGCCTCGTCCTCCACCCTGGAGCTGGGCAGCTCCGTGGACGAAGTCGCACGCAGCGTGACGTCATTGAACGGCGCCGTCGAGTCGGCCAGCTCCTCGAGCCACCAGATGGGAGCCAGCATCCGTCAGGTAGCAGAGAGCGCCGACGAGGTGCAGCGCATGGCCGAGGAGACGGCCGCGTCGATGACCGAGATGGACCGGGCCATCCAGGAGGTGGGCGATCACGTCACCCAGGCCTCGGAGCTCACCGCGAAGGTGACGCAGGGCGCCGAAGAGGGCACCGGCGCGGTGGGCGCCACCATCGAGGGCATCGAGGAGATCCGCACCCAGACCGGCGAGTCGCGCGAAGTGCTCGGGCGGCTGGTCGAGCGGATCGGGGAGATCGGCGAGATCCTGACCGTGATCGGCGAGATCAACGACGAGACCAACCTGCTCGCACTCAACGCCGCCATCATCGCCGCCCAGGCCGGCGAGCAGGGCAAGGCGTTCGCCGTGGTGGCCAACCACGTCAAGACCCTGGCCCAGCGCACGGCTCAGAGCACCCAGGCGATCGAGCGCCTGATCCGCTCGGTGCAGGACGAATCCGGCAATGCCATGACCGCCATGCAGGCCGGAATCCAGGCGGTCGAGATGGGCGTCGAACGCTCACGCCACGCCGGGAATTCGCTCAGCAAGATCCGACTGCTGGCCAGCGATGCGAACGCACGGGTGAGCGAGATCGCCCGCGCCGCCAAGGAGCAGGGCCGCAACTCGCAGCACGTAGCCGACGCCGCCAACCGCACCTCCGCCATGGTGCAGAAGATCTCCGGCGCCATGGGCGAGCAAAGCTCGGCCAGCGAGCAGATGTTGCAGACCTCCGAGACCGCGCTGGTGGTGTGTCGTCAGGTGCAGCGCTCCACCGAGGAGCAGCGCGAGTCCACGGCCTTCATCACCGAGAGCATCACCGCGATCGGCGAGATGATGCGCCAGATCCAGGAGAACATGAGCAGCCACCAGGAGGCCGGCGAAGCCGTGTCCGAGGTGGTGAACCGGGTGCTGGAGGTGGCGCGCAAGACGGGCGGTCGCGTACCCGAGATCGTGACTACGGTGGAGGCCCTGCGCATCAACGCGGAGCTCCTGCGCACGGAAATCAGCCGCTTCCAGGGCGGCAGCGAGACGGATCAGGCCGAGGCGAGCCCCGTCGACGGCGAGTCCGACAGCGCCGCGCCCAACCCCGCGTAGTACGGCAGACGCTTCCCCAGCTCGGCCGCGCGGATCTCCAGTCCCTCTCCGATCCGGGGCCACAGATGCTCGCGAACCAGGCGCCGCACGGGTTCCAGCACGAGCTCCTCACCGGCGGCGGCGACGATGGTCCCCAGCACGAACACGTCCGGGTCCAGGGTGAAGGTCAGGTTGACCAGGGTGTGGGCCAGGTGGCCGTTGAAGCGCTCGATCTCGGCCAGGGCGAAGGCGTCGCCCTCCTTCGCCGCCTGCACCACCTGCACCGGCGTGGCGTGCTCCGGGCCGCCGGCCAGCTCGGCGACCCGTCCGTCGGGCGGCGCCACCTGGGCCAGGCGCCGCGCCCAGGCGCGCCCGCCCAGGTAGGCCTCCACGCAGCCGTGCAGCCCGCAGAAGCACGGCTCGCCGTCCCATACCAGTGCCATGTGCCCGATCTCGCCGGCGCTCCAGTTCCGGCCCCGGTGCAGCCGGCCGTCCAGGATCACGCCGCCCCCGACGCCGGTACTCATGGTCAGGTAGACCGCACTGCGGAAGCCGCGGCCGGCGCCGAAGTGCCACTCCGCCAGGGCGGCGGCATTGGCATCGTTCTCCAGGTGCACGGGCAGTCCGTCCAGGGCGTCGCGCAGCTCGTCCCGCACCGGAACGTCGTGCCAGCCGGGCAGGTTCGGCGGATTCAGCACCCGCGCACCCTCGGTATCCAGCGGACCGGGCAACGAGACGCCCACCGCCTGGATCTCTGCGAGGGGCAGCCCCGCCTCGGCGACGACCTCGCGCGCGGCCTCGGCCAGGTGCGCGACGTCGCGGCGCGCATCGCCGGAGAGCTCGGTGGGGACGGTGCGCTCTGCGCGCAGCGCGCCTCCCAGCTCCCCTACGCACAGGGCGACCTTGGTCCCGCCCACATCGATGCCCAGCAGCACGTCCCTGCCCTCCTCCGGTCTTTCCACGAGACCTGAAACCCGTTTCGTATCAAACACTTGTGTCGGGGCCGGCGAGTCTATCACAGTGCCCTCAGGCCCGGCGCGCAACGCGCCGATAGGGAAAGAGTCGGAGCCGCGCAGACCTCTACTCACCGCTTGCCGGTGGCTGAGGGGCGCAAGGAGGGGAACCCGATGGGCCGTTTCGTTCGTATTGCAGTCGTTGCCGCCGTGCTGTGCATGAACCTGGGCACTGGAGCCTGCGCCACGCTGAGCCCCGACTGGACCGGCAGCAAGAAGAAGCTGACCGACACCCAGCTCAAGTACGTGCACTTCCTGCGCTGGGGCGAGTACCACGCCGCCAGCATGATCGTGGAGAAGGATTCGCGCGAGGCGTTCACCAAGGAGATCGAGGCGCTCAAGAGCGTGCGCCTGAGCGACTACGACGTGCTCGAGACGATCTTCAACGCAACCGAGACCGAGGCCACCATCACCTGCACCTTCAGCGCCTACCACATGGCCCGGCTGATCGAGCACACCTGGCTGGAGGAGCAGGTCTGGGTCAAGGACCCGCTGCGCGGCGAGTGGAAAGTGAAGCCCGACATCGAGAAGATCCGCGAGGCGATCGCGGAGATGGAGCCGGCCCAGTAGCGCCGGCCTCCGTCCGTCCTGGGGGGGGGAACGGATGGGCACGCGACGAACGATCCTGCTGGTGGATGACGCGCCGATCTTCTTGGAGATCGAGGCGCTCTTTCTCACCCGCGTGGGCCGCGTGCTGTGCGCCACCGGCGGTGAGGAGGCCCTGGAGATCGCGCGTCGCGAGCACCCCGCCGTGATCGTGGCCGATGCCTTCATGCCCGGCCTGAACGGCGCCGGCCTGTGCCGGGCGGTGCGTCGGCACCCGGAGCTGGACGCCACCCGGGTGGTGATCGTGACCTCCAGCGATCGCGCGGAGGATCACGCGGAAGCGATCCACGCCGGCGCCGACGACGTCCTCTCCAAGCCCATCAACCGCCTGACCCTGATCGAGACCGTGCAGCGTTTCGTGCGCTACGCCAACGTGCGCGGGCTTCCCCGCGCCCCCTTTCGCGGCAGCGTCCGCATCGAGGACGGCAGTACGGACTGGGTCGGCAAGGCGCGCAACATCTCGCGCGGCGGCATCTTCGTCGAGGGCGGAAAGGAGCTCTCGCCCCACAGCGAGGTGACGCTGGAGTTCGATCTGCCCGACGAAATCGGCCATGTCCGCCCCACGGCGGAGGTGGTCTGGCTCGAGAACGATCCCGAGGAGGGCCTGATGGGTATGGGTCTCCGTTTCGTGGGCCTGGACGGCTCCAGCCTGCGCTCGATCGACGATTGGGTGCACGAGCGGACGCTGCGGGCTCCGGCTCTCGCATAGTAAGGAGTTCAGCGATGAAGCGACGTGTGGCCGTCTTCTTCCTGGCGGCGACCCTGGCCGCTCCGGCCTTCGCCCAGACAGCACCTCCCGCCAGCCGCGATGCCGCGCCCCCGGCGGAGAGCCCCGATGCCGAGGCCTACTGGCGCGCCCGCGCCGATGAAGCCCGCGCCCGGGTGACCACGGCCGAGGAGCGCGTGGCCCTTGCCGAGGAGGAGTACGGCAAGATGCGCCACCGCAACCGCAAGCGGGGCGAGCCGCGCGCCACCCTCAGCGACTCGCGCTCGGCGGCCAAGGCCGAGCTCGAGGCCGCCCTGCGTTACCGCGACCAGGAGCTGCCCGAGGAAGCGCGCCGCGCCGGCGCCCTGCCCGGCTGGCTGCGGAACTAGAGCCCGAAACGCAACGAGCCGCGGACAGGTGTCCCTGCCCGCGGCTCGATACTCTCGGGCGCAGCTGGCGTTCTAGAACTCGCCGTCGTCCAGGCTCGACTCTCTGCGGACGTTCGGCGACTGGCTGTCGTTGGCCGGCCGCACGATCGAGATCACTTCATCGCCGCGCCGGATCACGGTGTTGTATCGGGTCGTGCTGCTGCCCTCGGGCCTGGCCAGAACGTCCTCGATGATCACCGGCCCGCCACCGTCCGCGGTCGCGCTGCTGGGGATGTCGATGACGGGCTTGCCGTCACTGTCCACCCGCACGGTCACGCCGTCCTGTCCGCCGCTCACCCGCGGCGAGGCCGCCATCGCCTCCGCCATGCGCTGATTGCGCTTGCGCAGCGCCTCGAGGCGCTGCTCCAGGTGATTGGCGTACGCATCGCTGGCCGCGTCGTCCAGGGGCGTGTAACGGGAATGGCCCGCCAGATCCGCGCTCTGCCGCGTCTCCATGCGCTCCCGGTACTTCTCCGGCACCCGGCGCAGGTCGTCTGCGAAGGCATAGCCCCCGTCATCCGTGCGCCAGGAGTAGATCGTGCCCGCGCCCGCCGGAGCGGCCAGGGCGAAGGAGAGCGCCGCAATCGCACCCGCTCGTCCGAATAGCCTCTTCTGCTGCATCTCGATTCTCCTCCGGGTCCCCGTCGGGTTCCCTGGTGAGGAGTGCCCCAGGGCCCGCCCAAGGTGACGAAATCCGTCACCAGGTCACGCACTTCGGCACGCAGCCGAGCCGCAGCTAGGCACCTTGACAGCGCGCAGATACTGAATAGATTCCCGCCAGCACGAATTGCTGCGGGGTAGAGCAGTCTGGTAGCTCGTCGGGCTCATAACCCGGAGGTCGGGGGTTCGAATCCCTCCCCCGCTACCAAATCAGAGGCCCCCGGAGCCGTGCTGGCTCCGGGGGCCTCGTCCGTTGCAGAGAGTGGCTCGCGTCCTCAGCGGGCGGCGTGCCGGCGTCGGGCGACGCCCAGCACGGCCAGGATGCCGCTTCCGAAGAGCCAGGCCGCCGGCGGCGCCGGCACCAGCAGCATGTTCGCGGTGTAGTACTGCTTGCCGGCGGAGAGCGTGTTGGGATACAGGAGCGTGGCGCCGTTCCGGAAGTAGTTCGGGGCGTTGATCGTGATGCCGGTCGGAGTGACGCCGGTGACGCCGTTCACCAGCTCCTCGCCGGCCGGGACGAGCACGCCGATCCGGTAGGAAGCACCGTTGCTGAGGGCGATGCCGGTCGTCAGGTCCGCGTAGCGGAAGCCGTCGACGAGCGTTGCGCCCGTGCCCGCCGGGATGACGACGGAGTCCAGCAGCGACGCGCCGGAATCCCATACGCCGACCGCGTAGGCCACGTCGAGGCCGTCGCCGTTGTCATCGAACACGCCGAGAGCGGTGATCGTGGAGTTTCCGTCGGCGCTGAAGTCGTAGCCGAACGTGTTGCTCTGGAACGCGTCGGAGGCGACGTTCGGGCCGGTGATGCTGATCGCGGGGATCGCGACGGCGCGCGCCTCCGCCGCCAGGGCCACCGCCAGTGCCAACAAGAGACCGAAAGCGAGCTTCTTCATCGCCACCCACCGTGGAAGCCGCGGGCCTGCATGCACCGCGACATCCGATACGTGGCGCCCAGCGGCTCCTTGGTGTCAGGAAAAAGTGAGAAAAAACGAGGCTGTCGGCCAGCCGACAGCACGGCCGCTGCTGGCCGCGGCTAGCGGGAGATGCCGCCCGCTCGGCCAGGCCGCGGCAGCAGCGCCATGGCCGAGGAGCTTAGAAAGCTCAAGGCCCCTGTCTGCGTCTGGCAAGTCCCAGTTACACGTCCAGTTCCGCGGGGAATGCGGTCCTGAGGCACCCATAGGGCGGGTATTGGGGAGACTCCCCGCTGGTGGACTACACGGGGGAGTGGGATCCAAACGCGGCGATGTGTCAACTCTTCCGTGTTCTCTCACGAGGCACGCTGTCTCCGAGGCTGCTTCGGGGAAGCTTTCCCCGCGGGCACCGAGAGAAGCTCGCGATGGCCCGAGGCTGCCGGCCGGGGTCAGATGGCCCGAGGCTGCCGGCCGGGGTCAGATGGCCCGAGGCTGCCGGCCGGGGTCAGATGGCCCGAGGCTGCCGACCGGGGCCATAATGCGCGCATGGCCCAGGTCCCCGCCGCCCGTCCGTCCCCGTGGTCGCAGCGCTTCCTGGAGCGCAGCCCCTTCTCCCCCTTCTGGAGCGGCGCGCTGCTCGCCGTGGGCTTCCTCCTCGTGTTCCTCCTCTTCGAGTTGGCCCTGGGCCGCGTCACCGAGTACCAGGTGGACAGCTACCGCGAGGACCTGCGCGTTGCGGTGGTGCTGTGCCTGCTCGCCGCCTACCTGCCCGCCGCCTGGCTCCATGCGGTGCGGAGCGCGCGATGGACTGCGGCGGATCTCGCGCCGTTTCTCAAGCGGAACGCTGGCGCGATCGACCTCGAAGATGCGGGCTTCTACGCTCGCGCCCGGCTTCGCCGGGCCGGCGTCGCAGGCGTGGCCTGGCTGGGCGTCGTTCTCGTCTTCGCCGAGTCCGTATCCGACATCACCGCGCTCGAGCAGATGAGCCCGGAGGCGTACTTCCACCGAGCCCTGGCGATCTGGATCGGATGGGTGGCAGGGCGCCTGGCCTATGCGATCTGGGTCGAGTCGAAGCGCTTCTCCCGGGTAGGCCGCGAGTACGTGGAGATCGATCTGCTCGATCTGGTGTCGGTGGCGCCACTGATCCGCTTCGGGCTGCGGCAGGCGCTGGTCACGATCGGTGCCTTCTCCTTGCTGGCGCTGATGTTCTACGACTTCGAGGCCGCGCCCAACCTGATCTGGTTCCTGCTGGCCGCGTCGCTGGCAATGCTCTTCTTCGCAGCCGCCGGCTTTCTCCTTCCCGTTCGGGGCGTCCGCGACGCGATCGCCCGCGAGAAGCAGCACGAGCTGGCCCGGGTGAACGAGCAGATCCGCCTGGCGCGCGCGGGCAGCGGCGCGCTGCCCGGTCTCGCCGACTGGATCGCCTATCGCGGCCTGATCGAATCCGTGCACGAGTGGCCCGTCGACGCGCCGACCTTGCGCCGCTTCGCGCTCTATCTGGCCATCCCGCTCGGCTCCTGGCTCGGCGGCGCGCTGGTGGAGCGCATGGTCGACGCGCTGCTCAACTGAGCAGGGGCGGATCCGCCGCGAGCGATCCGCTCGGCCCGGTGGCCGACAGCTGCAACTGCCGGCGCCCTCACATGGAAGCAGCCCCCGGAACCTCGCGGCTCCGGGGGCTGCTTCACTTCATGCACTGTCCCAGCTTCGACCGCGTTCCCTCAGGGAGCGGTCAGGTCCTTCAGCGGCGCGGGGCCCCAGGTCTTGAGGTTGCGCCCCAGGCTGCCGCCCAGGTACTCGGCGGTCTGCCGCGACGTCTCGACATACGCAGCCCAGTCCTTGCTCGGGGTGCGGGTGTTCGCCCAGGCTTCCATCTCGGCCTCGCTCGCGTAGCCGACCGAGATCACGTGGCTCACCGGCGACACTCCGCCCGCACACGGTGTCGCTGTCCTGGATGTCTCCCCAGCTCTTGATGGTCCTGTACATCACGTTCGAGACGGGCTGCGTCAGCTTGGTCAGCGTCGCCAGGAATGCGCCCCAGGCCGGATCCGCCTGGAGCTTCTGTACGAACGCCTCTCGCTCGCCGGCCGACTTGTAGATCGGAATCCAGCTGTGGGTCGAGGGGTTGTCCCCGTCCGCGATGTGGGCCTGGAGGATCAGTTGACCGGCGAACGTCTTGCCGGCCGCGGATGACATCAGCTTGTCCCCTGCGGCCAGGACCTGCGGGGCGTTCTGGGGCGTGATGGTGAAGCTGATCACGGACCAGCTTGCAGCGGCAGCGGTGTGAGCGAGGAAGAGAATGCCGATCGCAGCGAATGCGATGCACCTCATGGGTGGAGCCCTCCGTATCTCTCGCCCCCCGGGCCGGAAGGATCCCATAGCCGTGGCCCGCCTGGGAAGCGGTTTCTCGCCGGCAGGCAGCCCTGGCTCGACGTCTTCGCGGTGCAG
>CAMYOO010000058.1:0-34614 GCA_947260035.1 uncultured delta proteobacterium
AGGCCGGACGCCGCCTCGGAAATGCGCGGCACCCCGATGAGAGCCCCGGCGCCCAGCAGTACGGCGAGGATGTTGTAGGACGCCGTCGCGCTCAGTAGACGGTCGATGTCGAAGAGATTGAAGCGAAGAACCGAGATGACGATCGCCAGCGGCAGCAGCGGCGCGACCCAGTAGCTCGCCCACCAGAGCCAGCCGAGACGGGGATCGAGGCTGGAGAGAAGCGCGGCCGTCGCGGGGGGAATCGCGACGCAGTAGATCCCGAAGACGAACCACTTCATCTGCCGGCGCGCGACCTGATCTGCAGCGCGGTACTTGCGCGTGACGATCACGAGCATCGTTACGACACCGACGACTACGGTTCCGAAGAACCCGGCCGCCCCGACCAGTTGGCGACCCAGGAACATCATTGACATGAACACGCCGAGGACGGCGAAGCACCAGGGCCAGATGTGATCCCAGCGGCCCTGAGGCGCGCGGTCGTCCGGGAAGCGGAACAGGAAGCCGACGACCAAGGGAAAGTACATCCCAAGTGAAGTCCAGAAGACGACGAGATACGCATAGAACTGCAGCCCGGGTCCGGGGAATTGGCTGCGAAGGAAGCCCGTGCACATCGCGGCGTAGAAGTAGGCGCGCACGCTGGGAGTCGGCCGCGCGCGAAGAATGAGGAACAGCGCCGCCGCGACGGAGGCTAGCGCACTGAGCAACGAGGAACGGAAAAGGGAAACAGGGGCGAGAGCGAGGGAAGCCTCGCCCCGCGCACCATTCCTCTCGAAGATCAGCGCAACACTCGGGTCCCGCCCCGCTTCTCCGACGGCGCGCGCGTAGAAGCCGATGTTCCCGACGCCGAGGAGGTCGGCTTCGCCCACGCGCACCAAGGAGTCGCCCGCCCGCAGGCCTGCCTCCGCGAGTGGGTCATGGTCCGGGTAGAACTCGGTCAGGTAGCGACCCGTGAGGACGGGGTAGCTCGCCGCGTCTGCGAGCGACAACTCCACGGGAGGGATGCCCCCGCATACGACTTGTGTCCTGATTGCAAGGGCGAAGCAGACCAACCAGAGCGGCACCAGGATCAGGACCAGAGCCTTGTCGAGCGGTGCGAGGCGGCTCAAGCAGCGGTCTCCCTGCGGCTGGGGCTGGCGAAACCGAGCCGTGTGCCATGGTATATCGCCGCTGCCCTGAGCGGCCGCCCTACTTGGCGCCGCCGGCAGAGCTATCCCGACGCCGGAACCTCGTCCAGCCGCACCAGCCCGTGCCGCCGCCAGCCCAGGCCCAACAACCAGGTGTGCGCCCGCGCCACCGCTGGCGGATCTCGGGCCGGCTCGACCCCTCCGCGCCAGCCGTCGAACCAGCGCCCGGATGAGCCAGGGTCAACCATTCCCAGCCTCTTCGCGGCGCTCTGAGCATGACGCCGGGCGTTGAGCAGCACATAGGCCAACGCATTCCGAACCTCCCGCGGCGTCCTCAACGCCCGCAGATGATACCGATCCGCCAACACCGGCCCCCGCCGCCGAAACACCCGGTTCGCCGCCCGCGCCAGCCGCGCCCCAACGGACTTCATCCCTCGCCCCAGCGCGTCGGGCCCGGCGGCCTCCACCAGCATGTGCACGTGGTTGCCCTGGATCGAATAGTGGACCACGCGGCAGCCCGGACGGCTGCGGATCTGGCGGAGGGAGCGCTCGAACTCGCGCACGAAGCGCACCGACCGAAGGGACGGGACGTCCTCGCGAACCCGGAAGGTGACGTGACAAGGATGGCGGGAAGCAAAGCGCTCGCGGGAAAGATGCGGCATTCCCGAATCGGGACTCGGCCTGCGCCCTGCGCCCTCACGGCGCCCGCCCCGACCCGAAGGAAAGCGAGGCTTCTCTTGCCTGGAATTACGCATGAATAGGTTGAATATAGCGATGTTTTGAGTTCTGTCAACAACGACGAGGGGGAACACACATTCAGCCGCCCGCAACGGCGCGCGACGCAGCAATCCGCCCACCTTCACGTCGCGCCCGACCATGCACCGCTGCTCGGCCCGGGACTACGCGCCCTCCCCCTCATCCCCACCTCTTGTTCGTAGGCCGCGGTTGGGAAGGGGCCCGTCAGTCGACCTCGAGCGCTCCAATCAGGTCCGCCACGCGCGCGAAGCCATGGCGCTCGGCATACGCCGCGACCCCCTCGGCCACCTCGGCCGCGGCCATGGGGTTGGTGTAGTTGGCGGTGCCCACCTGCACCGCGCTGGCGCCGCAGAGCAGGAACTTGACGGCGTCGTCGCCGGTGGCGATGCCGCCGATGCCGCAGATGGGGATCGAGGCGGCGCCGGCGGCCTGGAAGACCATGCGCAGGGCGACGGGGCGGATGGCCGGGCCGGAGAGGCCCCCCAGTACGTTGCGCAGGGTCGGGCGGCGCGTCTCGAGATCCACCTCGAGGGCCTGAAGGGTGTTGATGAGGGCGATGCCGTCGGCGCCCTCGCCTTCGCAGACCCGCGCCATCTCGGCGATGGAGGTGACGTTGGGGGAGAGCTTGATGATGAGCGGCAGGGAGCTGGCGCTGCGTACCGTGCGCACCAGGTCGGCCAGCAGGTGCGGATTCTGGCCGAACTCGATTCCGCCCGCCTTGACGTGGGGGCAGGACGCGTTGATCTCCAGACCCACCACCTTCTCGGCACCGGCCAGCCGCTTGCAGACCTCGGCGTACTCGTCGGGCGCGGTGCCGAAAACGCTGGCGATCACGGGCACAGCGTCGGGTAGAGCCGGAAGCTTCTCCGCGATGAAGGCTTCGACGCCCACGTTCTCCAGGCCGATGGCGTTGAGCATGCCGGCCGGCGTCTCGACGATGCGCTTGGGCAGGTTTCCGGTGCGCGGCTGCGCGGTCAGGCTCTTGGCTACGAAGCCGCCGATGCGGCGCAGGTCCATGAAGGGCGCGAACTCGGTGCCGTAGCCGAAGGTGCCCGAGGCCGTCAGCACCGGATTGCGCAATGCGATGCCGGCGAAGTTGACGCGCGCATCCACGCTCACGCCAGGTTCTCCCAATCTACCTGCGCCGCGTCGAAGACGGGGCCGTCGCGGCACACCAAGCCGAAGCCTCCGCCCGCCAGCGGCGCCGCGCAGCCCAGGCAGACACCGAAGCCGCAGGCCATGGGGTTCTCCAGCGACACCAGAGCGGGAACGCCGGCGTCGGCCGCCAGCTGGGCTGCGGCGCGCATCATCGGCGTCGGGCCGCAGGCGTAGACGCGGGCGGGTCCGGCCTCGGCCAGCGCCTGGCGCAGCAGCTCGGTCACCAGCCCGCGCGCGCCCTCGCTGCCATCCTCGGTGGCCAGTCGCAGGTCCACGCCCAACCTTGCGAAGTCATCGTGGCCCATCAGATCATCGGCGCTGCGCGCGCCCAGCAGCACGCTCACGGAACCGCTGCCAACGGCGCGCGCCGCAAGCTCGTACAACGAGGCGATTCCCGTGCCGCCGCCCACCAGCAGCGCGCGCTCGCCCGCCTCCGGGAGCGGAAAGGCCCGGCCCAGGGGCCCGACCACGCGCACGCGCTGGCCGGGCTGGGCCTCGGCCAGCAGCGCCGTGCCACGGCCGTGCACCTTGTAGAGCACCTCGATCTGCGAGCCGTGGTGCTGGCGGTAGACCGCCATGGGCCGCGGCAGCAGCGGGTCGTCGCGCTCGGCCGCGCCACGCGCACCGGGCGAGAGCATCACGAATTGGCCGGGCTCGAAGCCGGGCCAATCTGGAATTGCCACGCGCAGGCGGTGGTTCACGCCGCCCTCGGCCGCGTTCTCCAGTACCTCGGCATCGACACGCAGGGGCGTGTTCACGCGGCGGCCCGGGTCAGCAGCACGGCGTCGTCACCGTCGGAGTAGTAGCGCGCGCGCAGGCCCACCTCGTCGAAGCCCAGACCCGCGTACAGGCGCCGGGCCGCGGCGTTCGAGGCGCGCACCTCCAGGTGCACCAGCGATGCCCGAGCCAGGCACTCCCGCACCAGCGCCGTGGCCACGCCGCAGCGGCGCCAGGCCGGATCGACGCCCACACCCAGCACGTACAGCTCCGACGCCACGCGACGCTCCTCCAGCCAGCCGATCACGCGACCCTCTGCGTCGCGGGCGACCCACGTCTCGCTCAGGCGCGGCTCGCCGGCGCCGGGCAGGATCGCTCGCGCCAGCTCCCGCACCCGGAGCGCGTCCTCGAACCGCGCGCGGCCGATGGCTCCGGCGATGTGCGCGTCAGTCACGCTGCACCTCGATCCCCAGCTGACGGATCTTGCGAGACAGGCTCTCGCGCGCCATGCCCACCGCCTCGGCCGTGCGCGAGATGTTCCAGCCGTGCTCCTCCAGGCGCGCCATCAGGTAGTCGCGCTCGAAGCTCTTGCGCGCCTCGTCCAGGGTCGCCGGATCGCCGGGCTCCGAGCGCGCGCCCGCGCGCACCGAGTCCGGCAGGTCCGCCTCGACGATGCGCGGGCCGGTCGTCATCAGGACCAGGCGCTCCATCAGGTTGCGCAACTCGCGCACGTTGCCCGGCCACGGATAGGCCTCCAGCCGCGCAATGGCCCGCGCCGCCAGCTCCTTGGGGCGCGCGCCGGACTCTCGGCAGAACTCTTCGACGAAGGCGCGGGCGAGCGCCGGGATGTCGCCGCGGCGCTCGCGCAGCGCGGGGACGTGGAATGGAATCACGTTGAGCCGGTAGTAGAGGTCCTCGCGGAAGCGCCCTTCCGCGATCTCCTTCTCCAGCGACTTGTTGGTGGCCGCGATGACACGTACGTCCACCTCGATGGTCGCGGTGCCGCCCACGCGCTCGAACTTGTGCTCCTGGAGAATGCGCAGGATCTTGGCCTGGGTCTTGAGGCTCATGTCCGCGATCTCATCCAGGAAGATCGTGCCCCGGTCCGCCAGCTCGAACTTGCCGATCTTCTGCTGCACGGCGCCGGTGAAGGCGCCCTTCTCGTGGCCGAAGAGCTCCGACTCGATCAGCTCCTCGGGAATGGCCGCGCAGTTGACCTCGACGAAGGGCCCATCCGCGCGCCCGCTCTGCACGTGAATCTGGCGGGCCACCAACTCCTTGCCGGTGCCGTTCTCGCCGGTGATCAGGACCCAGCCGTTGGTGGGCGCGGCGATCTCGATCTGCTGCTTCAAGCTGATGATCACAGCGGAGTCGCCCAGGATCTCGTGCGCGCGCAGGGCGCGGGCCCGCAACTCCAGGTTCTCCCGCTCGAGCCGCGAGCGATCCAGCGCGTGCTGGATCGTGAGCAGCAGCTTCTCCACCGAGAGCGGCTTCTCGATGAAGTCGTAGGCGCCCAGCTGGGTGGCGCGCACCGCCGTCTCGATGGTGGCGTGCCCGCTCATCATCACGACGGGCAGCTCGGGACGCGCGCGCCGCACCTCTTCCAGGATGTCTACGCCGTTGCGCCCGGGCATGGCGATGTCCAGCAGCACCAGATCCGGGTCCGCGCCCTGGCCGCCGCGCAGCGCCTTGAGGCCTTCCTCACCGTCGGCGGCGCACTGCGTGGCGTAGCCCTCGTCGGCCAGGAGCCCCGCCAACGAGTCGCGGATGGGCTGCTCGTCGTCGACGATCAAAATGATCTCCGGCACCTAGGCCCCCCGGACCGGCAGCTCGACGATGAAACGCGAGCCCTGCGGCTTGTTGTCGTGCACGCGGATGTAGCCGCGATGGTCCGCCACGATGCGCGAGACGATGGCCAGGCCCAGGCCGGTGCCGTGGGTCTTGGTCGAGAAGTAGGGTTCGAAGATCCGGCGCCGATCCTCCGGCCGGATGCCGACGCCCTGGTCCCCCACCTCCACCCGAACCGTCTCCAGGGGCGCGTCGTGCACGGTGCGCACCTCGATGCGGGCCGGATCGGCGCCAGCGCCGCGCTCGCCGCAGGCGGCGATGGCATTGTCGATCAGGTTGGTCAGCACGCGTCGGGTCTGCTCCGCATCCAGCTCCACCATGGGCAGGGCCGGATCCAGGGCCGTGGCGAAGCGCACGCCCTGGGTTCCCTGGTAGCTCGCGACGCACTCTGCCACCAGCGCATTCAGGTCGTTGGGCCGCAAGTGGGCGGCGGGCAGCCGTGCGAAGTTCGAGAACTCGTCCACCAACCGCTTCAACGTCTCGACCTGGCCGGTGATCGCGCCGACGCACTCGTCGAAGACCTTCTGGTCGGCCGGGTCGTCGGCCAGGCGCCCTCGAAAGCGACGCCCCAGCCGCTGCGCGGAGAGCTGAATGGGTGTGAGCGGGTTCTTGATCTCGTGGGCGATGCGGCGGGCGACCTCGCGCCAGGCCTCCATGCGCTGGACCTTGACCACCTGGGAGTAGTCGTCGAACACCATCACGATTCCGACGCGCCCCCCCTCTTCGTCCTGAAGCAGGGTCATGGTCACCAGCAGGGTGGCCACCTCGTCGGCCACGGGCAGCTGCACCTGGCGACGCAGGCTCTCGCGCATGCCCGGCACCAGCTGCGCCTGGAGGTCCTGCACCAGATCCAGGTGCTCGGGCCGTGTGATCACCTCCTCCAGCTTGCGGCCCACCACACCCACGCCCGGAGGCACGCCCAGCAGGCGCTGCGCCGAAGGATTGATCGTGCCGATGCGCCCCTCGCCGTCCACCGAGACCACGCCGGCGCCCACGTTGCGCAGCACGATCTCCATGTAGCTGCGACGCTGATCGAGCTCGGCGTTGGAGGCCTCGAGGCCCTGGCGCGCGTCCTTGATGTCGCGGGTCATGCGGTTGAACGACGCGACCAGGAAACCAACCTCGTCGTCGGAAGTGGGCTCCACCACCACGTCCAGGTTGCCCCGCGCCACCTCCGCGGTGCCCTCGGCCAGGGCGCGAATGGGTGTGGTCACGCCCCGGGCCAGGCGAAAGCCCATCCAGGTGGCCAGCAGCAGCACCACGAAGAAGGCCAACGTCAGCTCCAGCAGATAGGCGGCGCGAATCTGCCCCGTCTTGGGCTGTAGCTGCCGGTAATCGGCCAGGGTCTCGTGGATGGTGGCGATCTTGCCGGCCAGGGGGACCGGAACGAAGCGGCTCACCACCACCGCTCCCAGGGTCTTCCCGTCGTGGAATCCGGAGCGGATGGGAACCGCGCCGCGCACCAGGTCGCCAACGTCCCCCGGCTCGACGCGCGTGGCGGACGTGCCCTCGAGGGCCGAGCGTACGAAGTCGCTCTCCGGCCGCGCGAAGCTGGAGCTGGGTATCTCGGGATTCACGGCCACGACCAGCTCGCGGCCCGTAGCGCTGAAGACCTCCACCACGCCCAGGTTGTACTCGCGCTGCTTGCGCATCACGAAGTCTTCCAGGGCGGACAGGTCATCCTCGCGCAGCATGTTGGCCGCGGTGATCTGCTCGGCGATCAAGGCGCCGAAATGGACTGCGTTGTCTCCCTCGACGGTGTAGGCGATGTCGGCCACGTCACGAGATTCTTCGAGGGCGCGCTCCATGCGCAGACCGAACCAGCTGTCGATGGACGATGCGATGAAGTAGCTCGACACGACCAGCAGCCCGGTGGTGGGCAGGAAGGCGATCAGCACGAAGGCGGCGACGAACTTGAGGTTGAGGTGGGAGCCCAGGATGCCCCGGCGCCGTTCGGCCAGGATCTTCCAGAAGTTGCGGGTGATGAAGAACACCAGGACCACGATCAGCATGACCGTGACCGCGTTCAGGAACAGGAACAGCGCCGAGTCGCCCAGTGCACTGGTCGCGCCCGACAGGGACGGCAGGGTGATCAGCGTGATGATCATCCCCACCAGCAGGATGCCGATGATGGTCTCCCGACGGCGGCGCTTGACCTCCGCCACGGGCAACGGCGGCCGGGTAGGCCGCTCGACGGGGCGCGCCGAGTGCTCGGACGCGCTCCGGTCGGGCGTGCGGGTCTGGACCATGCAGGGGACCTCGCCGGGGGCTCTCAGCGGGCGTTGGGGCCCGCGGGCGCCTCGCCCTTCGGACCTGTAACTCGCTGAAAATCCTATTCAAACCGCCAATCGGGCGCAAGCGATTCAATTAAAGACCGACACCCGACGCGTCGATGGTAGGAACGCCCCCCGCCACCGCCAGCGGAAGGAGACGTGCGCCCGTGAACCCGGCTCTCGAGCGCCAGCGACAGCAATTCGAGGCGGACCCCAGCGATGTCCCGGCGTTCGAGGCCCTCGAGGAGCACCACTTCCTCGGCGGCGAGTGGGATGCCCTGGTCGCGCTGTACGAGCGACGCCTCAGCGCACCCGATCTGGAAGCCCGACCGGCCGTCGGAGCCCGGCTGCTCTTCCGCCTGGCCCAGGTGCTGGAGGAGCGCTCCGAGCGGCCCGGCGACGCGCGCGAGCGCTACGAGCAGGCGGCCCGCCTGGCGCCCGACTTCCAGCCGGTGCTGCGCCGGCTCCGCGAACTCTACACCGAGAGCGAACAATGGGAGCTGGCCCTCCAGATCGGGGAGCTCGAGGCATCCACCCCCATGCGCCCCATCGAGCGCGCCGCCTTCCAGGTGGAAATGGGTCGCATCTGGCTCGATCGGCTGGGTGAGGCGGAGCAGGCCCTGCAGCTCTTCGACCGCGCACTGCGCGATGACGTGCGCTCCCAGGACGCCCTGCGCGGGCGGGCCCGGGCGTTGGGCGAATTGGAGCGGGTCCCCGAGGCGGTGGAGAGCCTGGAGCGCATCCTCACCACCACGCCGGCGGGCCCGGAGCAGGCCATCGTGCTCATGGAGATGGCGCGGCTGTCGGAAGACCACGCCGAGCGCTCGGCCGACCTCTATGCCCGCGCGCTGCAGCTCGGCCCCGACGACCCCGAGGTGGTGGAGGCGGCGGCGCAAGCCGCCGTGCGTGCCGAGCAGTGGGACAAGGCCATCGATCTGGCAGAGCGGCGCTTTGCGCTGACCGCCGGCGCGGAGCGGCGGGCACACATCGCTCTCGAGACCGCGGGCCTGTTGCTGGAGCACCGCGGCGAAGCCGCAACCGCGCGCAGCTGGCTGGAGCGTGCGGCGGAGCTGGCCCCCGACGACTGCCGCGTCCATCTGGCGCTGGCCGACGCCAACGCCCTGCTGGGCGACGACGCGGCGCACCTGGCCGCGCTGGAGCGCGCAGTGACCCTGGCGCCGGACCAGCTTCCCGTCGACGCGCTGCTCGAGCTGGGGGAGGCGCGTCTGGCCGGCGGCGACGCCGACGAAGCCCTCGTACCCCTGCGCCTGGCCATCCAGCGCGCGCCCGCGCGCAGCGAGATCCTGGACGCCCTGGTCGAGGCCCATCGCGCCCGGGGCAGCCACGACGAGCTGATCGAGCTGCTCGAGACCCGGGCCGCCACAGCCGAAGGACGCGCGCGCGCCGAGGCGCTGTCCCAGATGGCTGCCATCCATGAGCGCCACGGCGATGAGGAGGACGCGGCGCGCGAAACCCTGCTGCGCGCCTTCGATGCCGACCCGACGACGCCGGGCGTCGCTGTCTCGCTGGAGCGCCTGTACCGCAAGGCGGAGGAGTGGGACGAGCTGCGGCGCATCCTGGAGCGCGCGCGCGACGTCGCTCCGGAGGACGAGCGCCCCGCCCTGCTGTGCAGCCTGGGCGAGCTGTTCGCCGGCCCTCTCCGCGAGGCCGACGGTGCGCAGGAGCGCGCCCGCGGCTGCTTCGAAGAAGTGCTGGACGTGGATCCGGCCGCCGAGAGGGCGCTGCGCGGGCTGGCCGAGCTGGCTGCAGCAGGCGGCGACCAGGCCACACTGCTGGCCGCCTGGGACCGGGAGGTCGAAGCCACCGGCGATGCGGCGCGCCGCCTGGAGCTGTGTCGTCAGCTGGCCCAGAGCCACGAGGAGCAGGGCGACAGCGCGCGCGCCGCTCGCTACGCGGAGCGGGCCGCCTCCGAAGCCCCCGACGACCCCGACGCCCTGGCCGGCTGCGCCGAGCAGCTGGAGCGACTGGAGTGCGACGACGCCCTGACCAGCGTGCTGGAGCGCCTGGCCCCTCACCGGGTGGGAGCCCCCCGCGCGGCGCTGGAGAAGCGCCTGGCCGCACTGCACGCGGCCGGCGGCCGCAGCGAGGAGGTCGTGGAACGGCTCGAGGCCGCCGTGGAAGCCGACCCCGACGACGTCGACGCGCTGCGCGAGCTGGCCGGCCGCCTGCGCGAGACGAATCGCCCGGATGCCCTGGCGCGCACGTGGCGAAACCTGGCGGCGCGCGTCGACCCTGCGGAGCGCGCGCAGACGCTATCGGACCTGGCCGCCCTGCTGGTGGATGAGCTGAACGATCCCGACGCTGCGGTGGTGGTGCTGTGGCAGCTGGTGGAAGACCCGGACGCCCCTGCGGACGTGGACGACCGGCTGGAGAGGGCACTGGAGTGCACCAGTCGCTTCGGCGAGCTGGCCCAGCGGCTCTCCGAGCGCCGACAGACCGTCGAGGACGGCAGCCCGGAAGCGCTGGAGCTGGATCTGCGCCGCGCTCGCGTGCTGCGCAGCCGACTGGGCCAGAACGAGCAGGCAGCCCCTCTGTATCGCGCGGCCTACGAGAGGTTGGGCCCCGACGACCCGCGCTCGATCGAGCCCCTGGACGGGCTGGAGGAGTGTGCACGCGGGGCCGGCGACGACGCGGCCCTGGCCTGGGCTCTGGGAGAACGCGCACGCCACGCCCAGGACGGCGAGCAGTGGGCGCGGGCGCAGCTCGAACGCGCCACGCTCCTGGAGGAGCGCCTGGGCGAACTGGAAGATGCCCGCCGCGTGTACGCGAACCTGGTCGAAGCGGGGGGACCGGTCGCAGGCGAGGCGGACACGCGCCTGATCCGGCTGCTGGAGCGCCTGCGCGCCTGGCCGCCGCTGCGTGAGCGGCTGGAGGCGCAGGCGGCTCAGGCCGACGCCGGCGAAGCCGTCGCACTGCACGAACGCATCGCCGAGCTGTGTCTACGACGCCTCGAGGACCCCGACGGTGCAACCCGGGCGCTGTCGGCCGCGGTCGAGCTTGCGCCCCAGCGCATCGAGCTGTGCGAAAGCCTGGCGCGGCTGCACGAGGATGCGGACCGCCCGGGCGACGCGCGACGCGCGCTGGGGCGCGCCCTGGAGAACGATCTCGACGCCAGCCGCGAGGTCGCACTGCACTGTTCCGCCGCGCGCCTGGCGAGGATGGAGAACGAAGAAGACGCGGCGCGCGCCCATCTGGAGCGCGTGCTGGAGCTTCAGCCGGGCCATGCCGATGCCGTCGCCCTGCTGGCGGATCACTACCGCAGCCACGGGCGCACCGAGGAGTTGGTCGACCTGCTCATCTCGCGGCTCGGGGTGCTCGAAGCGGGACAACCGCCGGATCCGGCCGGCGCCGCCAGCCTGCGGGTGCGCATCGCAGAGCTGCAGGATCAGAGCCTGGGCGACGCCGACGCCGCAGTGCGAACCCTGGCTCCCGCGGCCGCGCGCGTGGACACGTCCGCCGAGGACGGGCTGGGCGCCGCGGCCGAGGCCGCCACCCCACTGGCGGACCTGCTGGCCCGGGAAGGACGCCGAGACGACCTGGTCGAGCTTGCGACACGCATGCGCGAGGCGGCCCGCGATCCGGCCGCATGCGCAGACTGGGGTGTGCGCCTGGGCGCGGCACTGCGCGAGACCGGCGCGGCCGGGCGTGCCATCGCCTGCTACCGCGACGTGCTGGGCCGGAGGCCGGGCGACGCGTCGGCGCAACAGGCCCTGCGCGAGCTCTATCGCGAGGAAGCCGAGTGGGAGCCGCTAGCGCGGCTGCTGGAGGCGCAGCTTCGCACCCTGGCGGGTGAGGAGGAGGTGCCGCTGCGGATCGAGCTGGCGGACGCACTCGCCGAGCACCTGGGACGACCTGCGGAGGCGCTGGCGCACCTGCGCCGGGTCCTGGAAGTGGTGCCCGGACACGCGCAGGCGGCCGACGCCGCACTCTTGCTGGCGGAGGAGCTGGGCGCCTCGGACGTGCTGCTGGAACTGGTGGATGCGGCGATCACGCACGCCACGGACCGCCCGCGCCGCGCCACCCTGCTGGTGCGACGAGGCCGGCTGCTGTGCGGCGCGCTGGAGCGCGCGGGCGAAGGCGTTGCGGCTTTCCGCGAGGCGCTGGCGCTGGTGCCCGACGATCCCGATGCGCGCGCCGCCCTGCGCGCCGCCCTCGAGCAGACGGGGGACTGGCACGCCTACCTGGACGAGCTTCACGTGCAGCTGCAGGCCAGCTCCAGCGACGAACGCGCCGCGCTGCTGGAGCGCGCGGTTGCGATCGCCGAAGAGCACCTTTCGCCCGACGCGACGCTTCCCTGGCTGGAGCGGCTGCGTTTGGAGCGCTCCGACGACGCCGATGTAGTCAAGCGGATTGCCGAAGTCCACCGCCGCGCCGGACGCCCCGAGGCGCTGCTGCGCGCCTTGGAGGCGCAAGCCGCGCTCACCTCGGACAGCGACCAGCGCCGCGAGTTGGAGCTGGAGGTGGCCCAGGTCCTGGAACGCGACCTGGGCTCGCCCGCGCGCGCGCTGGCGGCCTTGGAAGCCGCACACGACGCGGATCCCCAACACCTGAGCGTGCTGGCCGAGCTGGACCGGCTCTACGAAGCGGGCGAGCGCCCCCGCGACCGCGCCGAAATCCTGGAGAAGCGGCTGGCCGCCGTGCCCGGAGCAGGGAGCGGCTCGCTGCATCGCGCATTGGCGGAGCTGTACCGGGGACCGCTGGTCGACTCCGCCCGCGCGGCGGAGCACCTGGCGGCCGCGCTCGAGCACGAAGCCAGCGGGCCCGCCGGCCTGCTCCAGGCCCGCGGTCAAGCCCTGCGTGAGGCGGGTCGCCTGTTGGCCTGGGCCGAGGTGGCGGAAGCCGAGCTCGAAGCCCTGGACCCCGAAGACCCGGTCTTCCGCGAGCGCCGCCGCGAGCTGCACCGCACCCTGGCCGATGCCTATCGACGCGACCTCGGCGATCCCGACGCCGGCCTGCGCCACCTGCGCGCGCTGCTCGACGCGCCCGAACCGGAAGCCGACGACGACCTTGCGCTCGCCGAACGCCGGGCCTGCGAGACAGCGCTGCTGGCCGCCCTGCGCCGAGACGGCGCCCACGCCGAACTGGCCACGCGCCTGGCGCAGCGCCTGAAGCGCGACCCCGAAGCGCGCGGCTGGCTCGAGCTGGGCCGGCTGCGCGAGGAGCGGCTGCACGCTCCGGCCGCCGCGGGCAGGGCCTACGCGGCAGCCCTGGACGCGAACCCCGAAGACCTGGACGCGCTGCGCGGCCTGCGCCGCACCGCCGAACGGCAGGCGGACTTCGAAGCCGTGGCGCAGTGCCTGGAGCGCGAGCTCGAGCTGCGCGGTGAAGCCTCCGCGCACGAGCGCGCGGGGCTGCTGCGCGCCCTGGGCAACGTGTGCCGGCGCCAGCTGGGAGCCACCACGCGCGCAAGCCGCGCCTTCGCCGAAGCCCTGGAGGCCCTGCCCGGCGACCTGGGCGCCGTACGTGCCCTGGAGGAGCTCTTCGAAGCCATGGAGGACTGGCAAGGCGCCGCCGACCTGTTTGGCAGCGAGATCGAGCTGCTGGGCGACAGCGAGCCGGAGCGCCGCCGCAGCCTGTACCTGCGCGTGGCGGACCTGGCCTCGCAGCGACTGAGTGATCCGGCGCGCGCGGTGGAAAACCTGCGCGGCGCAGACCAGCTCGCCGAGCTGGAAGCGCCACGGCGGCGGCTGCTGGCCGGCCTGCTGCGCGAGTCCGGCGACCTCGAGGGCGCCGCGGCCGAGATGACGCGCTGGTGCGACGCCGAGGGAGTGCCGGCGTCCGGCGCCGACCACCTGGAGCTGGCCGAGGTGATCCAGGAGCTGGGCCGGGACGAGGACGCACTGGCGCGCGTCGAACGCGGCCTGGAGATCGAGCCCGGCAGCGGCGCCCTGTGGTGCGCCTGCGCGCGGCTGCACGAGACCTTGGAGGCGCCCGAGCGCGCGGCGGAAGCCTGGGCGGCGGCCGCGGACGTCAGCGGAAATTCGAACGCGGCCTGCTACCTGCTGCGGGCTGCGGAGCTGGTGGAGGCTGCCGAGCCCCAATGCGCCCTGGACTGGCTGCGCCGCGGCAGCGAGCGCGACCCCGGCGCCCCGGAAGTCCACGCCGCGCGCGCCACTCTGGCCCAACGCTGCGGCGAGGCGGACGAAGCGGAGGCCGCGGCCGCACGCAGCCTCGATCTGGCGGCGGCCGGATCTCAGCTCACTCCGGAAGCCATGCTGGAGGCGGCCCTGGTTGGAGCGCGAGCGGCGCAAGCCCGCGGCGATCTCGAGGCGGCGGCCCGGTTCTCCACCACGGCACGAGCCATCGATCCGGACTCGCTGGAAGCACTGGCCGTCGAGGCACGCGTGCTGTTCGCCATGGGCGAGATCCAGGGTGCACGACGGGCATTGGAACGGCGCCTGGAAGCGGCCGGCGAGGCCGGCTACGACGAGCGCGCCGAGCACCTGGCGCTGCTCGGTGCGGCGCTGGAAGCGGCGGGCGAGCTGGACCCGGCCCTGACCCGCTACCACGAAGCCCTGGAGCTGGAGGCCGAATGCGACGACGCGCACGCGGGCGTGGTCCGCTTGCACGAGCGGGCCGGGCGCTTCGACGATGCTCTGGAGGCGCGCCTCGCCTGGGCCGAGCACGCCGCAGCGCCCATCCGCGCACGGCAGCTGGTCCGCGTGGCCGAGCTGGAGCTGGCCCGCGGTGGCAGCGAAGAGGACGCCGAAGCCCACGTGCGCCGAGCACTCGAGGCCGACCCGGCCAGCGCCGAAGCTCACTTGCTGCTCACCACGCGGATGGCCGAGAGCGGCCGGCACCAGGAAGCCCTGGAGCTCTGCACGGCCGGACTCGAACACGCCAGCGCAAGCGACGTGCGCGCCGCGCTCGCCTGGCTTCCCTGCGAGCCCAGCTTCTGGAGCTGCGCGGCGAGCGCAGCAGCGCCGCCGAGGCGTGGGGCAGCGCCGCGCAGGCGGATCCCAGGAGCGGCGGCGCCGCACTGTCCCAGGCCCGCATCCTGCGTGCGCAGGGCGAGTGGGAGGCCGCCGCCGAGGCCCTGACGCGTTTCGTCGAACGGCATCCCGACCCCGGCGCTCCGGGCCTGGCGCCCGTGCAATTCCAGCGGGGAAGACTGCTGGCCGGCCCTCTCGAAAGAGTGGACGAGGCACTGGATGCGTACCGGGCGGCAATCGCGGCCAACCCGCGCTTCCGCGAAGCGCACGCTGCCCTGGCGGGTCTGCTGGTGCACCAGCCCGAGAGCTGGGACGAGGCCCTGGCGCGGCTGCGCGACCTGCTCGAGGCGAAGCCCACCGAGGCGTCGCACCTGCGCGGCGCTCTGAGCATCGCCGAGGGGCGCGAGCGCGCACCCGCAGTGCGCCTGGGACGCATGATCCTCAGCGCGTTGGGCTCCGCCACGGCGCAAGAACGCGAGTACGAAGCGGCGCGCAGCGAGTCGAGCTTCCCGACCGCCGGCGGCCTGGAGAACCCGGTCTGGGAATGCGCACGTCGCCTCGCCGTTTCCGCGGGCGAGGAAATCGGACGCGCCCTGGGCGCGCCCGCAGAGTCAGCGGCGGTCGGGGACCCCGGCGACCCGCTGGCGGCCTACCGCACGGCCGCACTGGCCGCAGAGGGGGAGCTGGCCGCGCCTGGCCTCGTGCCCCTGGAAGACGGCGAGGTGGCCGAGGTGCTGCGCATCGTCGCCGAGTTGGCCTGCGACGCCGAACAGGTCCACGGCGACGGCCACCGCGTGAACCGACTCTCCAGTGAGCTGGGTCGCCGTGCCCGGCGCCGGCTGCGCCGCGAGCTGGGCTCGGTAGCCGCCCGCGAGATCGCGGAGATCGACTTCGCGGCCTGGCGCTGCGAGCTGCGCACCCTGGCCCACTTCCAGGCGCTGGCGCAGAGCGCGAGCGATCTGCGCACGGCGCTGCTTGCGTTGCTGGAAGGCGACGCCGGATGCGAGCGACCGGGGCCGAACGCGGACCTGGCGGCAGCCCTGGAAGGCGCGCCGGTAGCGCTGGCGCTGCTGCGGCGCGTGGTCCTGTCCTGGATCGACGGGATCTGAGCCGGTGAGCCGGGCCAGCGCCCTGCGCCAGCAACGCCGCTACCGCCGCCTCACCGTCCGCCTGGACGTGAGCTGGCTCGTCGAAGACGACGGTCGGGTCGGCACGGCCGTCGCCACGACCCTGGGTGCAGGGGGGTTGTTCATCGCCACGGAAGCACCGCTCGCACCCGGCACCCAGCTCCGAGTGCGCCTGCGGCTGCCGGGCGACGGCGACAGCCACGAGCTGGCGGGGCGGGTGGTGTGGGCCAACTCAGCGTCGACGCCGGGCGTCCCGCCTTCAGGCCGCGGCATGGGAATCAGCTTCAGCGAGCGCAACGCCCAAGCCCGCCTCGCCGTCGACCTGGAACGCTACGCCGTCTCAACAGACGCGTAGCCCCACCCGTAGGTTTCCTTACGCGGTGGCGGTGCGGAGGTTTCCGTAGGAGATGGGCTCGGCGTAGCTGTCGGCGACGCTGGTCGGCTCGCTCCAGGCCATGGCCCGTCGGGCCAGCTCGGCCACCATGCGCTGATGCAGTGCGTGACCGCCGCGCTCGACGATCACGTGGCCCTGCACGGGCATGCCGAGGAGCGCCAGGTCACCCACCAGGTCCAGCACCTTGTGGCGCACGAACTCGTCGCCCCAGCGCAGGCCTTCCGGGTTCATCACCCCGACTTCGTCGAGGACGATGGTGTTCTCCAGCGACCCACCCCGCGCCAGACCGGCGCGCCACAGGGCCTCGACCTCGTGCAGGAAGCCGAACGTACGCGCCCGGGCCAGCTCCGCCTCGAAGCTGCCATTGACCAGCTCCAGGCCGTTCAGGGACTGACGACCGATGCTCGGATGCGCGAAGTCGACCGAGTAGCTCACCCGCAGGGTCCGGGCGGGCTCGATCCGGATGCGCTTCTTGCCGTCCCGGATCTCCAGAGGCGAACGCACGCGCAGGATCCGCCGAGGGGCGTCCTGCTCGAAGATGCCGGCCTGGCGCACCAGGAACACGAACGGCGCAGCGCTGCCGTCCATGACGGGAATCTCCGGTCCATGGATCTCGACGCGAACGTTGTCGATGCCGAGGCCGTACAGCGCGGCGAGCAGATGCTCCACGGTCCCTACGCTGGTGCCGGCGCGGCCCAGCGTGGTGGCGTTGAGTGTCGCCGTCACGCTCTCCGAAGCAGCAGGAACCTCCACCGGCACCCCGACGTCGGTCCGCTCGAAAACGACCCCGGTGCCGGCACGAGCCGGATGGAGCGTCAGCTCTACCGGTGAGCCGCTGTGCAGCCCGATCCCGGTGCAGCTGACCTTCTCCGCGATGGTCCGTTGAAACACGCTCGCCCCCCCCATACCCAGCGATGCTATGCCGTCACCCTAGCCGGGCCCCTTCCATGAAGGAGCCATGAAGCTGCCGCTTGGTGTAGCAATGTCCGTGCCGCATGAAAGCTAGCCAACCCCTCGCGTTACGGAAGTTTTAATCCCTCGTTAATCAAGAGAAAATCCCAGGAGAAGTTGCCGGTGAAAGTGTGCCCCGTGGGGACATTTCGATTCGGGAGTGATGCTTGGGTTACGGCCGTGATCGATCGGTCACGCAGTTCGGCCTGAAAACGCCCCTCGGGGCTCCTGCGCTCCAGTCTCTAGCGCTTGGCCCGTGCGACCTTGAGCTCCGCGAGGATCTCCCGTGCGTTGGCGTAGCGGGCGTCCGGATCCTTCTGCATGCAGCGCCGCACCACGTTGGCCAGGACCTCGGGAATACGGGGGTTCACCGAGGTGGGGTCCGGCGGCGGCGTGTGCACGTGGTGGTAGGGGATGTTCCCCTCCATGAAGGGCAGCCGCCCGGTGCACAGCTCGAAGACCGTGACCCCCAGCGAGTAGATGTCGGTGCGGTGGTCGATGTTCTTGCCCAAGGTCTGCTCGGGGCTCATGTAGTAGGGCGTGCCGGAGACCAGCGTGGTGTGGTTCCGCACCTCCTCCAGAACCTTGGCCAGGCCGAAGTCCATGATCTTCGCCTGCTTGTCGCGGGTCCACATGGTGTTCGCCGTCTTCACGTCGCGGTGGACGATCTTCTTCTCGTGGGCGTAGGCCAGCGCCTCGCACATCTGGATCAGCACGTGCATCACACCGCCGGGCGCAATCGGGCCGCGCCGCTTCAGGATCTCCTTGAGCGTGGTGCCGTCTACGTACTCCATCGCGATGTAGTAGCGGCCGTCCTGCTCGCCGGCGTCGTAGACGGTAACGATGTTGGGGTGATTCAGCTGGGCGGCGCTCTTCGCCTCGCGCAGGAAGTTCTTGAGGGCCTGCGGGTTCTCCTTCAGCGTGTCGGGCAGGACCTTGTAGGCCACCACCCGATCCAGCACGGTGTCCTGCGCCTTGTAGACGATGCCCATCCCACCGCGGCCGAGCTCGGCGACGATCTGGTAGCGGGCGTTGCCCGTCGGAGTGAGCGAAGAGCCGCTGGCCGTCCCGCCCTGGGTCGAGGGCCCCTCCTTCAGCTCCTGGAGCCGCAGCTTCTCGCGACCCGCCTCGAGACGATCCTCCACGTCGCTGTAGTGGTAGTCGCAGGCGAGGATCTTCTCGTACAGGTCCACCGCGTCGCGGAACTGACGGTTGGCGTCGTAGACCAGCGCCAACTCGTAGAACGCCGCGATGTTCTGGGCCTCGAGATCGGAGTCGCCCAGAGCCTGGCGCAGCTTCTTGATGGAGAGGGAGTACATCCCCTTGTTCTTGAAGATGCGACCCAGGATTGCCGACGCCCCGGCCAGGTCCGCATGCCCCGGCTCGATCTTCTGCAGGACCTTGATGGCCTGGTCCTCGTCGCCTTCGCGCTGGAAGATCTCACCGGCGGCCAGGTAATGCTCGGCCCGCGCCAGGAGCTCGGCCTGCTTGAGCAGGTCTCCCCCTTCGGCGTAGCAATCGGCTGCCTCGACGAAGCGCTGGGCGTCCTCGTAGCAGGCCGCGGCGCGCACCGGCTCGCCGGCCAGGCGGAACATCTCCGCAGCTTGGACGGAGTCGTGATTGGCCTGGAAGCACGCACCGGCCTTCGCGAACTCCTGCAGCTTGCGGTAGAGGTCGCCGGCCGCGAGCGTGTCGCCCGCCGCCTCGAAGGCCCGGGCCGCTTCCTCGTCGTCGCCCCGATCGCGGTGGTACTCGCCCAGGAGCTGCTCGGCGGCCTTGTCCTCACCCAGGCGGCGCAGCGCATCAGCCGCCTTCAAGGGCTCGTTCGAGCGCTGGTAGAGCTCGGCGGCCTTGCCGAAGCGCTCCAGGCGAACATTGACCTCCGCGGCGGCCGACAAGACGCCGCCGCGCTCGAGAATGCGCGCCGCCTTGTCGAGATCATCGGCCTGCTCCCAGAGCTTGCCGCACTGGAGAACGAGCTTGCGGACCTCCTGATCCTTGCGCGTGTCTCCAATGCCGGTCTTGGCGCCCTCCTCGGCGATCACCTCCTCCAGGCAGGTGGCCGCATTGCGCCAGCTCTGGCAGCGAACCCAGGCCTGAGCGGCGTGGCGCGCGAAACCGGACTCCTGGAAGCACTCCGCCGCCTTCGCGTCCTGACCCGCCTTCTCGTACGCCTCGGCGGCCATGCTCTTGCGGCCCGCCTGCACGAACATGTCGGCCGCCTTGGCGTGATCCCCCTGGTCCGCGTAGAGCGTTGCCGCGGACTCGTGACGTCCGGCCTGGGCGAAGAACTCCGCCGATTCTTCGAAGCGGTTCTGGTCGTGACGGATCTCGGCGGCGCGCTGCAGCTCGCCGCATTGGACGTAGAGCTCGACGGCCTTGTCGAGCTGTTCGGTGGTCAGGTAGAGCTCGGCCGCTTCACGGACGTCGCCCTTCTTGACCAGCTCCTTGACCTGCTTCTCCGCACGCCGCCGAGCCGAGCGGTCGAGCTTGGGGGTATCGTCCTCGGCGGCGACCTCGCCTTCCTCGCCTTCCTCGTTGTGCTTGTTGCGCCGCGGCCAGACACCGGCCAGGATCAGAACCAGGCCCAGAGCGGGAACGACCCAGTGCACCACCTGCGCAGACAGGTTGTGAGCGAGCTCGTCACCGGAAACTCCCAGGGCCAGCAGCTGGTCGGCCACACCCACCAGGCTCACGAAAACCCCGTGGACGATCTGCGTGGCAGAGGACTCGGGCGCGTACGCGTGGCCCAGGCCCACGGTGCCCGCCAGGAGCACCGGAAGGCCCATGGCGAGCAGCAGGACGCGGAGGATCAATCGCACGGCTGGCACGTCTCCATCTGGTCGGGCCCACCCGGCGCAGCCATCCAAAGGCACCGGATTTCGCCCCTGTCCCCTATCGGTTGCCTGCACCCGCTTGTTGAGTAGGAGAAACCCTGGCTGCGAACCTGTCGTAGACTGCCGGTGTGCAGGCGGGGCGATCGATGCTGGAGGGGACCGGACGCCCCGCGGGTATCGTGGCCATCCTGGCCGTCTTCTGCGCATTGGCCTCCGGGCCCGCGGGAGCCCGCGACGAGGCCCCGTTCGAGGCGGTGGCCCTGCGGGCCCGCGGCCGCGCGCTGGCGGTGCTACCGGTGGCCACCGCTTCCGGCTCTGCAGCCCCGGACCTGATGGTGATCTACGTGGAGGGCAGCCCACCCGACGAGCGTCGCCGCCTGGACCTGTTCCGTCTGGAGCCCGGCGCCACGGAGCTTTCGCCGCGGCTCTCGCTGAAGATGCCGGCGCAGGCCGTTGCCTTCGACGTGGGCGACGTGCACCCGGCGCCCGGAGACGAGCTGCTGCTGCTGTCTCGGCGGACGCTGGAAATCCGCAGCCTGGCCGCCGGGGCCCCGGTCCTGCAACGGCTGGAGCTCGACCCGCCGGCCCCGCTGCCTCCGCGCATGCGCTCCTTCTCGCGCATGTCTCTGGTGGGCGACTGGAGCGGGAACGGCAGCCGCGAGCTTCTCCTGCCCAGCCTGGACGGGGCCCAGCTCCAGGCGCTGAAGCCCGGCGCAGCGCCGCGCACCCTGCACATGCCCATCCTCACCGAGTACTTCACGCCGACCGCCGGGCCGCCCCCCTACGACGGGATCCTCGAAGCCACCTTCGAGTGGCCCGCGCTGACCCTGGGCGACGACGACGGCGATGGGCGCGCCGATCTCTTCGCCCTGGGTCGCTACGGGGTGGATGTCTTCCGCTCCAACGGCGACGGCCCGCCCGCCGAGCCCACGCGCAGCATGCCCCTGCGGCCCTTCCGCGCCGATGAGGAGCTGCGCTACGAGACCACCCGCGCGCGCCTCTTTGCCCGAGACTTGGACGGCGACGGACTGACGGATCTGGTGGTGCACCGCTCGTCGGGGCGGCTGTTCGGAAGTCACGCCACGACCGAGATCCACCACAACCCCGGCACCGGCGCCAGCATCGCCCGCACCGCAAACGCCAGCCTCACTGTGGACGCCGGCGTCGCCGACCTGGAGCTTGTGGACCTGGACGGCGACGGCCGCGTCGAGGTGTTCCACTCGATGATGCGCATGGGCCTGGTCCAGGTGCTGCGCTTCCTCACCACGCGCCGCGCCGAGGTCGAGCTGCGGGTCTTCTCTCTGCAAGCGCCGGGCATCCAGGGCGCGCAAGAGGTGTGGCACGGCGAGGTCGCCCTGGCCTTCAACCTGGAGGAGGGCCGCGTGGCCGGGCTGCTACCCAACACCGACGGAGACTGGAACGGCGACGGTATCCGCGACCTGCTGTACGGGACCGGGCGCGACGCCCTGGCCCTCCACCTGGGCCGCGCCGGCGAGCACGGACCCGGCTTCGACGACCGCGTCGCGAGCCAGAAGATCCCGTCCGCGAGCTGGATGGCGGTGGTCGACGCCGACGGCGACGGCCTTCAGGACATGGTGATCTACGACGACTGGCTCGCCGAAGACGGCGCCCACCTGCTCCGCAACCGCGGCCTCCTCCCCGGCACCAACCCCAGCCTCCGCCCCACCAACTGACGAAGCGGAAGCCAAGGGGGAAACTAAGGGGACAGTCCCTTTAGTTGCAGACTGCTGGTGACGTGACACGAACGGCCTTGCTGCAACTAAAGGGACTGTCCCCTTAGTTTCCCCCTTGGTTTCCGCGAGGCTTGGGGCTAGAAGAGGCGGGTTTGGCCGAGGCGGCGGGGTGGGGGGGTGATGCCGAAGTGGCGGCAGGCGTGGGACGTGGCCACGCGGCCGCGCGGCGTCCGCTCCAGAAATCCCTGCTGGATCAGGAACGGCTCCACCAGGTCCTCGATGGTGCCCTTGTCCTCGCCCAGGGCGGCGGCCAGGGTGTCGAGCCCGACCGGGCCGCCGTCGAACTTCTCCAGGATCGTCATCAGGATCGCGCGGTCCAGCTTGTCGAAGCCCGCCTCGTCCACCTCGAGCCGCTCGAGGGCGAAGCGCGCCAGCTCTCGGCTCACGGATCCTTCGTTGCTCGTCTCCACCTCGGCGAAGTCGCGCACCCGGCGCACCAGGCGATTGGCGATGCGCGGCGTTCCGCGCGAACGGCGCGCGATCTCGCCCGCGGCCTCGCGGTCCAGGTCGATCCCCAGCAATGCGGCCGAGCGCTGCAGGATGCGCTCGAGATCTTCGGCCGGGTAGTAGTCCAGGCGCGCCGCCCAGCCGAAGCGGTCGCGCAACGGTGCGGTCAGCAGCCCCGCGCGCGTGGTCGCACCGACCAGGGTAAAGCGCGCAACGTCCAGCCGGATCGAACGCGAAGCGGGCCCCTGCCCCACCATGAGGTCCATCTTGAAGTCCTCCATGGCCGGATAGAGGATCTCCTCGACAGCGGGGTTGAGGCGGTGGATCTCATCGATGAAGAGCACGTCGCCCGGCTCCAGGTTCGAGAGCAGCGCGGCCAGGTCGCCCTGGCGCTCGATGACGGGTCCACTGGTGATCCGCAGCTCCGCGCCCATCTCCCGGGCCACCACGTGGGCCAGAGCGGTCTTGCCCAGGCCCGGCGGCCCGTAGAAGAGCAGGTGATCCACCGGCTCTCCGCGCTCACGCGCGGCGCGGATGAAGACGTCCAGGTTGTCCACCAGCCGCTGCTGACCCACGAACTCCGCCAGCTGGCGGGGCCGCAGCCGATCCTCGAGGCCACGCTCTTCCGGCAGGCGCTCGGCCGACAGCTCGTCGTGCGTCGCGCTCATCGCACCCTCCGCAGCGCCACCCGGATCAGCTCTTCGAGGGGCGCGTCCTCATCCAGCTCGTCGAGCGCCAGACCCACGGCGCGCTCGGCAGGCCCACGACCGTACCCCAGATTGAGCAGCGCCGACGCCGCCTCTTCGACGCGCGCATCGCCGGACGCCGTCGGCGCCGGCGCGGCGTCGGTCGTCTCGTCGGGCTCCAGCAGCCCACCCACCCGATCTCGCAGGTCGATCACGATCCGCTCGGCGGTCTTCTGCCCCACGCCGGGAACCGCGCGCAGCACGGCCGCCTCTCCGCCGGCGATGGCCGACAACAGCTCCGCCGGCGAGATCCCGGAAAGGATCGCCTGGGCCAGCTTCGGGCCCACCCCACTGGTGCGCAGCAGCAGCTCGAAGACCACCCGCTCCCGCTCGCTGCGGAAGCCGAAGAGCTGAAGCGCATCCTCGCGCACGTGGGTGTGGACGCGCAGGGCGACGGTCTTGCCCTCGTCGGGCAACTCGTAGAACGTGGACAGCGGAATCAGCACTTCGTAGCCGACGCCCGAGACGTCGAGCACCACGCGCGTGGGCTGCTTCTCGCGCAGCACGCCTTCCAGGTAGGCGATCATCGCGCTCGCCTCACGTCCCAGCTGCGCCGCGCCGCACCGCGCGAACCGCCGCGACTCCGCACGCCCAGCTCCGCCAGCCGACCCGCGCTGGCGTGGCAGATGGCCAGGGCCAGCGCATCCGCGGCATCGGCTCGGGGTGTTCGCTCCAGGCTCAATGCAGCGCGCACCATGCGCTGCACCTGGCGCTTGTCCGCAGACCCGCTGCCCGTCAGGGCCTGCTTGACCGCCGTGGTGCCGTACTCCTGCACGCGCAGCCCGGCCTCGCCGAGCGCGGCCAGGACCGCGCCGCGGGCCTGGCCCAGAACCAGCGCCGAGCGCGGGCTGGCCGCCACGAAGACCTGCTCCACCGACGCCACGTCGGGGCCGTGAGCTGCCACCACCGCGGCCACCTCACGGCACAGCCGGGCCAGGCGCTCGGCCAGCGGCGCGCTGGGCGGCGGACGCAGGGTGCCGTGCGCAACGTGGACCACACGGCCGTCCACGCGGTCTACCACGCCGTAGCCCGTCGCTTTGGATCCGGGATCGATGCCCAGGATGCGCATGGCCCTCCGCCCTGCTCGAGAGGGGTTTGGAGGAGTCGCACGCGGCATCGGGGGGAGGACCTGCCGCAGGGACCAGTCTAGACCAGGTTGGCCATCTCCTCCTCGGAGATGTCGAAATTCGCGAAGACCCCCTGGACGTCGTCCAGGTCGTCGAGGGCGTCCGAGAGCTTGAGCATGCTGGCCGCCTGATCCCCCTCCAGGGCCACCGTGGTGGAGGGCTGCATGGTGATCTCGGCGTGGGACGCCTGGAACCCGGCAGCGTCGAGCGCCTGGCGGACGCCCTCGAAGCTGGCGGGGTCCGTCACCACCTCGATGGCGTCGTCGCTCTCCACCACGTCTTCGGCCCCGGCCTCCAGAGCCGCCTCCATGACCGCATCGGGATCCACGGAGCCGCGCTCCACGACGATCAGCCCCCGCTTGTCGAACAGGTACGAGACACAGCCGCTGGCGCCCAGATTGCCACCGAACTTCGTCAGCACGTGGCGGACTTCACCGACGGTGCGGTTGCGGTTGTCGGTCAGGGTTTCCAGCAGGATCGCCACGCCGCCGGGCCCGTAGCCCTCGTAGACGACCTCTTCGAAGCTTTCGCCCTCGCCCCCGCCGATGCCCTTCTGGATGCCGCGCTCGATGTTGTCCTTGGGCATGTTGGCCGCCCGGGCCTTGTCGATCACCAGGCGTAGCCTCGGATTGGCCCCGGGGTCGCCTCCACCCAGGCGGGCCGCCGTGGAGAGCTCGCGGATCAGCTTGGTGAAGATCTTGCCGCGCTTGGCGTCCGCAGCGCCCTTCTTGCGCTTGATCGTCGACCATTTGGAGTGACCCGACATGCGGAATTCCCCTTTTCGCCGGCCTGGATAGCACTCGGCCGGGTTGCGCGGCAAACCGCCGTCCCCAGGGGAAAACGCTCAGGAAACCAGCCGACTTGCCGATACGGGGGCAGGCAGGGCGCCCTGCGCTCGGGCTCGGAGGGAGGGCCCATGGCCGAAGTCGCCATCGGAATCGATCTGGGAACCAGCAACTCCTGCGTCTCCATCGCGCGAGGCGGGTCGGTGGAGGTGATCCCGAACGCCTACGGCGAGGCGACGTCCGCCAGCGTCGTCGCGTTCCGGGAGGACGGCGAGATCACGGTGGGCAATGCGGCCAAGGCCAACATCATCCACGCCCCGTCCGAGACCGTCTACTCGTCCAAGCGGCTGATCGGCCGCTACTTCTTCTCCGAAGAGGTGAAGAAGGCGCGCGCCATCTGCTCCTACCGCATCGTCGAGGGGCCCAACCACAGCGTCCGCATCCAGGTCCGGGACGACCAGTACTCACTGCCCGAAGTCTCGGCCATGGTGCTGAAGGAGATGAAGGCGATCGCCGAGGCCCACCTGGGCCAGAAGGTGACCAAGGCCGTGGTGACGGTCCCCGCCTACTTCAACGACAACCAGCGCCAGGCCACCAAGGATGCCGCGCGCATCGCCGGCCTCGACGTGCTGCGCATTCTCAACGAGCCCACGGCGGCCGCCCTGGCCTACGGCTTCGGACAGGGGCTGACCCAGAAGGTGGCCGTGTACGACCTGGGCGGCGGCACCTTCGACATCTCGGTCCTGGAGATCGGGACCGACGTCTTCGAGGTGCTCTCCACCTCGGGCGACACGTTCCTGGGCGGCGACGACTTCGACGATCGGGTCATCGACCTGCTGGCCGACGAGTTCTCTGCGAGCCACGGGATCAACCTGCGCAAGGACCCCTACGCCTTCGAGAAGCTCAAGGTCGCCGCCGAAAACGCCAAGAAGAACTTTTCGGTGGATGACACGGTGGAGATCCGGATCCCCGGGATCATCAACTCCGAGTCCGGCGAAGCACTGTCGGTCGAGCGGCACATCGACCAGGCTGAGTTCTCGAGCCTGGTCATGGACCTGGTGATGCGAACCTTCAAGGTCTGCGACGAGGCGCTCCAGAGCGCCAATCTCACCGTGCGCGACCTGGACGGCGTGATCCTGGTGGGTGGGCCGACGCGCCTGCCGATGATCCGCCAGGCCGTAGGCGACTACTTCCAGAAGCCGCCGCAGACCGACATCGACCCGGACGAGGTGGTGGCCAAGGGCGCCGCGATCCATGCGGCCTCGCTGACCGACGTGGAACAGGGAGCCTACCTGCTGGATGTGACGCCTCTGTCCCTGCGCATCGGCGTGGCCGGCGGCCTGGCCGAGACGGTGATCGAGCGCAACACCCCGGTCCCCATCGAGCAGACGCGAACCTTCACCACCTTCCAGGACTTCCAGGAGCGCGTGAAGATCCGGGTCTTCCAGGGCGAGTCGCGTCAGGCGGACGGAAACGAGATGCTCGGTCAGTTCGAGTTCGCGAGCTTCCGCAAGGCGCGCCGCGGCGAAGTGGAGATCGACGTCACCTTCTCCATCGACAGCGACGGACTGGTCCTGGTGACCGCCTGCGACCGGGCCACCGGACAGCAGGCCTCCACGGAGATCACGCTCTCGTCCGGCCTGTCCGAGTCCGAAATCGAGGACATCCTGGAGCGGGGCGACACCGACCGCGTGCACACCGCCAGCCCCGAGGACGCGAGCTCGGCTTCCAGCGCCGACGCCGTCCCGGAGCCGGGTGCGACCCTGGAGCCGGATGCGGAGGAAGACCTGCTGCCGGACGACGGCGATGAGGAGGTCGAAGATCTCGAACTCGATGAGAGCGACGACATCGAGCTGATGGACGGGGTCGAGACGCCTCCCGCCGAGCTGCGCGGCAACGCGCTGGACATGGACGGACCGGAGGGGGCGCCCGACGATCCGGTGCCGCTGGAAACGCCGGCCGCTTCGGCCGGCGCAGCCAGCGCAAGCGACGCAGCCAGCGCTAGCGACGCAGCCGGCGCAAGCGACGCAGCCGGCGCAGCCGGCGCAGCCGGCGCAGCCGAAGACGATGCCACGGCCCGGGACGCGTACCTGGGCGATGCGGGATCAGATCTGGCGTCCTATGTGGACGGCGACAAACCGGAGTCGAAGTAGCGCGCGAGGGTGACGCAGATGTCTGACGTTCTCGCGCCCACAGAAATCCTGGCCCTGGCCAAGATCCTCGACGAGCTGGACTACTACAAGGTCCTGCACATCGGGACCGGCGCCAGTGCCACCGACGTACGCCAGGCTTTCCACGCCAGCTCCCGCGCGTTCCACCCGGACGCCAACCGCCACCTGGATGCGGACCATCGCGAGGCCATCGCGCGGATCGCAACCCGCGTGACCGAGGCGTACACGGTGCTGCGCGATCCGAAGCGGCGCCGCGCCTACGACGATGCGCTGCGCGATGGCCAGAACCGCATGCAGATTGCCGAGGCCGAGGCCCGGGCCGAGAAACAGGCCACGGTGGAGCTGGATGGCGCCACGCCCAACGGGCGCCGCTACTCGGCCTTGGCGCGCCAGGACGAGGCCCGGGGCGACTTCACCGCGGCGATTCGCAACCTCCAGACGGCCGCGACCTTCGAGCCCGGCAACGTCCACTTCAAGAACAAGCTGCAGCAACTCCGCGCCGCCCAGGAAGCGAAGCGCCAGGGCAAGAGGGGCTCCCGGATCTAGGAGAGTCAGGGTCCCGGCTTCTCGCTATGCTGCGGGCCGTGCGCACGCCCGCCTCGTGGCTCCTGTTGATCTGGCTCCCCCTCTTCCTCGCCTGCGAGCGCAGCGCCGAGGCGCCGGCGCCCTCGCCTGCCGACGCATCCGCGCCCGCCGCGACGGCGACTTCGCCGGCCACCGACCCGGAGCCGGCGGCCAAGCCGGTCGCGGCGCGCGGCGCCAACGAGCGGCCGCTGCCAGCGTTCGGGGGAACCACGTTCGAGGGCAAGTCGGTCACGGTTTCGGACTTCCTGGGCCGCCGGCTGCTGATCTTCTTCTTCCGCCCGGACGAAGAGGCGGCCCGCCCGGCCGCCCAGGCCATGGCGACCATCGCGAGGCTCCAGGGCAAGCACAACTTCGCCATCCTCGGTGTCGCCAGCGGCGCGCCCACACCCGACGCCCGTGCTTTCGTGGCTGCCGAGGGCCTGGACTTCACCGTGCTCAACGACGCCGGCGAGTCGATCGCACGCCGTTTCGGGGTGAAGGTGGCGGCCGCCATGCTCTTCGCCGACGCCGAGGGCTATCTCACCGGCGCCATGGGCGCGATGGCCGAGCGGGTCGACGACCCGGCCGCAACCATCGAGGGTCAGGTCCGCGAGCAAATGCGCCTTCCCGCAGCCGCGCCCCCGCTCCTCGAGCCCGGACTTGGGGAATACCCACTGGCGCCGGACTTCACGGCGGGAACCCTGGAGGGCGAGACGGTCAAGCTGTCGGACCTGCGCGGGCGCCCCGTGGTGCTGGCCTTCTTCCTGTACACCTGCCCCCACTGTCACCACGCGCTGCAGTTCCTGCGCTCGCACCTGGCTACCATCCCGGAAGCCGAGCGACCCGCGCTGCTGGGCGTATCGGTGTCGGGCAGCCCGTCGGCCGTGCGCGACGAGCTCAAGAGCAAGGCGCTGGACTTCTTCCCCGTCGCGATCGACCCGGACGGCTCCCTGGCCAAGCGCTACGCGGTGGCCGGCGGCGTTCCGGACATCCTGCTCCTGGATACCGAGGGCCGGATTCGAGCGCGGACCCAGGGCTGGCGCGACGCCATGGACCCGCCCCTGATGAAGATGCGCCTGGCGCGGATTGCAGGCGCCAAGCCGCCGATGCTGCTGCACGCCACGGGCTACAGCGGGAACGAGGTGTGCGGCGTCTGTCACGAGAGCCAGGCCGAGACCTGGCGCTTCACCAAGCACGCCACGGCGTTCGACACCCTGGTGCGCCATTCCGCCGAGCGCGACGGCGAGTGCGTGAGCTGCCACGTGGTCGGTTTCGACCAGAAGGGCGGCTACAGCATCGACTATGCGACTTTCGCGCCGCGGGTCTCCCATGCCGCCAACGCGCACCTGCTGGCGCTGTCTCCGGCCGAGAAGCGAGCGCGCCTGGCCGAGGTGGGCTCGACGCGCAAGCCGCTCTTCCGCGACGCGGCCTACGTGGGCTCCAACGCCTGCCAGGGCTGCCATCCGTCGGAGTTCGCCACCTGGGAGGCGAGCCCCCACGGGCGCGCCATGGACTCGCTGGCCGGCAAGGGCAAGGCGCGCGACAGCGACTGCCAGGTCTGCCACACCACCGCCCACGGCAAGCCCGGCGGCTTCCCCAGCGGCGCCGATCCGGTGGCGCATGCGGACCTGGCGCGGGTGGGCTGCGAGACCTGCCACGGACCCGGTGGAGATCACGTCGGCGAGGACGCGCGGCGCGACGGGACCATCCTGTCCCTGACCGACAAGTGCGACTCCTGCGTCATCCTGCAGATCTGCGGCGGCTGCCACGACGACGCCAACGATCCCGGCTTCGAGTTCCACGTGGAGGCGAAGATCGAGGCGCAGCGGCACGGCACCATCGAACCCTCGGCCACCAAGACTCCGCAGGCACGCCTGGAGGCGCTGCCCGAGCAGATCGGCGCCGTGGAGCACGCGCTGGCCGCCGGAGGACGCTGAGTGGCCCAGGTGCGCGTGGAGAACCGGGGGCCCGTCCGCACCCTGGTGATCGACCGCGAAGACCGCCGCAACGCCCTGGATCGCGCCACCCTGGATGAGCTGGAGGCAAGCCTGGACCAGGCCGGCGGGGACGCCTCGGTGCGCGCGCTGGTGCTGCGCGGAGCCGGGGAGAAGGCCTTCTGCGCCGGCGCGGACCTCTCCGAGCTGGAGGGCCACGCGTCCATCGAAGAGAGCCGCCGCCACTTCGACGGCGTGGCGCGCGTGATGCTGGCCATGCACCGTGTACCCCAGCCGGTGATCAGCCGGGTGCAGGGCTACGCCCTGGCCGGCGGCTGCGGGCTGGCGGTGGCCGCCGACCTGACCCTGGCCGCCGAGAGCGCGGTGCTCGGGCTGCCGGAGATCGGCATTGGACTGCTGCCCATGATGGTTTCGGCACCGATCCTGCGGGCCGTGGGTAGCCGCAAGGTGGTGCTCGACCTGGTGCTCTCCGGTCGCCGCGTGCGTGCCGACGAGGCGCTGCGGCTGGGACTGGTGAGCCGGGTGGTGCCCGACGGGGCGCTGGACGGCGCCATCGACGCATTGGCGGACCACCTGGCGGGCCTTTCCCCGGCGGCGTTGCGCATGGGGAAGGAGGCCGTGTACGGCATGGCCGAGATGGAGTACCAGGCGGCGCTGCGCTACCTGCGCGAGGTGGTGGTGCTGACCTCGCGCACCGAGGACGCCCAGGAAGGGATCCGCGCGTTCTTCGAGAAGCGCGATCCCGTCTGGAAGGGACGCTAGATGCCGGACCCGAGCGCAGATCTTCGCGACGCCCTGGGCGCAGCGCGCGCATGGCTGGGTGAGTGGGTCGAGGAGGGTCTGGAGACCCGGCTGGTCCCGCCGGCTCCGGCGCCAACGCGCGCGCAGCCGCGGCCCTCGCCGCCAGCCCCCGAGCAACCGCAACCGCAACCGACTCCGGCCCCGGCCAGCGAAGTGCTGCCGATGGGCGACGAGACTCCGCTGTGGCCGGCCGAGCCCAGCTTGGAGCAGGTGCGCGAGGCGCTGGGCGAGTGCACGCGCTGCGGCCTGTCCGAGGGCCGCACCCAGATCGTGTTCGGCGACGGCAACCCGGAGGCCGACCTGATGTTCGTGGGCGAGGGGCCGGGCGAGCAGGAGGACCTGCGCGGGATTCCCTTCTGCGGGCGAGCCGGCGAGCTGCTGACGCGGATGATCGAGGGCGGTCTGGAGATCCAGCGCAGCTCGGTCTACATCTGCAACATCGTCAAGTGCCGGCCGCCGCGGAACCGCACGCCCCTGGCCGACGAAGTGTCGGCATGCCGGCGCTTCCTGGACGGACAGATCGACGCCGTGCGCCCCCGCACCATCGTGGCCCTGGGCAAGCCCGCCACCAGCCTGCTGCTGGGCCGCGACGTGGCGATCAGCCGCGTGCGCGGGCAGTGGCATGAGTACCGGGGCATCCCGGTCATGCCCACCTTCCATCCCGCCTTCATCCTGCGCCAGTACACCGCCGAGAACCGGCGGCTGGTGTGGGAGGACTTGAAGGCGGCGTTGGCGAAGTCCCGGGAGAGCCATCCTTAGGCGGCCGAGCCCCTACGCTCGCCTTCGGCTCACTGCGCGCCCTCGAAGGGGGCCCGGGGCCAGGGCGACCTCCATTGCCTCGGGCTTGCGGGCCGCAAGCTCGTTGGCCGCTGCGCAGTCCGGTGGGGCTTAGCCCGTTGCGATCGGTTCCGTGGGGATGGCGGCGGCTTGCTCTTCGCGGAACTTGGCGATGCGCTCGCCGAGCTCGGGGTCGGCGAGAGCGAGGCAGGCGGCGGCCAGCAGCGCGGCGTTCTTGGCGCCGGCCTTGCCGATGGCCAGCGTGCCCACCGGGATGCCCCCGGGCATCTGCACCGTGGCGAGCAGCGCATCCATGCCGTCCAGGTCCGAGCTGGGAATGGGAACGCCCAGCACCGGACGCAACGTGTGGGCGGCCACGACGCCCGCCAGGTGAGCGGCGCCCCCTGCGCCGCAGATGAAGGCGCGAATTCCCTCAGACTCGGCTTCGGTCACGAACCCCACCAGCCGGTCGGGCGTTCGGTGCGCCGAGAGCACGCGGGCCTCGTAGCCGATCCCCAGCTGCTCCAGGGTGTCGGCGGCCGGCTTCATGACCTCCCAGTCGTTCTTGCTTCCCATCAGAATTGCCACGCGAGCTCGAGTCGACACGTTCATCCCCCTGCTTGGTGAAGGGGATCGTAGTACGCTCGGCGCGTGTCCGCGTCCGCCCCGATCACACCCCGAACCGGCTTGTGCGGGATCGTGCTGCATCCCGCCGGCCACACCCGCTCGCCCGCCATCCACAATGCCGCTTTCCGGGCCCTGGCCCTGGACGCCGTATACCTGGCGTTCGACGTGGTTCCCGAGGCGCTCGGGGCGGCCATCGCCGGCGCGCGGGCCCTGGGGATCCGGCAGCTCGCGGTATCGCTTCCCCACAAGCAGGCCGTGATGCAGCACCTGGACGAGGTGGACGAGACCGCGCGTGCGATCGGCGCCGTCAACACCGTCACCCGGGGCGCCGACGGTCGGCTGCTGGGAGCCAATACCGACTGGCTGGGCATCGTGCGCTCCCTCGAGGATCAGCGGCCGCTGTCGGGAGCCCACGCGGTGGTCCTCGGCGCGGGCGGTACGGCGCGCGCCGCGGTGCATGGCCTGGTGGCGCGCGGTGCGCGGGTCACCGTGCTGAACCGCACCGAGAGCCGCGGGGCGGCCCTGGCGGCGGAGCTGGGCGCGGCCGCGTCGGGCACCCTGGACGAGCTGGCCGGCCTGGAGCACGACGTACTGGTCAACACCACGTCCGCGGGACTGGCCGAGGACGCGTCACCCGTGGCGGCGGATGCACTGCGGGCCGACACCCTGGTGCTCGACGCCGTCTACGAACCCGAACGCACGCGCCTGCTCCGCGACGCCGAAGCGCGGGGCGCCGTGCCGATCTCGGGTCGCTGGATGCTCATCCACCAGGCCGCCGAACAGCTCCGCCTCTGGACCGGCAAGGACGCCCCGATCGAAGTCATGTACGAGGCGTTCGACAGCAGCACGTAGCGCCGCGGAGGCGGCGCGCTCAGCAATCCTTAGCAGGACAATGCCCTACGCTCGCCTTCGGCTCACTGCGCGCCCTCGAAGGGGCCCCGGGGCAAAGGCGACTTCCGTCGGCTCGGGCTTGCGGGCCCTAGGCCGGGAGCCCATGAGAACCTGGGTAGGGCCGCGGGCCTTTTAGCCCGTGTAGCCCCACTTCTCCTTGTTGTCGGAGATCTGCTGGGGCGTCGGTGTGGACTTCTCGAGGTGCTCGGGCACCTGCCGGTCGTCGGCGGCGTCCACGATGTTCGCATTGAGCGGCGTGTCATCGGTGAAGACGTCCGGAACCTGCTCGTCCTCGAAGATGGCCTCCCAGGGGCACTCCGGCTCGCACACGCCGCAGTTGATGCACTCCTCGGGATCGATGTAGAGCTGATTCGGAAAGGCGTCCGAGGCTTCGCCCGTGTGCTCGTAGATACAATCCACGGGGCAGACGTCCACGCAGGACTGATCCACGCAATCGCGGCAAAGACGGGTGATCACCCAGGCCATCTTCGTCTCCTATTGGGCGCGCTGATCGAACCAGTGGCTTCGGCGATCTGCCGGGCCGCCGCAAGGTCCGTGTCGCTCCTACTTCAGCTTCGTCTCTTTGTAGACGACGTGCTTCCGCACGACCGGATCGTACTTCTTCAACTCGATCTTGTTGGGCGTCGTCTGCTTGTTCTTGACCGTGGTGTAGAAATGCCCGGTCCCGGCCGACGACTCCAGCTTGATCTTCTCTCGCTTGCCTTTCTTGGCCACGCGCTACTCCTCAGCCCGCCGGCTCGGGGGCCGCTTTGCCGCTCTTGGCGAACACCCGGCGACGCTCATCCCCGTCCACCTCGATGCGGGTGCGCGCGGGGGCGTTGGTGTCCGGATCGACCAGCATGACGTTGGAGATGTCCAGGTAGGCCTCCTGCTCCAGGATGCCTCCGGTGCGGAGCGCCTTGCGGCCCGGCTTCAGGTGCCGCTTCTGCATGCGCACCTTCTCCACCCGGACCCGGCCGCGCTCGCGGTCCACGGCGATCACGCGGCCCTGCTTGCCGCGATCGGCCCCGGTGACGACCTGGACCAGGTCTCCTTTGCGAATCCGAAACGCCATCGATGAAAGCCTCGCCTCCGGGACGTCGGAGGGGGCATATCAGTGCGACACCGTTTACGTTTCGTCAACCCTCCCCGCGGGAAAATGGCCTGTTTCCGGCTCATCGGGGCCCTTTGGGGGCTATCTTTGGCCCTTGGAGGGGGTGATGCCCAGATTTCTCGTGGTTCTCGCCGTGGCCGTGGCGCTGGGGGTGGGTGCCTGCGCCATCTGGCCCGAGCGTTGGGCCTTCAACGCCCCCATGGGCAACGCCCTGTTCGGGTGGGAGGAGAACCCGCCGGCAGCCGGCGTCGTGAAGGCGCGCATCCAGGTGCCCGAGGGATTCTCCATCTCCCTCTACGCCAGCGGGCTGCGCCGGGCCCGAGCACTCCGCTTCACGCCTTCCGGAGACCTGGTGGTGAGCCAGCCCCGCCAGGGACTCGTGACCCTGCTGGCGCGGGATGACGACGGGGACGGCGAGCCGGATGGCCGGCGCACCCTGCTGTCCGGCTTGAACCGCGCCTACGGCATCGACTTTCACGAGGGCTGGCTGTACGTGGCCGAGACGAACGCCGTCGGCCGGATCCGCTACGACGCCGAGGCGCGCGACGTCTCCGGCGAGTTCGAGCGCGTGGTGACCGGCCTGCCCGGCGGAGGCAATCACTGGACCCGCAGCCTGCGCTTCGGCCCCGACGGCTGGATGTACGTCTCGATCGGCTCGAGCTGCAACGTCTGCGAGGAGCAGGACGAACGCCGCGCCAGCCTGATGCGCTTCCGGCC
>CAMYOO010000058.1:34639-39837 GCA_947260035.1 uncultured delta proteobacterium
TTCGGGACCGACAACGGCCGCGACATGCTGGGCGACGACTTCCCGCCCTGCGAGCTCAATCGCATCGAGCAGGGCGGCTTCTACGGCTGGCCCTACGCCAACGGCGCCAAGATCCCGGATCCCGACCTGGGCGAGGGTAACGCGGAACGGATCGCCAACAGCCTCGCGCCGGCGCACGAATTCGGCGCCCACACCGCGCCCCTGGGCCTGACGTTCCTGCGCGGCAGCCACTGGCCGGTCGGCTACCAGGGCGCCGGCCTCACGGCGCTGCACGGCTCCTGGAACCGCACCCAGAAGAGCGGTTACAAAGTCGTCTCACTCCACTTCGGCGGGCGGGGCACCGTGACGGAGCGCGACTTCGTCTGGGGCTTCGAGGAGGACGAGAACGTGATCGGGCGTCCTGTGGATGTGGCCGAGGGGCCCGACGGCGCCATCTACATCTCCGACGATTTCACCGGCTCCATCTACCGCGTGATCCACGGTGACGGCGCCGCCGGCCGGCTGCCCACCGAGCTGGCCAGCGGGCTGCCCGCAGCCACGAACCCCTTCGCGGACATGGACGAGCAGGAGCGCGAACAGCGCGCCGACCGCGGCGCAGCCCTCTACGAGCACTACTTCTGCGCCCAGTGCCACGAAGGCATCCGCGCCGAGGAAGGAATCATCGTGGTGCCCCTGGCCGGGCTGACTGCGCGCTACGGGGTCGAAGACATGGTCCGCTTCATGGCCGCGCCCACGCCACCCATGCCGGCGCTGGAGCTCAGCGACGAGGAGCGGAGGGATTTGTCGGTTTGGTTGTTGTCGACATATCCCTGAGGTCCGCGTTTTATTCTTAGGCGGCCGAGCCCCTACGCTCGCCTTTGGCTCACTGCGCGCCCATTCTTGCGGGGGCCCGCTCTCCGCTCGCCTGCGGCTCACTGCGCGCCCTCGAAGGGGGCCCGGGGCAAGCTCGATGCGGGTTGGCTCGGGCTTGCGGGCCATAGGCTCGGGTGGGCTGGCGGTTTCGGGTAGGGCTACGGGCCTGTCTCTTCGCGGACCTTGTGTGTCACCCCGCCCGGCGCGGGCTCGCGAGGGCCGCGCTAGGACTCTTCCTCGCCCAGCCCAAAGGCTTTGCGCGTGCTTCGTTCCCATTGGGCGAGGGGCATATGGCCGCGGGCGTGCTTGACGTTGGCGAGGATCTCGGCGCCCTTTTCCTTCATGCCCGACCACTCGGCGGCGAACTCGCCCGAACGGATCGACTCCAGGACCTCGTCCATGGACGCGCGCATGGGCTCGCCCAGGTGCGCGAACTTCCCGGCGCGCGTGATGGAGCCGTACTGGCTGGTCTGGGAGTGGAAATCCATCTGCTCCAGGATCCCCACCTCGCGCATCTTGCCGAGGGTGTAGGCGAACTCGCCGGACAAGATCAGCTCCAGCAGCACGGCTTCCGGCGGGTAGCCCTTCTCCACCAACATGTTGACGGCGGTCATCAGCACCTGGCCGAAAGCCGGCCCGAAGCCCTGCTCCGTGAACAGGTCGAGGCTGGCTTCGTCGTGCAGAGACATCTCGATGCAGCCCGCGCGCGTCGAGCCCAGGCCCCGGGCCAGGGCCAGCATGCGTTCGTGGGCGCGGCCGCTGGCGTCCTGGTGCACGCCCACGAAGCTGGGGAAGCCCTGCCCTTCCACGTAGCTGTCGCGCACGCCGGGTCCGATCATGCGAGGCGCGACCATCATCACGTCCACGTCGGGAGACGGCTCGATCAGGTCGAAGGCGATGTTGTAGCCGGAAGCGAAGTCGACGCCGTTTCCGGCCTCGAGCCGGGGCGCCACGCTCTCGGACCAGACCGCGGGCATGATCTCGTCGGGTACCAGCAGCAAGACGAGGTCCGCCCGCTCGCAGGCGTCGGAGATGGAGCACGCCTCGAAGCCCTCGTCGCGCGCCCGCTCGCGGGAGCCGTCCGCGATGCTGCCGACGATCACTTCGAGGCCGGAGTCGCGCAGGTTCAGGGCCTGAGAACGACCCTGGTTGCCGTAGCCGACCACGGCCAGGGTCTCGTCGGCCAGCACGCCCAGATCGGCGTCGGCATCGTGGTAGATCGAAGCCATCGGGGGACCTCCGGGGATGCGGCGGTATCATACCCCCATGGAGCATCGCAGCCTTCGCGTGTCCCGGGAGGACCCCTTCACCGTCGTCACCCTGATGCGCCCCGAGAAGCGCAACGCACTGTCGGAAGAGGTCCTGTCGGAGCTGCGCGAGACGTTGGTGCAGGTGGGCGAGAGCCCCGCGCGCGGCGTGATCCTGGCCGCCGAAGGGCCGGTCTTCAGCGCGGGCCACGACTTCGGCGACATGGCGGGACGCGACCTCGACGCGATGCGGCGCCTGCTGTCCCTGTGCAGCGAGGTGATGCAATCCATCCAGCGCATGCCGCAGCCGGTCTGCGCCCAGGTGGAGGGGCTGGCCACCGCCGCCGGCTGCCAGCTGGTGGCCAGCTGCGACCTGGCGGTGGCGGGCGAATCCGTGCGCTTCGCCGTACCCGGCGGACGCGGCGGCTGGTTCTGCACCACACCGGGTGTCGCCCTGGCCCGCGCGGTGAGCCGCAAGCGCGCGCTGGAGATGCTGCTCACGGGTGATCCCATCGACGCGCGCACGGCCGCCGAATGGGGCCTGGTCAACCGCGTGGTTCCCGACACCGCCGTCGCGCAGGAGACACGCAACTTGATCTCCCTGGCTACGCGCGGGAGCGCCGCGTCGAAGGCGCTGGGCAAGCGCGCGTTCTACCAGCAGGTCGACCTGCCCCTGGCCGCAGCATACGCGGAAGCAGGAGAAGCCATGGCCCAGGCCTCGCAGACCGATGACGCTCGCGAGGGTATGGCCGCCTTCCTGGAGAAGCGCAAGCCGCGGTTCGGCGATCGCTAGCCCCCCCGCGGGGTTCGCGTGAGCCGGGCGTGAACCTGCGCGCTCGTGCGGCGACTCTGCCGAGCGGTGTTTGGAGCCAACCTGTAGAATGCGCGTCGTGCCCAGCCCCGGCAATCGCGCGCCCCTGCTGATGCTGTCGGTGCTGCTCCTGGCCGGCGTGGCGGGGGCAGAGTCCGAGCTGCTGCTCCCCGTGCCCAAGAGCTTCGGCGTCGTTCCCGCCTCGACCTATGACGAGAAGGGCCGCCGGGTCGGCGATGCGCACCTCGCAGTCGAGCGCCTCGAAAACGGCAGGGTGCGGCTGATCGGGCAGTCGGGCTACGAGGGCGCCGCCCGCAACATCGTCAGCGCCGAGCTCGAACTGGTGAACGACGGCACCGCACTGCGCCTGCTCAGCCAGTCGTCGGCGTCCTTCGACCAGTCGGGCAGGCCCCTCGGCAAGCTGAGCATCGACCACCAGGGCCGCGAGGGCCGCTGCGCGCCGCCCCAGGAATCCGGCGACGACGTCCGCACCAAGGAGCTCCCCGATCGCGAGCGGCTGGCCAATGTGCCCGTGAACCTGCTCTTCCTGCCGCTGGCCCGCGGCGACATGGACGAGGTGGAGTTCCAGGTCTTCCTGTGTCGTGGCAAGCCGCGGATCATCGACGCCAAGGCCTCGGTCGCCCGCCGGGTGAAGACCGAGGACGGGATCCGCGACATCGTAGAGGTGCAGTACGACCTGGACTTCGGCCCCATGCTCTCGCGCCTGGCGCGGCCCTTCATGCCCAAGGTCGCCGTCTGGTTCGACCCCGAGAACGCCGACGCCTGGCTGGCTCATCGCATGCCGCTGTTCGCCAAGGGCCCCACGGTGATGGTAGTGCGCACCGGCATCGCGCCGGAGCTGCTCGAGTAGCCGAGTCGCCGAGCTGCGGCTAGCGCGCCCGGCCGGCCGGCGCGCCACCCACATGGAAGCCGTCCAGCACGCGTTCGCTGGTTTCCTCGGTGGAGACGCGGTTCCCGTCGGGCATGCGCAGGCTGAGTCCGATGTTGGCGCGCTCGCGGACCAGACCCACGCCCGGGGCGTACCACTCGATGGACTCGAAGCTGGCATCCTCCACGGGCACGCTGCCGCCGCCCACGTCGAGCTGACCCGTGGCGGTGCCTCGGAAGCGCAGCTTCATACAGCGGCGGAAGTCGCCCGCCGGCGTGCGCACGTCCTCGAAGCCCAGCACCTCGCCGCGCAGGTTGAACTCCATGCCGGCCATGACGATGGCGCCCACGTCCCAGCGCTGACCGGGCTGGGGCGACGGGGGCAGGAGGGTCACGGGGCGCTCCACCTGCATGGGCATGCCCTCGGACTCCCCGCTGTGCAGCCGCACGCCGGCCTTGCCAGCCGAAACGACCGTGGTGTCGGTGCGCTGCTGCTCGGCGCCGCTGGCATCGTCCTTCTCCCGCGTGCGGTGGACCAGCTCGTAGGTCGCCCCCACGCCGGGCACGGGCTCGAGGGCGCGGGTCACCTCCTCCTGCGGGCAACCGGATCACGCTGTCCTTGGAGAGCCGATAGCTCCAGCGATTGCCCTCCTGCAGCGGAATCCAGGCGCTCTCCGGCGCAACCCGGGCCGCGCCGGCCGGAGCCGCCAGCAACAGGGCGGTCACCAGGGTGAGGGACATTCGGATCGCGGGGCTGCAGGCCATGGAAGTCCTCCGGGCGGGGTCCTCGATGGCTTGTCGGTGCGCGGCGCAGCCGCCTGAAGACGCGGGGCAAAGTCGCCGGCGCATGCGCGTGCAGAGCGGGGGCCAGAAACGGCAGCGCCCCCACGCCGGACGGCGTGGGGGCGCGCAGGCCGAAGCCGAGAACGGACGTGCTAGCGGCGGCCGCCGAAGCGCGCGAGGCCCAGCAGACCCATCGCGGCCAGCAGCAGCGTGCCGGGCTCGGGGACCGGCGTGAAGCCGGACTTCACGAGCCAGTCGTTGGTGCCGTCGGCCATCAGCCAGCCGCGACCCACCGGAGTGGAGTCGTCCAGGTCGAGCCGCCAACCGTCAGCCAGGAACAGGAAGGCGAGACCCGCATCCTGCTTGCCGTCGTAGACGAAGTCGGCGTTCGAGGGATCGGTCAGGGTCATGGTACCGCCGGTGGCGGTGAAGCCCTGGGTTCCGACCAGAGCGACGCCCGAGAGGATGTACTCGACGTTCCAGATCAGTCCCGTGGTGTTGTTGTACAGGGTGCCGAAGATTCGAGCACCCGTGGCATCCCACTACACGAAAGCCTGGGCGGCTCCCGTCTCGACGCTGAAGGTCGTGCCCAGCGCATCCATGCGCAGGCCGTAGTC
>CAMYOO010000059.1 GCA_947260035.1 uncultured delta proteobacterium
GGCAGGCTCCACAGCCGCCAGTGGTAGGTGAAGGCGCGGCGCATGCTGCGCCGGCGGGGCAGCTCGAAGTGGATGTAGTTGACCACGTCGTGGGTGATGGGGTCGAAGGCGTCCTGGTCCCACACGTAGTCGAAGTCGCCGTGCTCGCGGATCTCCTTCTGGCGCCGCTGGGCGTCGGCCCCGCCGTAGGCGTCGACGACCAGGATGCCCTGGCGGGCCAGGGTGGTGCGGGCCTTGCGGAAGTAGGACAGCAGCTCCGCGCGCGTCTTGAGCAGGAAGTAGGAGAAGTTGAAGGCGACGGTGATGTCGGCGGGCGGCGTGCGCGCGCTGAGTACGTTTCCCTTGACCAGGCTCACCCGCTCGCGGACGTCGTCGGGAAGTGCGGCCCGGTTGTGCTTCTCGCCCCAGGCCAGCGGCTCCGGATCCAGGTCGATGGCCCAGGCGCGGTTGTCCCGGTGCCCCTTGGCCCACTCGCAGGCGAGCAGCCCGGTGCCGCCGAAATCTTCGCGCAGGCGCCGCGCCGGCTTTCCGAAGCGGCTCTTGAACAGACGCTTCAGCAGCGTCACGTCGGCTTCGGGCTCCTGCACGCTGCGCTGGTAGAGGTCGTACTTGTCCGGGCGCTTGGCCCGCTTCTTGTGCTTCTTCTTGCTTGCCATGGGGATCTTTCGGTAGCGCGCTGGAATCGATAAGGCTAGGCGCGCGCGCGGCGGCGGCGCTTCGGGCCGGCCAGGCGGTCGCGCATGGCAGCCCGGAAGGCCGCCGGCAGGGTTCCCGTGATCACGAAGCGCGCCGGCTTGCGGCCGCCGTTGCGCCAGCCGTGGGGCAGGTGGGCCTTGAAGTGCAGGGTGTCGCCGGGCCGCAGCACGTGCTCGGCCTCGCCCAGGCGCACACTCAGCTCGCCGGCCTCGCAGATCACGATGCTCTCGCCGCCGTAGTGCATCGCCGGGCCGCTGGACTGGCCGGGGTGCAGCGTGACCCGCCAGGTCTCCAGGGCGGGATCCGGCAGGTCGCCGCACAGGCGCTCCACCACGAGCTTGCCCTCCACACCCAGCGGGTGGCGCTCGCGCGCCCGCAGCAGCACGGCCTCCCCGTCGTCGTTGTCCTCGCGGATCAGGTCGGCGGGGCGCCGATCCAGGCCCCGGGCCACCTTGAGCATCACCGCCACGCTGGGAATCATCTGGCCGGTCTCGATCTTCTGGATCGTGCTGGTGGCCACGCCGCTCTTGTGGGCCAGCTCCTGGAGGGTGAGCCCGGCCTCGTCCCGCCAGCGGCGGATGCGGTCCGCGATGCGGCGGACGTCCGCTTCCAGGTCGGCGTCGCTCACGTGAGGATCCGATAGAGGACCGTGCCCCGGGCCACCAGGCGTCGCTCGCCGGCGGTGGCCACGTCCACCTGGCTGAAGAAGATCTCGGCGTCGCGCTGCACGCAGCGCCCGTAGGCCACCAGGTCTTCGCCCGGCGGCGCGCCCACGATCTGGGCCTGCATGGCCGGCGTCGAGGCCTTGTAGGGGCCGTGGCCGCTCTCGGCCCACGACGCCATGGCGCCGGTGGTGTCCAGCAGGGCCAGGACCGCGCCCTCGTGAAGGCCGCCGGACGCGTCGCGGTTGGCGTCCGAAGCCGGCATCGTGATGCGCGAGGTTCCGCCGGTCATGTGCTCGGCCTCGATGCCGCGCGCGCCGATGAACGGGATGCTGGGCAGGTGCGGGCCCATCTTGCCCGGGTCCGATTCGCCGTGATCCGGCGCCACCACGGCGCGCTCCGGCTCCTCGGCGCCCAAGCGCGCGCGCACCGCGCTGGTGGCGTGGGCGATGGGCTTGCCCGCCGCGGTGGCCACGTCCACCTCCACGAAGCAGAGCGCCTTGCCCCGGCGCAAGAGGCGCGCTTCGGCCACCACCGGCTCGCCGATGGCCGCCGACAGGTAGTTCACCTGGAGCGCGGCGCTGTGGAACGGCCCGGCGTCGGGGCCCAGGGCCGCGCGGGTCACCGCCTGGGCGCCGATCGCCGACAGCGAGGCCGCCACGCCGCCGTGCAGGGCCTTGCCCGGGTTCGAGTTCTGGTCGGCGTAGGGCAGGGCGAGCCGTGCCCGTTCTTCGGACAGCTCGCTCAGCTGCACGCCCAGGGCGGCGGCGTAGGGCGACTCTTCGATCCAGTGACGAACGGCATCCATGGGGTCAGTCCTATTCTTTTGTGGGCACGAGGCAGGAGTGGATCGAGCCGCCGTCGGCCAGGGTTCGGATCGCCTCCTCGGCCCGGCGCAGCGGGAACTCGTGGGTGTGCATCTTCTCGACGGGGACGCGGCCGGATTCGATCAGGCGGATGGCGCTCTCGTAACCGCTGGACGTCACGCCGATGGCGCCCTGTACGCGAATCTCCTTGAGCACGATCTTGTCGGACACGAAATTGTCGATGGGCTTGAAGCCCTTCACGCCGGCAAGCACGACGGTGCCGCCCATGGCGACGTAGTCCAGCGAGGCGGCCACGGGCTCGGTGGCGTAGGCGGAGACGTCCACCACCACGTCGGCGCCGCGGCCGTCGGTGAGCTCGCGGACCCGCGCCTTGGCATCCTGGTTCTGCACGTCGATGGTGTGGTCGGCGCCGAACTCCCGGGCCAGCGCCAGCTTGCGCGCATCGGAGGCCAGGCCCGTCACGATGATGGTTCCGGCGCCGGCCTGGCGGCAGGCGATCACGCTGGCCAGCCCGCGCTGTCCGGGCCCGAGGATCAGCACCGTGTCGCCGGGCTTCGTCTGCGGAATCTCCACGGCCCAGCGAAAGCCGGCGCCCAGCGGGTTGAAGAGCACCGCGATCTCCGCCGGCAGCGCCGGATCCACCTTGTGCACGATGGATGCCTCGTCCAGGAACATGTGCTCGGCGTAGGCGCCCCACAGGCCCGGCGGCTGGTCCAGCCCGATGTAGGAGTAGATCCGCCGCCGGCGGCACAGGTGGTAGGCGCCGGCCAGGCAGGCCGGGCAGAAGCGGCACGAGAGCATGGTCTCCACCGCCACGCGGTCGCCCGCGTCTACGCCCCAGCGGCGCGCCGCGCCGTCGCCGATCTGCTCGATCACGCCCAGGGGCTCGTGGCCCGGGATCGCCGGCATGGGCGTGCGCAGGTCGCCCTCGAACTGCTCCACGTCGCTGCCGCAGATGCCGCAGGCTTCGATGCGCAGCAGAGCGGAGTTGGCGTCGATCTCGGGCAGGGGCAGGTCCCGCGCCTCCAGGCGGCGCGGCGCCGTCTGGACCATGGCCAGGGTGGTGCGGGTCGGCATCGGGGCAGTTTATCCGATCGACTCAAGAAATTCCCTATCGTATAATTATCGACCGGAGGCTTTCGCGTGACCGCCGCCCCCCTGTCCCCCGAGCAGCGTCGCCACTACGACGAGCGCGGCTACCTGCTGCTGCGCGGCTTCTTCGAGCCCGAAGCCCTGAAAGCTTTCGACGAGCGCTTCCTGGCCATCGTCGAGGGCCGCGTCGATCCGGCCCCGGCCATGCTGGTGATGAAGGACATCATGGTGGCCAAGGGCGCGGTCCGGCCGGGCGGCGCGCCCGAGGCCATCGCCAAGGTGCAGGACTACCACGAGGACCCGGTCCTCTACGGCGAGTACGCCTGCAACGAGAAGCTGCTGGATCAGGTGGAAGGCTTCATCGGGCCGGACATCAAGACCATCCACACCATGCTGATCAACAAGCCGCCGGACGTGGACGGGCGCCATCCGCTGCACCAGGACCTGCTCTACTTCCCGTTCCGGCCGGCGGACCGCATCGTGGCCAGCTGGACCGCGCTGGAGCCGTGCACCCGCGAGAACGGCTGCCTGGTCGTCGTGCCCGGCAGCCACAAGGGAGAGCTGCGCAAGCACGAGAACCCGGAATGGGAGTGGCTCAATCTGGGCTACTTCGGCGCCGAGGGCGTGGATGCCGACAGCGAACGCGTTCACCTGGAGATGGAGCCCGGCGACACGGTCTTCTTCCACCCGCTGCTGCTGCACGGCTCCGGCCGCAACCGCACCCGGGGCTTCCGGCGGGCGATCTCGGCCCACTACGCCGGCGCCGATTGCCGCTTCCTGCCGGGCGCCGAACCCGTCGCGGGTATGCGACCCTACCTGCTGGTTCGCGGGAGCGAGCACGTGGGGTGCATATGAAGGTTCGCGGGAGCGAGCACGAGGGGTGCATATGAAGTTCGGCGTCTTCAGCTTGATGCAGTGGCCCGAGGATCGCGGCCAGGACGACGTGTTTCGCGGCGAGACGGCGCAGCTCACCCTGGCCGAGGAGCAGGGCTACGACTCCGTCTGGCTCGCCGAGCACCACTTCTCCCGCTACGGGATCGGCCCCTCCATCCACCTGACTGCCGCCCATCTGGCGGCCTGCACGTCGAAGATCCGCATCGGCACGGCGGTGACCATCGTGCCGTTCTTCCACCCCATCCGCGTGGCCGAGGAGATCGCCATGCTGGACCAGCTCTCCGGCGGCCGCATCGACTGGGGGGCAGGGCGCGGCTACCAGGGGCACGAGTTCACGGGCTTCGGCGTGGACATCACCAAGAGCCACCTGATCTTCCGCGAGCAGCTCCAGGTGATCGAGCGCGCCTGGAGTGGCGAGCGCTTCTCCCACGAAGGCGAGTTCTTTCAGTTCCCGGAGCTGGAGGTGCTGCCCACGCCGGTGCAGCGTCCGCACCCGCCCGTGTACATCGCGGCGCTCTCGCCGGAGACCCTCGACTGGGCCGCGGAGAACGCCTACCCGGTGCTGACCGACCAGTTCTCACCCGTCTCGCGCATCGAGGAGAACCGCGCGCGCTACCGGCCCCGGGCCGAGGCGGCGGGCGTGGACCTGGCGGCGACGCGTCTTCCCACCCTGCGCCAGGTGTACGTGGGCGAGAGCATGGAGAAGGCGCGGGAGGAGGCCGGCCCGGCCCTGCTCTGGTACTACCGCGCGCTGGCGCGGGTGGGCTCGCCCGGCGGGCCCGACGGGCCGTTGCCCGAGAACTACACCTTCTACCGGATCTGGGGCGAGGACGCGCTGAACCCGGACGAAGACCGCGACGGCTTCCTGAAGTTCCTGTTCGACGAGTGCACCATCATCGGCGACGAGGCCTTCTGCCGGGACAAGCTCCAGGAACACCAGGAGCGCTACGGACTGGACTCCCTGATCGCCTGGCAGAACTTCGGCGACCTCTCCCACGAGCAGACCCTGGCCTCCCAGCGCCGCTTCATCGAGAAGGTGGCGCCGGCCTTCGCCTAGCTTCGCACGGCTGCGTCCCCGTAGTAGAATCGGGGCATGGCGATCATCAACGGGGTCCTGGGACCCCTCGACACGGCGGACCTCGGCTTCACGCTCATGCACGAGCACATCCTCATCGCCAACTGGTCGATGCGGGTGGCCTTCGAAGACTGGGTCGACATCCACGACCACATCGAGTTCGCAACGGGAGAGCTGAAGTCGGCTCGGGAGCGCGGCGTTCGCTCCATCGTGGACCTGACCGGCGTGAACATGGGCCGGGACATCCACGTGATCCGCGAGGTCGCCCAACGCTCTGGCGTCAATGTGGTGGCCGCCACCGGGCTCTATTGGAACGAAGAGCCCTGGATGGTGGGTTGGAGCGCGGACCAGCTGGTGGACTGGCTGATCCGCGACATCACCGACGGGATCCAGGGAACCGACGCCAAGGCGGGAATCATCAAGTGCGCCACCGATCACCTGGGCGTCACGCCGCTCAACGAGAAGCTGCTCCAGGTGGCGGCGCGCCTGCACCGACGCAGCGGGGTGCCGATCTCCACCCACACCTCGTGTGAGGAGCGCACCGGCCTGGCGCAGCTGGAGGTGTTCGAGAAGGAAGGCGTGGACCTCTCGCGCATTGTGATCGGGCACTGCGGCGACACCGAGGACCTGGACTACCTGGAGGCGATCCTGGCTTCGGGCTGCACCATCGGGATGGACCGCTTCGGCCTCAACCAGATGCTGCCCATGGAGCAGCGCGTCTCCGTGGTGGCGCGCCTGTGCGAGCGCGGCTACGCCGAGCGCATGGTGCTCTCCCACGATGCCTGCTGTCACCTGGACTGGTTCCCCGGCGGCCGCGCCGGCGCGCTGCTGCCCCAGTGGAACTTCCGCCACGTGCCCGATGACGTGATCCCCGCGCTGCGTCAGGAGGGCGTGGGCGACGACGCCATCCAGGCCATGACCGTCGGAGCGCCCCGTCGCATCTTCGAGCAGCAGGGCGCCTACTAGACCGGGAGCGCCATGAGCCAGCCCGCCCACGTGGCCGTCGTCGGAGCCGGACCCGCCGGCGCGGCGCTGGCCTACCTGCTCGCGCGGCGCGGGATCCGCGTGACGCTGATCGAGCGGCAAACGGACTTCGCCCGCGAGTTCCGGGGCGAGGTGCTGATGCCCTCGGGCATCGACGCCATCCGTCAGATGGGCCTGGGCGCGGAGTTCGATGCGCTGCCCCAGGCCCGACCCCAGGCCATCGACTTTCACGTGCACGGGCGCTTCGTGCGGCGTTTCGCGCTGCCGGACTTCATGGAAGACCCGCCGCGCATGGTCTCGCAGCCGAGGCTGCTGGAGATGCTGGTCGCCCAGGGTGAGGCCTGCGAGGGCTTCCGCTTCGTGCGCGGCGGTGCGGTGACGGACCTGATCGAGGAGGGCGGGCGCAGCGTGGGCGTGCGGCTGCGGGGCGAAGCGCCGGAGGAGATACGCGCCGATCTGGTGGTGGGCTGCGACGGGCGCGGGTCCGTGGTGCGCCGCCGCGCCGGGCTGGACGAGCCGCGCGACCCGGAATCGTTCGACGTGATCTGGTTCAAGGTTCCGCTGCCGCCGCAGGTCGGGCCCGACGGCGCCGTGCAGGCCTTCCTGCGCCCGGGTCAGCTCTGCTTGGCATTGCCGGCCTTCGACGGGCGTCTTCAGGTGGCGTGGCTGATCCGCAAGGGGAGCTACGGCGATCTGAAGCAGCGCGGCACCGACGCCTGGCTGGCCGACATCGCGGTACAGACCGGGCCGGAGATCGGCGCGCACCTGATCCGGAACCGCGGTGCACTGGAGAGTCCGTTCGTGCTGGACGTGGTCTGCTACCTGCTCGAGCGCTGGACGGCGCCGGGCGTGCTGCTGATCGGCGACGCGTGTCATCCCATGTCGCCCGTCGGCGGGCAGGGGCTCAACATCGCGCTGCGCGATGCACTGGTAGCGGCCAACCACCTGGTGACGGTGCTCGAGGCGGGCGCGGCGCCGGAGGCCCTCGACGCCGCCTGCGCTGCGGTGCAGGCCGAGCGCTTTCCCGAGGTCGCGGAGGTGGAGCGCTACCAGCGCATGCCGCCCAAGGTCGTCTTCCGCAGCGACTGGTGGGTGGGCGCGGTTCTCTGGCTGGCCGCGGGGCTGGCCAGGCTGGGCTTCCCGCGCGGCCGCGTCGCGCTGCCTCCCATCACGCGCACCTTCCTGCACGGCGTGACCGACGTGAAGCTGGAGGTCTAGGGAACGCGGTGGGGTTCTTCGACGTCTTTCTGCTTGCGGTCCTGGCCGGTCTGGCCGTGGCGGGCGTGGGGCGCGCGGTCGCGCTCTCGCGTCGCGGCGTTCGACTCCTGGCGATCGACCGCGAGCGCTCGGTGCTCGAAGGCCTGAACGACCTGGCCATCCCGGTGCTCTTCCTGGTCTGGTTCTGGGAGGCCTTCGCCTTCGCGGCCGGGATCGACGCGCATCCCACTCCGGCGTTCCTGCACGGCGTCGTCGTCGGTGCGCTACCGGTGAAGTGGCTCGGCGCGGCGCTGATGGCCGCCGGCCTCGGCGTCTACGTCGCCGGGCTGGGCGCCTTCGGCGACTCCTGGCGCCTGGGCATCGACCGCGAGAAGGCCGGCGCCCTGGTCACGACGGGGATCTTCGCCTTCTCGCGCAACCCCATCTACCTGGCGCTGAACCTGCTGCTGTTCGGCTCCTTCGCCGTCCAAGGCCGCGCGATCTTCGCACTGCTGGCCGTCGTCATGGCCGCGCTCCTCCACGCCCTGATCCTACGCGAGGAGCGCTTCCTCGAGACGCACTACGGCTACGCCTACCGCACCTACCGCAACCGCGTTCCGCGCTACTGGCAACTAAAGGGACAGTCCCTTTAGTTGCAGCCACTCCGTCAATACCCAACGAGTCGCTTGCGGCAACTAAAGGGACTGTCCCTTTAGTTGACAGGACCGTGCCCTTTCTTAGTCGACGACGGGGAGGAGGATGTGGGAGGGGTGGGCGCGGTTGCGTTGGACGGCCCAGGTGGGGGGCTCGCCCTCGGGCACCTGGGCGAAGTGGTCGGCGTCGGCGCCGGCGAAGGCGATGCGGATCTTGTGGCCCTCGCGGAAGAGGTACGACGTGGGGAGCAGGTCGAAGACCAGCTCCGCTACCTGCCCGGGGCGCAACGGACGCGCGTCGGCGCGCAGGAAGGTGCGGTAGGGCACCACCTGGCGGTAGGGCGGCGGCGTGGTGGCCAGCTTGCGGTGCAGGGCGCGTAGCACGCCCTCGGTGACATAGGTGACGCTGCCGTCGGGGGCAACGTCTTCCAGGTAGGCGAAGAAGGCGCCGTCGTCGGCGCTCGAGGCCGCATAGAGCGTCATCACCGGGTGGCCCGTCACCTCCAGGTCGCGGTCCAGCGCCGGGCTCTCGTAGACCAGGAGCTTGGCGTCCTCCGCGGCGCGGTCGTCGTAGAAGACCGGCATGCCCATCAAGCTGTTCCAGCGCGCGCGGTCGCCGGTTCCGTGGCTGGGATCCACGGTGTAGCGGTCGGCGTCGGCGGTTCCCGTCGGCGCATCCGGCGCGAGCCCGCCCTGGGGCGCCAGGTAGAGGCGCATGGGATCGGCTGCGGGCGGCCAGACATTGGCCTCCTTCCAGGCGCCCTCCACCTGCGTGTAGTAGTGCACGGGCTTGTCGTCGAGCAGGCCCGTGTCGGCGCCGGCCAGGTGGTGGTCGAAGTACTTCATCAGCTGGCCCAGGTTGTCGAAGTCCGTGGGCACGCTGCGCGCGCCGATCACCTGGTGGAGACCGCCGTGGTCCCAGGGGCCGAGGATCAGGCGGTTCTTCGGGTTCGTCAGGGTCAGGTGGCGCTTGATGGCGGCGTGAGCGTAGCCGCCGTCGTACCAGCCGCTCCAGCTCCAGATGGCGGCCTTGGAGGCGTCGGCCTGCCCGGCGTGGGTGAACGGGCTGAAGAGGTCGCTGGACTCTCCCGACCGGTTGCCGTCGTCCCGGTAGGTGATCTTCAGGGCGTCTTCGTGCACGTCCCAGTTGGCTGCGTGGTCCTTCACGGCGGCTTCGACCAGCGCGTCGCCCTCCGGGCCGTCCACCGGGCGCACGCCGCGGACCAGCCGGGCGCGCCAGCCCAGCATCTCCTTCATGTGGTCGGGCACTTCGTCGCGGTCGATGGAGCCGTTGAAGTCGCGCCAGTTCTCCGTGAACCAGCTCATGTGCAGGCCGCCCGGGTGCGAGATGTCGGCGTAGGCGTCGAAGAGTGAGAAGCGCGGCGCCGCCGCCAGCACCGCCGGGTGGCGCGTGGTGACCAGGAACTCGGCGGTGGTGCCGTCGTAGGAGGTGCCGAAGGTGCCCACGTTGCCGTTGGACCAGGGCTGCGAGACGATCCAGTCCACGACCTCGCTGCCGTCGCGCACTTCGTCGGGGCTCCAGGGGTACGGCCGGGTGCCGAAGGATGCTCCCGAGCCCCGCGCGTCCACCGAGACCCACGCGTAGCCGTGGCGCACGAAGGCGGCGATGTGGTCCGGCGGATCGTCGAAGAAGACGCTGGCCGGCCACACCAGCTCGGCGCTGCGCCAGTAGCGCGTCTGATGGACGATGGTCGGCAGGGTGGCTCCCTCGGCCATTCCCTCGGGCAGCCAGAGGTCCACGGCGATCCGCACGCCGTCGCGCATGGGGATGTGGAACGAGCGCCGCGCGAGGTCCGCGTAGCGGGGCTCGCCCGCCTCGTAGGGGGTGGGGACCGCGGCGAGGGCATCGCTGCTGGGGGCCGGGCCCTTGGCGACGGCGGGCGCGGCCAGGGCGGCGGCGATCGTCAGGGCGGTGAGCAGGCTGCGAACGGGGTGGGACTTCAGCATGCGGCAGAGGAGAGCAAATGCTCACGCGAAAGAAAACCCGCAGCTCCCCTCCCTGAGGGATTCTGCGGGCAGTTCGCGGGCGGGCCTGAAAAACGAAAACCCGCCGGAGCGGCGGGTTGTAAACTACGACGAAGTAGAAAGATAATAGCACAGGTCGGTTCGTCCGCAAGCGGTCAGCGGAACATCTCCAGATTTGGCCGAAAAGCATCCCTAGAACGGCGTTTGATCGCTTCGAAAGGGCGCTTCGCGCCCTCGGACGCCTCAGTCCAGGCGGGCCCCCGGCGGGAGCGTCGCCGGCCCATGCCGGGATACACGGAGCAGCAAGAGCAGGGCTACCACGGCCAGCCCCAAGGCCAATCCCCACCACACGCCGGCGACGCCGGCCCCGCCGCGCAGCGCGAACCACGCGCCCAGGGGAAGACCCAGGATCCAGTAGCCCAGCAGGTTGTAGCGGGCGGCCGGCCGCGTATCGCCCATGCCGCGCAAGACCCCGCACGCCACCACCTGGGTGCCGTCGAAGATCGCGAAGGCCGCGGCGATGGGCAGGATGCTGGCCGAGAGCGCGATGACCTCCAGGTCCGTGGTGTAGATGCGCGGGAGCCAGGGCCGCAGCGCAATGAAGCTCACGGCGAAGACCGACATCACGCCGGCGCCCATGGCTACGGAGATCCAGGCGGCGCGTTGCGCGTCCTCGCCCCGGCCCGCACCCAGCAGATTGCCCACCCGCGTGGCCGCGCCCTGCGCGATCCCCAGTGGGAACATGAAGGCGAAGGCCGCCAGGTTGAGTGTCACGGTGTGGGCGCCGATGGCCGTCGCGCCCAGGCGTCCCGAGATGAGCGTCGAGCCCGAGAAGGCCCAGACCTCGAAGGCCACCTGCGCCGCAATCGGGACGCCGATGGCGAAGATCCGTGCCAGCGCGCGCGGCTCGAAGCTGGCGCGGCTCCAAGGGAGCCAGGCGCCTCGGTGCAGGCCGAACCCCCAGACCATGGCGAGCAGCGCGAAGCACATCAGTACGCGCGTCAGAGACGTCGCGATGCCGGCGCCGTACAGCCCCAGAGCCGGCAACCCCAGGTGCCCGAAGATCAGCGCCCAGTTGAAGAGTGCGTTGAACACGTTGGCGATGGCCACCACCCACAGGGCCGGGCGCATCAGCTCGCGGCCCTGGAGGTACTGGCGCACGGCCACGAACAACAGCAGGAAGGGCACGCTGGGGATCTGCACCGCCACGTAGCGGTGCGCCTCGGCAACCAGTGCGGGCTCCTGTCCGGTGAAGGCGAGGAAGTCGCCCGCGAACGCCCACAGCGCGGCCAGCGGAACCGAGAGCAACAGCGCTGCGATCACGCCGCGCTGCACGACCCGTCCGCAGCGCCGCCCGTCACCGGCGCCGTGGGCCTGGGCGACCAGCGGGTCCATGCCCTGGAGCACGCCCTGGAACAGCAGGAAGGTGCCGAAGATCCACACGCCGCCCAGCGATGCGGCGGCCAGGGACTCGCGTCCCACGCGGCCGACCATGGCGGTGTCCACCACGCCCATCAACATGGTGCCCACCGTCGACCCCACCACCGGCAGGGCCAGCTCCAGCAGCTTGCGGGTTTCCAGGCGAACGGGGGTCATGGCGCGCTGCGGGCTCCGCGGGTTCGGGGCCGAAAGGAGCGCCGATGATACACAGCCGCGTCGGATCCCCGGTGGGCGGCTTCGCTAGGCTTCCGGCGTCATGGGCGCCCCCGACTTCGACGCCGTGCGCGGCTACCTGCTCGATCTCCAGGAACGCATCTGCGCCACCCTCGAGGCCTGCGACGGCGCCGGCGCCTTTCGCGAGGATCGCTTCGAGGGGGAGGGCGGCACCCTGGCGCGTCCGCGCGTGCTCGAGGGCGGCGAGGTCATCGAGAAGAGCGCCGTCCACTTCACTCACTCCCGCGGCGCAAGCCTTCCCCCGGCCGCCAGCGAGCGCCGGCCGGAGCTGGCCGGCGCTCCCTTCGAGGCGGTGGCCGTCTCGCTGATCGTGCACCCGCGCAACCCGTACGCCCCCACCTCCCACGCGAACATCCGCTTCTTCATGGCACACCCCGCAAGCGCCGGCGAAGCCGGTGCGCGCAGCGAGCCGCAGGCGAGCGAAGCTCAGAACTGGTGGTTCGGCGGCGGCTTCGACATGACGCCTTACTACGGGTTCGAGGAGGACTGCGTCCACTGGCACACGGTGGCGAAGGCGGTGTGTGCGCCGCTCGGAGACGATGCCTACGGCCGCTACAAGAAGTGGTGCGACGAGTACTTCTTCCTTCCGCACCGCGGCGAGCCGCGCGGGATCGGCGGGCTCTTCTTCGACGACCTGGACACTCCGGACTTCGACACCTGCTTCGCCTTCGCGCGCAGCGTGGGGGACGGCTACCTCCAGGCCTACATCCCCATCCTGGAGCGCCGCAAGCTGACGCCCTACGGCGATCGCGAGCGCGACTTCCAGCTTTTCCGCCGCGGCCGCTACGCCGAGTTCAACCTGGCGATCGATCGCGGCACGAAGTACGGCCTCCAGTCCGGCCGCCGCGTGGAGTCCGTGCTGGCCTCCCTGCCGCCGCTGGTGCGCTGGCGCTACGACTGGCGGCCCGACCCCAGCAGCGCCGAAGAGCGCCTCACGCAGCACTTCCTGGTGCCGCGGGACTGGCTGGCCGGCGGATGAGCAGGAAGATGAGCACGCCCGCGACGATGGCCAGGTCCGCCACGTTGAAGACGCCGGTGCTCAACGGCCCGACCTGAAGGCGTGCGAAGTCCGTGACCGTGCCTGCGTGCAGCAGCCGGTCGAGCCAGTTGCCCAGCCCACCCCCCGCGATCAAGCCCAGACCCAGCAACGGAGCCCCCGACGTCAGGCCGCTGCGCCAGGCCGTGACGCAGATGAAGGCCAGCGCGCCGGGGACGACGAACAGGAAGAGCAGCAGCCGCACTTCCTGAGGGAGACTGTCGCCCAGCCCCAGGAAGGCGCCCCTGTTGTGCGCCAGCTCCAGGTGCAATGTGCCCGCGGCCATGCTGACACCGCGGGCGCCGCCGAGCGTCTCCTGGGCGAGCTGTTTGGTGGCCTGGTCGCAGCCCACGCAGACGATCAGGATGCTTGCGAAGATCAGGGCCTGTCGGCGCTTCACGTTCCGGGCTCCTTCCAATGGCGCAGCACGAAGTCACGGATCAGGGGAACGGCTTCGTCGGGGCAGTCGCGGTAGGCGCCGTGGCCGCAGTCGGCGAAGCGGTGGAACTCGACCAGGTCCGCCGGCAGGGCGGCCGCGATGTCCTCCTGGTCCTCGATGGGCGTGGTGGGGTCGTCCTCTCCGCCGAGCACCAGCGTGGGGCAACGCAACTTCGCAAGCTCCGGCAGGAAGTCGAAATCGCCGTACTCGTGCTGGAAGAAGTGGAAGAGCACCTCGCCGCGCAGCACGCTGCGCTTCATGCCGTCCGGATCGGAGAAGCGCCGGTTGTAGAGCGACATGCAGTCGCGCAGGAAGTCGCCGAACCTCTCGGGGACGGGATTGGCGTAGAAGGCCTCGGCGCTGGTGCGGGCCTTCTCGCCTCCCAGGCGCTCGAAGACCGCCAGGTTGCGCGGCAGGTTCTTGCGGGGTGAGGTGCTGGAGAGAATCAGCGCCGAGGGGTGGTCCGGGTGGCGCGTGGCGTAGCTCTGGGCCACGAAGCCGCCGAACGACTGTCCCATCACCACCGGCTTCTCGATCCCGAGCACATCGCACACGCGGCGCACGTCGTCGCCCCATTGGGGCAGGTTCCACGCCTGCTTCGGGCCGTCGTCGCTGCGCCCGTTGCCGCGGTGGTCGATGTACACCAGCTGCGCCACCTCGCCCAGCTCCGCCAGCTCGCACTTGAAGGCCGAGTGGTCCATACCCGGGCCGCCGTGGAGCAGGATCAACGTGGGGCGACGGCGCATGCGCGGGCCATCGGGCACCCACTCCGGCCCGTTCACGTCTACGAAGAGCTCAACGCCCTCGCCTACGTCGATTCTCATGTCTTCTCTTCACAGAGCTCGTGCACGTTGCCGCACGGATCGACGAACGCGGCGTAGCGGCCCAGCGGTCCTTCTGCGGGTGTTTGGTGCAGGAAGCGCACGCCGCGGTCGCGGAGCTCGCCCATGGACGCTTCGAGCGATGGGACGCGGAATACGAAGGCCGAGCGTGCCGCCCGAGAGTAGTCGTCGAAGCCGCTGGGGCTCTCGCAGGCGAAGGCCACGAGATCGGCCTCGGCGTGCTCGAACACCAGCATCGTGTCGGTCTGCCGCTTCAGCGGGAAGCCGAGGACTTCGCCGTAGAAGCGTCGCGCCTCGCCCAGGTCGGTGACGAACACCATGAGGTGAGCCAGCTGCATCA
>CAMYOO010000060.1 GCA_947260035.1 uncultured delta proteobacterium
CGCGGCCAGGCGTACGACGACCTGCATGTGCGGGGCATCGCGCCGTTCGCGGCGGGCTACGCACCGCCCGGCGGCGAGAGCTGGGCGGTCTTCCACGAGCGGGTCGACGCTGCGTGGGCTGTGGTGGAGCGCGCGGCTGCGCGCACCGAGGGGCACCTGGCGGTCGTCACCCACGGCCTGGTCTGTCATTCGTTGGTGTCGCGTGTGCTGGGCGCGGGGGCCGACCCGGATGAGGTCCGGACGTTCCCCAACACCGCCCTCAGCATCGCCGAGGGCCCGCCGTGGCGGCTGACGCTGGTCGGCTGCGCCGCGCATCTGGAAGGCTTCGAGGCGCGCGAGGGCGGCGCCGCCTAGCGCGTCAACTAAAGGGACAGTCCCCTTAGTTGACGTGGGTCTGGCGGTCGGCCAGGAACGCCTCCAGCGCGTCCTTCACCTGGGAGGCCTTGTCGCCCTGCCAGCCGCGTACCGCGGTCAGCACGAAGAAGGCCTGCTGGGGCAGGGCGTCGGCGCCGTCGCGCTTGACGGCGTCCAGGGCCTGCTGCGCTACCTGGCGTACGGCGCCGCTGGGGCAGGAGTTGATCACGGCGCTGAAGGCCTCGATCACGCCCAGGCGGCGCGGTGCGTCGTCGGTGCTCACGCCGGGTCGCCCAGGACGAACCCGAGAACCTCCGCCAGCTCGGCGAGCGCATCGTCCGGGTGATCCACCTTGATGGTGTGCATGCCCATCTGGCGGGCGGGCTTCAGGTTGCGGCCGATGTCGTCGAGGAAGACGGCCTCTTCGGCGGCGAGCTCCAGCTCGCCCAGCACGTGCTCGTAGATGCGCGGGTCGGGCTTGCGCAGGCCCAGGACGGCGCTCTCGACGAAGACGTCGAAGTGGGGCTTCAGGACCGAGGTGCCGTCCCCCGGTCCGCGCCAGTTGTTGGTGAGGGCGGCGGCGCGAAGACCTGCTGCGCGAATGCGTGCGATGGCTTCGATCATCGCCGGGCGCGGCACGGTGGCTTGCCCCATTCGCTCCATCATGCTGCGTGCCGACATCGCATGGCCCGCCTCGGCGAACTCCACGTCGAACGCGTCGCAGAATTCCTCCATCTCCAGCTCGCCGCGTTCCAGCCGCGCCCAGGCTCCTTCGCGTCCGCGCTCGACGATGTGGCGGTTCACGCGACCGGAGGGAATTCCCACCTCGGTCTCGTACTCGGCGATGGCGTGCATGGGCGAACCCAACACGACGCCGCCCAGGTCGAAGATCACGCCCCGGTGCTTCACCCGTCGGCCTTGCGCACGGTGTCTGCCGTCTGCCCGAAGAGCTGCTTGCGCGCTTCCTCGTCCATGCCGCCCTGCTGGGACTGGCTCATGGCCTTGCGGATCTCGAGGCCGACGCTGAAGCCCAGCTGCACACCGGGGCGCTCCTTCATGGCGTCGTACCAGCGGCGCACATTCTTGAAGTCGTCGAGGTCGATGCCCTGGCGGTCGTGGGGCACGACCCAGCCCCAGGTGGCCATGTCCGCGATGGAGTAGTCGCCGCAGATCCACTCGTTGTCTGCGAGCTGCTTGTCGAGGACTCCGTAGAGACGGCTGGTCTCCTTGACGTAGCGGTCGATGGCGTAGGGCACCTTCTCGGGCGCGTAGATGTTGAAGTGGTGGTTCTGGCCCAGCATGGGTCCGAAGCCGCCCATCTGCCACATCAGCCACTCCAGTACGTGAGCGCGGCCGCGCACGTCGGCGGGCAGGAACTGGCCGCTCTTCTCCGCCAGGTAGATGAGGATGGCGCCGGACTCGAACACGGAGACCGGCTCGCCGCCGCCGGGCGGATCGTGATCCACGATCGCGGGCATGCGGTTGTTGGGGCTGATGGCCAGGAACTCCGGCTCGAACTGCTCGCCGCGGCCGATGTTCACGTACTTCGTTTCGTAGGGAAGCTTCATCTCCTCGAGGGCGATGGAGACCTTCCAACCATTGGGCGTGGGCCAGTAGTAGAGGTCGATCACGAGGGGGGGCCTCCGGCCTTGTGCGGGGCGCACCGCCGGGCGGCGGCGCTCAGGATCCGGGAGCGTAGCCCAGGTTGGGGGCCAGCCAGCGCTCCACGTCTTCGGGCGTGGTGCCCTTGCGCGCGGCGTAGTCCTCCACCTGGTCGCGGCCGATGCGGCCCACGGCGAAGTAGCGCGACTCCGGGTGCGCGAGGTAGATGCCCGACACGCTGGCCGCGGGAGTCATGGCGAAGTGCTCGGTGAGCTCGATTCCCACGCGCTCGGCTTCGAGCAGGCGGAAGAGGTCCGCCTTCGGAGTGTGGTCTGGGCACGCCGGGTAGCCGAAGGCGGGCCGGATGCCGCGGTAACGCTCTTCGACGAGCTCTTCGTTGGCGAAGCTCTCGTCGGGCGCGTACCACTCGTGCCGCACCTGCTGGTGCAGGTACTCGGCGAACGCTTCGGCCAGGCGGTCGGCCAGCGCCTTCACCATGATGGCGTGGTAGTCGTCGTGCTCCGCCTCATAGGCGGCGGCCAGCTCGGAGACGCCGATCCCGGCGGTGACGGCGAAGGCGCCCAGGTGGTCCGGCACGCCCGCGTCGCGCGGCGCGAGGAAGTCCGCCAGGCAGCGGGTTCCCTTATTGCCCGGGTCCGCCTGTTGGCGCAGCATCGGGAAGCGCAGCCGTTCGGTCGCTCGGCTTTCGTCCTCGAAGAGCACGATGTCGTCGCCGTCGGCGGCCGCGGGCCAGTAGCCGTAGACGCCGCGGGCGCGCAGCGATCCCTTGGCGCGGATCTTGTCCAGCAGGGCGCGGCCGTGGTCGTAGAGCTCGCGCGCGGCTTCGCCGACCTTGGGGTCGTCCAGGATCCGCGGGAAGCGGCCGCGCAGCTCCCACGCCGAGAAGAAGAAGGTCCAGTCGATGTAGGGAATCAGCTCGTCCAGCGTGGGCTCGACGACGCGCGCGCCCAGGAAGGGCGGGGCGGGAGGCGCGTCCGGGCCGAACGCCACCCGGCGATGCGCCGCCCGCGCGTCGGCCAGCGAGAGCAGCGGCCGCGCGGCCTTGCCGCCATGGAGCACGCGCAGGCGCTCCTGCTCCTCGCGGTTCTCGCGATCCAGCACGGCGCGGCGCTCGTCGTCCAGCAGGTCCGAGGCCACGTTGACGACGCGCGAGGCGTCCAGCACGTGGACCGTCGAGCCACCGTACACCGGCGCAATGCGCACCGCCGTGTGCTGGCGGCTGGTGGTGGCGCCGCCGATCAGCAGCGGAAGCTCGATCTCCTGGCGCTCCATCTCCCGCGCCACGTGGACCATCTCGTCCAGCGAAGGCGTGATCAGCCCGGACAGGCCGATCAGGTTGGCCTGCTTCTCTCGCGCCGTCTGCAGGATCTTCTCGCAGGGAACCATCACGCCGAGGTCGATGACCTCGTAGTTGTTGCAGGCCAGCACCACGCCGACGATGTTCTTGCCGATGTCGTGCACGTCGCCCTTCACGGTGGCGAGCACGATGCGTCCCTGGGTGGCGCTGGCGTCCTTGTCGTCCTCCATGAAGGGCTCGAGCCAAGCCACCGCCTTCTTCATGGCGCGGGCGCTCTTCACCACCTGGGGCAGGAACATCTTGCCCGCGCCGAAGAGGTCGCCCACCACCTTCATGCCCTGCATCAGCGGCCCTTCGATCACGTCCAGCGGGCGCGCGTACTTCTGCCGGGCTTCCTCGGCGTCCTCGACGATGAAGTCGTCGATACCGTGGACCAGTGCGTGCTCCAGGCGCTGCTCCACGGGGTTCTCGCGCCAGGAGAGGTCCACCTCGCGCTTGCGGCCGCCGCCCTTCACCGTCTCGGCGAACTCGACCATGCGCTCGGTGGCGTCGGGGCGGCGGTCGAAGAGGATGTCCTCGACGCGCTCGAGGAGCTCCTTGGGGATGTCCTCGTACACCACCAGCTGGCCGGCGTTCACGATGCCCATGTCCATGCCGGCCTGGATGGCGTGATACAGGAAGGCGGAGTGGATGGCCTCGCGTACGGCGTCGTTGCCGCGGAACGAGAACGACAGGTTCGATACGCCGCCGCTGATCTTGACGCCGGGGCAGTGCTCCTTGATGAGCGGAATCGCCTCGATGAAGTTCTTGGCGAAGGCCGAGTGCTCCTCGATCCCGGTGGCGATGGCCAGGATGTTGGGGTCGAAGATGATGTCGTAGGGGTCGAAGCCGGCCTCGTCCACGAGCAGCCGGTAGGCGCGCTCGCAGATCGCCACCTTGCGCTCGACGCTCTCGGCCTGGCCCTCCTCGTCGAAGGCCATCACCACGACGCCCGCGCCGTAGCGGCGGATGCGCCGGGCCTTGTCCAGGAAGTCCGCCTCGCCCTCCTTCAGGCTGATCGAGTTGACGACGGGCTTGCCCTGGACGCACTTCAGCCCGGCCTCGATCACCGACCACTTGGAGCTGTCGATCAACGTCGGAACCCGCGCCACATCGGGCTCGGTCGCGATCAGGTTCAGGAAGTGGGTCATGGCCTGCTCGGAATCGAGCATGCCCTCGTCCATGTTGACGTCGAGCAGATTGGCGCCGCTGCGCACCTGATCCTGCGCCACGTCCAGCGCGGTCGCGTAGTCGTCGCCCAGGATGAGCCGCGCGAAGCGGCGCGAGCCGGTCACGTTGGTGCGCTCGCCGATCATCGTGAAGTTCGAGTCCGGCGCAATGGTGTAGGTCTCCAGGCCCGCGAAACGGGTCACCGGCTCGGTGGCTTCGGGCAGGGGGCGCGGAGGCAGGCCTTCCAGCGCGGCGCGGATCGCCCGGATGTGATCCGGCGTCGTGCCGCAGCAGCCGCCCACGGCGTTCACCAGGCCGCTCTCGGCGAACTCGCGCAGGAAGCCGCTGGTGACGTCGGGGGTTTCGTCGAAGCCGCCGAAGGCGTTGGGAAGGCCGGCGTTCGGGTAGCAGTGGATGCGCGTGGGCGCGATGGCCTCGAGCTCCGCCAGGTACGAGCGGATGTCGCGCGCGCCCAGCGCGCAGTTGATGCCGACGCTCCAGGGCCGTGCGTGGGACACGGTGGTCCAGAAGGCGTCTACCGTCTGGCCGAACAGCGTCCGCGCGTTGCCGGCCTGGGTGAACGTGACGGAGATCATCAGCGGCAGCTCGCGGCCCAGCTCTTCGAAGGCGTCGCTGCAGGCCAGGATCGCCGCCTTGGCATTCAGGACGTCGAAGATCGTCTCGATCAGCAGGATGTCGGCGCCGCCTTCGATCAGGCCGCGGGCGGCTTCCAGGTAGCCGGCGTGCATCTGGTCGAAGGTCACTTCGCGGGCGGCGGCGTCCTCCACGTCGTTGGACGAGGAGAGCGAGCGGTTGGTGGGTCCCAGCGAGCCGGCCACGAAGCGCGGGCGCTCGGGCGTGCGCTCGGTCCACTGCGCCGCCGCGTCCCGGGCCAGGCGCGCGGCCTCGCGGTTGATCTCGAAGCACAGGTCCTGGAGGCCGTAGTCGGCCTGGGAGATGCTGGTGGCGGTGAAGGAGTTGGTGCTGATGATGTCGGAGCCGACCTCCAGGTAGGCGTGGTGAATCCCCGAAACCACGTCCGGCCGGGTCAGGCACAGGATGTCGCCGTTGCCCTTCAGGTCGTGGCTGTGATCGCGGAAGCGCTCGCCGCGGTAGTCCGCCTCCTCCAGGCCGTGGGTCTGGATCAAGACGCCGATCCCACCGTCCAGGACCAGGATCCGGTCCGCGGCGAGGGCGTCCAACCGGCTGCGGGGATGGCTGTGGGGATGGCTGCTCATGAACCTCGTTCGGCCTCCGAGGGCAGGAGGTTAGGATAAACATCAGTCCATCTCAATATAGAGATAAATAGTGGTTTCCATGTAGTCAAAAATAGGTAAGACACATTTAGACTCTGTGTCTCGCAGGGTGATACGGTGTCTCGCAAGGAGACTTTTCATGCCCCCGACTCGTGATCGTATCCTGGACGGCGCCATGAAGGCCATCGCCACCCACGGCCTGGCCGGTCTGGCCATGCGCGACGTCGGCGCCGCCTCGGGCGTTGCCCGCGGGACCGTCTACCGCCACTTCGCCAGCCGCGAGGCCCTTCTGGCCGAGCTGGGCAAGCGGGAGAGCGCGCGCTTCATGGAGCGATGGCGCAACGAGCTGGCGGGAGTTCCGAGCGGCCCCCAGCGGCTGCATGCGGTCGTCGAGTATCCGGCGCGCTTTGCCAACGAGCACCCGGTGCTGGCGCGCCTGGTGGAATCGGATCCGGACTACGTGCTGCGCGCGGTGCGCCAGTACTACCCGGCGGTCCGGGCCACGCTGCAGCAGCTCATCGGTCCGACCGTGGCCGAGCTGCCCATGGTGAGGGACGGCGTGCTTCCCAAGGAGAACATGATCGACTGGGTCGTGCGCGTGATGCTCTCGACCTTCCTGATTCCGCCGGACGACCCCGCGCTGCTGGCCCAAGACGCCTCGGCGATGCACGAGGCCCTGAAGGGCCAGGCGATCGCCGCCGCCTGAGCGGGCGCTGGGCGCCGCCTGAGCGGGCGCTCGGCGCCGCAAGCCGCGTGCGGTGTAGGATGGCGCCATGGCCGACGCCGCCACGCCGCCGGGAATCGAACGGGAGCCCGTCGAGCGCTTCTTTGCGCGACACGTGCCGGAAGGGCAGGGGCCCCTGCACTTCACGCTGATCGGCGACGGCCGTTCCAATCTCACCTACCGGGTCGAGGGTCCGGGTGGCGCGTGGGTGCTGCGGCGCCCGCCGCTGGGACACGTGCTGCCGACGGCGCACGACATGGGTCGCGAATTTCGCGTGCTGCGGGCCCTGTCGGGAAGCGAGGTTCCAGTTCCCACGGCGATCGCGCTCTGCGAGGACGACGCCGTGACCGGCGCGGCGTTCTACGTGATGGAGCACCGCCCGGGGATCGTCCTGGCCCAGGGGCTTCCCGACGGCTACGCGACCACACCCGATGAGCGGCGTCGGATCGGCGACGCACTGGTGGATACGCTGGTGGCGCTTCACGCCGTGGACTACCGGGCGCTGGGGCTGGCCGACTTCGGGCGGCCCGAGGGGTACCTGGAGCGGCAGGTGCGGCGCTGGTCGAAGCAGTGGGAGCGCTCCAGGACGCGCCCGATCCCGGAGATTGACGAGCTGCAGCGGCGCCTGGCGCGCCAGGTGCCGGTGAGCGCCGGCGCCACGATCGTGCACGGAGACTTTCGTCTGGGCAACATGGCCCTCGATCCCGCCGATCCCGGCCGCGTGCTGGCGGTCTACGACTGGGAGATGGCGACCCTGGGCGATCCCCTGGCGGATCTGGGATACACGCTCATCTACTGGGCCGAGGCCGGCGACGAGCCTTCGGCCCTCCACGACGCGCTCACCGCGCAGCCCGGCTTCGTCACTCGCGACGAGCTCTGTGAGGCCTACGCGCGCAGGAGCGGCCGCGACCTGGAGCGGATTGACTTCTACCGCGTCCTGGCGCTCTACAAGCTGGCGGTCATCACCGAGGGCATCTACGCGCGCTTCCAGATGGGCAAGACCGTGGGCCAGGGCTTCGAGCGCGCCGGCGAGCAGACCGGCCGGCTGGCGCGCCGCGCCCTGGCCATCGCCGAAAGGTCCGCGGACGCTTCCCTGCGCTGACCCCCTCGGGACTGTGACTGGGCGCACGGCGCGAGCGACACCCTCCGCGCCACTCTCCGGCCGTGGGCGCGAGCCCGCCGGGCGGTCGGGGAGTGTTCAGCAGGAGGGATTCCATGTCGTTCGTTGCAACTCGTACTCGCCGTCTGGTGGCCCTGGCGCTCTTCGCGGCCATGGCCTGCGTTGCACTGCCCGCAACCGTCCATGCGGACGGAGAGCCCGTCACGGTGAAGGGCACCGTCGAAGGCGGAATGTCCGGCACCGTCGCCATCGTGGCTCAAGACGGCGGCCGCTTCGTGATCGCGCCGCCGGCCACCGCCGACAAGCTGCGCGCACACACCGGCAAGACGGTCACCGCGCAGGGCACCCTGGGGCAGGCCAGCGACGGTCAGATGACCCTGGCCATCACCAGCTACGAAGTCGACGAAAGCTGACTGCAAAGGGGGACGTTCCTGCAAAACTGCACCGAGTACCACTCCTCGCCAGGAGTGGTACTGCGTGCAGTTACGCAGGAACGTCCCTCCGTGCAGGAGTGGTACTGCGTGCAGTTATGCAGGAACGTCCCTCTTTGCACGTTCGCGCCAGGCGGCTTTGGCGGTGCGGCCTTGCTTTTCGAGGAGCGGGGTGACGGCGTGGCGCAGGCTGGGGAAGAGGGCGCCGGCGCGGGCCATGAAGCTGCTGCGGGCGGGGATGCTGCGCTCGCGGGGGCCGTCGACGGCGCAGTCCAGCACTGCGTCGGCAATGCGCTCGGGGCTCGACATGGGCTGGGCGAAGACCAGGTCCGGCACCTTGTCCAGGTCGTCGAGGATGAAGCCCGTGGACACCGGACCCGGCGACAGCACCGAGACCCTCACGCCGGTCCCCTCCAGCTCCTCGCGCAGCGCGAAGCTGAAGGTCCGCAGCCCGATCTTCGAAGCGGAGTAGGCGGCTTCGCTCTCCAGCGGGATCTGTCCGGCGATGGAGGCGACCTGCACCACGGCGCCGCAGCGCTCGCGCAGCTGGGGCAGGGCGCAGCGCGTCAGCACCACCGGCGCCAGCAGGTTGACCTGGATGACCGCGGCCAGCTCGCTCCAGGGCATGTCCTCCACTTCGCCGCGGGCGTTGAAGCCGGCGTTGTTCACCAGCACGTCCAGCCCGTCGTGGGCGGCGACTACGTCGCGAATCAGCGCCTCGCAGGCCTTCAGGTCGCTCACGTCGGCGGGGAAGGCGCGCGCCTCACCGCCCGCCCGGCGGATCTCCTCGACGACGGCTTCAAGGCCGTCGGCGCTGCGGGCCGCCACGGCCACGCGGGCGCCCTCGGCCGCAAAGCGCCGCGCCGCGCAGGCGCCGATGCCCTGGGCCTGAGAGGCTCCGGTGACCAGCACGCTCTTGCCGTCGAACCGTCGGTGCATGGGGGTCCTCTCTTCTAGGCGCCGGCCAGCAGGGGGCCGATGGCTCCGAGCACGCGCGCCGCGTCCGAGCGCACCCGATAGTCCTCGGCCTGGTCGATCCAGCGCACGACGCCGTCGGCGTCGATCAGGAATGTAGTGGGAATGGCCAGGGGCCGGCGGATGCCGCGCTTGCCCGGGGTCGCCGCCAGGCCGTTGGGGTGGCGCACGCCGTAGGCGTCGATCACCTGGAGCTCCGGGTCCGCCAGCAGCCGCACGCCCGCCACCTTCCGCTGCAGCCCGGCGGTCTCCTCCACGGTGTCGGGGCTGATGGCCAGCATCTGCAAGCCGAGCGCCGCGAAGTCCGAACCCAGAGCCTCCCATCGCTGCAACTCAGCGACACAGTAAGGTCACCAGTGGCCGCGGAAGAACTTGAGCAGGACGGGCTTGCCGCGCAGCGCGCTCAGGCGGAAGGCTTCGCCCTCTGCATCCAGGGCGGTGAAGTCCGGGGCTGCACTGCCGACGCCCGCCGCGGGCGGCCGATCCGGCATGCGGCTGATCGTGTGCAACCCCAGGAACATGCCGGAGCCCAGCAGGCCCAGCAGCGCCGCCACCGTGCTGGTGGCGCCCAGTCCGGCGCCCAGCGCAGCAAGGGCCGCCAGCAACGACGCCCCCATCACCGCGTAGTGGGCCCAGGGGTTGAGCGGAACGTCCACCCGCTGGATGCGCCGCCACCAGGTCGCCCAGCCTCCGACCATCAGCAGCAGGGACAGCAGGGCGAGCCCGTCGGCGCTCACGGCGTCTGCGTCTCCATGCGGTCGATGGCGTGAACCGGGGCGGTGTCGCCGCTCATGAAGCGGGCGATGGCGCCGTAGACCAGCTGCTGGCGCTGCACCGGGCCCTTGCCTTCGAAGGCCTCGGACACGACGCGCACCACGAAGTGGCCGGCGCCCTGGGGGTTCACCTCGATCTGCGCGCCCGGCAGCGCTTCCGCGATGGCCTGGCGCATCTCGACCGCCACTTCGTCGCCGCCGGCCGAGAGGATCTTCAGGGACATGTTCGCGCTAGTACCGGGGGACCGCGGAATCGATCTGCTGGCTCCAGGCGTCGATCCCGCCCACCACGTTGAAGACGCGGGTGAAGCCCAGGGCCGCGAAGTGCTCGGCCGCCTGCTGACTGCGTCCGCCGTGGTGGCAGTGCAGCACCAGGACCGTGTCGCGGTCCATCTTCTCCACGGTCTGCGCCGTCTCGGGATCCAGCAGCTGCGCGCCCTGGATGCGCGCCGTCTCGCGCTCCTCGGGAGTGCGCACGTCGAGGAAGATGAACTCGTCGCCGCGGTCCAGCATGGCCTTCAGGTCCGCCACGGCCAGCTGCTCGACAGCCGTCGGCGCGTTGGGGTTCTGGATGTGGAAGCCGGCGCCGCGATCGGTCTCGACCAGGTCGATGGTCAGTCCCTCGGCGCGCCCGGCGCTGAGCGGATCCATCGCGATCTCGATGCCGCCGACCCTCACGCGCAGCTCGCCCGGCGCGTCCGGCCCGAAGAAGAGCCCGTGCTCGAAGCTCGCGTCGACCTGCAGGTGCAGCGTCTGACCCGGCCGCTCGGCGGCGATGCGACCCAGCTCCTCCGCGGCCTTGTCGGTCACCGTGATGTCCGGCGGCTCCACGGCCTCCGGGCGCTCAACTCCCAGCTTCTCGTGCAGGTCGCCCGAGGCGAACAGCTCCAGCACGATGTCGCAGCCGCCCAGGAACTCGCCGCCCACATAGAGCTGGGGAATCGTGGGCCAGTTGGAGTAGGCCTTGAGGCCTTCGCGAACGCCCCCGTCGGAGAGCACGTCGAAGGTGGAGTAATCGGAGAGCAGGCTGTCCAGAACCTGCGTGACCTGGGCCGAGAAGCCGCACTGCGGTGCGCCGCGTTGGCCCTTCATGAAGAGCATCACGCGGTTGTCCTGGATCAGGCCGTCGATCTGACTGCGGGTCGTGTCATCGAGACTCATGGTGGGGCAGGATAGCACCCGCCCGGCGGCGGGCAGGGAGGGCCGTCCCCCGGGTATACTGCCTCCCATGAGCACCCCCTATCGCATCTTCGGCGCCGAAATCTCTCCCTATTCCGTCAAGGTTCGCTCCTACTTCCGCTACAAGGGCATCCCGCACGAGTGGATCGTCCGCAGCCCCGCCACCCAGGCCGAGTTCCAGAAGTACGCGAAGCTGCCCCTGGTTCCGGCCGTGGCCACGCCCGAAGACGAGGGGCTCCAGGACTCGACCCCCATCCTGGAGATCATGGAGGCGCGCTTCCCGGAGCCTTCGATCCACCCGCCCGACCCGGCTCTGGCCTTCGTCTCGGCCCTGCTGGAGGAGTTCGGCGACGAGTGGGGCAACAAGTGGATGTTCCACCTGCGCTGGGCCCGCCCGGCGGATCAGCAGTCGGCGGGAAAGCGGCTGGCGGCGATGATGGCGCCCGATGCCGAGGGCGAGGCGCTCGCAGGCGCCACGGCCATGATCGTGGGGCGCATGACCCAGCGCGTCTGGTTCGTGGGCTCCAACGAGCAGACCGCGCCCCAGATCGAGAAGTCCTTCGCGGACGGCGTCGCCCTGCTGGACGCGCACCTGGCCGAGCGCCCGTTCCTGTTCGGCGGCCGTCCCGCGTTCGGCGACTTCGGCCTCTGGGGCCAGGTGTACTCGGCCTGGACCGACCCGACCGCCGGGGGAATCCTGCGCGATCGCGCGCCGCGTGTGGTGTCCTGGGTGGAGCGCATGCTGGATCCCAAGGCCGAGGGGCCCTTCCAGGCTTGGGACGACCTGGAGCCTACGCTGATGCCGCTGCTGCGCGAGCAGGTGGGCGGCTTGTTCCTGCCCTGGTCCGACGCCAACGCGCGCGCCCTCGCCGCTGGCGACGAGGAGTTCAGCGTAGAGCTGGCCTCGGGCACCTGGACGCAGAAGCCGCAGAAGTACCACGCGCGCTCGCTGGCCGCGCTGCGCAAGCGCTATGCGGACCTCGGCGACACGTCCGCGCTGGATCCGATCCTGGAGAAGGCGGACTGCCTGCGCTGGATCAAGGGGTGACGCCGCGCGACGGCATCCTCGCCTCGCCGTCCGACGGCATCGTCGCCTTCGTCAAGCGCGACTGCCCCACCTGCACCCTGGTGGCGCCGGTCCTGGCCGAGTTGGAGCACGCCGGCGCTGCGCTGACGGTCTACACCCAGGATGACCCGACCTTCCCCGAGGGTCTGACGTGCCGCTGCGACGACACCGAGCTGGAGCACGCCTGGCGCCATCGCATCGAGGCGGTGCCCACGCTGTTGCGATTCGAAGACGGGCGCGAGGTGGAGCGCGCGGTGGGCTGGGTGCGCGAGGAGTGGGAGGCGCTGACCGGCGTCGCGCCCCTGGGCGAGGCGCTTCCGCCCTGGCGCCCCGGCTGCGGCTCGCGCAGCGTGGAGCCCGGCGTTGCCGAGGCGCTGGAGGCGCGCTTCGGCGGCGAGCGGCTGCACGCGCGGCGCGTCGAGCTGGGCGAGGCCGAGGATCCCATCGAGGCCGCCTTCGATCGCGGCTGGAGCGACGGCCTGCCCGTGGTGCCGCCCACCCCCGAGCGCGTGATTCGCATGCTGGGCGGAACCCGGCGCACGCCCGACGAGGTGGTGGGCCTGGTCCCGCCGGACCTGGCGCCCTGCAGCGTGGAGAAGGTGGCCATCAACGCCGTGCTGGCGGGCTGTCGGCCCGAGTACATGCCGGTGGTGCTGGCCGCCGTCGAGGCGTCTTGCCTGGATGCCTTCTGCATGCACGGCCTGTTGGCCACCACCTGGTTCTCGGGGCCGCTGGTCCTGGTGAACGGCCCGGTCGCGCGCGCCATCGGGATGAATTCCGGCATCAACGCTCTGGGTCAGGGGAACCGGGCCAACGCAACCATCGGCCGTGCGCTGCAGCTGGTGGTGCGCAACGTGGGCGGCGGTGCGCCCGGCGGCGTGGACCGCGCCACCCTGGGCAACCCGGGCAAGTACAGCTTCTGCTTCGCCGAGGACGAGGAGGGCTCGCCCTGGGAGCCGCTCTCGGTGGAGCGCGGTGTGCCGGCCGGGAAGTCGGCGGTCACCCTGTTCGCGGCGGGCGGTGTGCAGGGCGTGCTGGATCAGCTCTCGCGCGAGCCCGAGTCCCTGGCCACCAGCCTGGCGGCCTGCCTGCGCAGCGTCACCCATCCGAAGTTCCCCATCGCCACCGACACCATGCTGGTGATCTCGCCGGAGCACGCGCGGGTGTTCCGGGAGGCCGGCTGGTCCCGCAAGCGCCTGCACGAGGAGCTGGCCGCGCGGCTGATGCTGGAGGGTCGCGACTTCGTGCGCGGCGCCGGCGGCATCGCCGAGGGCATGCCCGAGGCCCTGGCCGGCGCCACGCTTCCCAAGTTCCGCGAGGGCGGGCTCTTGATCGTGCACGCCGGCGGGCATGCGGGCCTCTTCTCGGCCATCATCGGCGGGTGGCCGGCCAGCGGCGAGATGGGCAGCTCGCCGGTCACCGTGGAGGTGGGTGAGTAGCCATGGATTCGACGCGCATCCTTCTTGATCCCACCGGCGAGCGGGCGCCGGTTCAGCGCGAGCGCAGCGCGCGGCTGCGCGGTCTCCCCGGCGCCAGACTGGGGCTGCTGGACATCAGCAAGGCCCGGGGCGACGTGTTCCTGAACCGGCTCCAGGAGCGGTTGGAGTCGGCGGGGGCGACGGTGGAGCGCTTCCGCAAGCCCACCTTCACGCGCGTGGCGCCGCTGGATCTGCGCCAGGAGATCGCCACCCGCTGCGATGCGGTGATCGAAGCCCTGGCCGATTGAGGCTCCTGCACGTCGTGCAGTGTGCACGACACGACGGACCTGGAGGGGCGCGGCCTGCCCTCGGTGTTCGTGGCGTCCAG
>CAMYOO010000061.1 GCA_947260035.1 uncultured delta proteobacterium
TTCAAGAACCCCCGCGAGGTCTCCACCCTGGTGCTGCTGCCCCTGGTCCGCTCCAAGGTGGACGTCCCGATCATCGCGGCCGGCGGCATCTGCGACGGCGCCTCCATGGCGGCCGCCTTCGCCCTGGGCGCCGAAGGCGTCCAGATGGGGACGCGCATGGTCTCGGCCGCGGAGTCGCCGGTTCACGACGCCTGGAAGCAGGCCATCGTCGCGGCGCAGGAGACGGGGACGGTGTTCCTGCGCCCGGAGCGCGGCCCCGCCCTGCGCGCGCTGCGCACCGAGCGAACCGAGCGCCTGGAACGCGGCGAGGGCAACCCCATGGCCGAGCTCGCCGCCGGGCAGCGCGACGTCTACTTCGGCGGGCTGCTCGAGAACGGCGTAGCCTTGTCGGGGCAGGTGGCCGGGCGCATCGAGTCCATCGAGGCCGTGTCGGACATCCTACAGCGCACCGTTCGCGAGTTCTCCGAGACGGTCGAGGCGCTGGCCAAGAGCCATCTCCAGGGAGCCGAGCATGACTGAGCCGAAGACGTGGGACCGGGCCATCGAAGAGCTGACGGCACCCGGCGCCCGCTTCGAGTTGACCGACGCGACACTCGAGGGCCGCCCCTACAAGGTCTTCAAGAACACGCCGCCCTCGCTGCGCCAGCTCTTCGACACCGCGCGCGGTCGCGGCGATGCGGTCTTCCTGGTCTACGAGGACGAGCGCTGGACCTTCGAGCAGGTGATGGAGCGGGTGGACGCGCTGGGTGCGGCGCTGGTGGAGCGCTACGGCGTGCGACCCGGCGATCGCGTGGCCATCGCCATGCGCAACTACCCGGAGTACGTGGTCTCCTTCGCCGCCGCCACGTCGATCGGAGCCATCGCGGTGTGCCTCAACGCCTGGTGGACCACCGAGGAGATGGCCTACGGCCTGGAGGACTCGCGCCCGGCCGTGGTCATCGCCGACCCCGAGCGCGCCGAGCGCGCGCGGCCCGCCATGGACCGGCTCGGAATCCACGGCATCGAGGTGCGCCCCGAGGGCGGACTGACGCCCCGCTTCGACGCGTGGGATGATGCGCTGGTTCTCGGAACGCCACTTCCGGCACTGGAGATCGCGCCCGACGACGACGCGATCATCCTCTACACCTCCGGCACCACCGGGCACCCCAAGGGCGCAGTCTCGAGCCACCGCGCCGTGCTCTCGGCCCTGCTCTCCTTCGCCTGCCGCACGGCGGCCAACGTGATGGTGCAGCCGCCCAAGGAGGAGCACCCCTTCCCGACGAGCTTCATCCTCGTGGTGCCGCTCTTCCACGTGACCGGCCTGGTGGCGGTGATGCTCTCCTGCTTCGCCGGGGGCTACAGGCTGGTCATGATGTACAAGTGGAATCCGGAACGGGCGCTGGAGCTGATCGAGCGCGAGCGGATCACCCAGTTCGTGGGCGTGCCCACCATGTCGTGGGACCTGCTGGAGTCGCCGGACTTCGCGCGCCGGGACACCACCAGCCTGGCCAGCGTCGGCGGCGGCGGAGCCCCAGCCCCGCCGGAGCTGGTGAACCGGGTCGAGAAGTCCTTCGCCCGGGGCCGGCCCGGCATCGGCTACGGCATGACCGAAACCAACGCCTACGGCCCCCAGAACTCGGGCGACGACTACCTGCGCAAGCCGCGCAGCGCCGGCCGCACCATTCCCACCATGCAGATCCGCATCGCCGACGGCGACGGGCGCGCGCTTCCGACCGGCGAGGTGGGCGAGATCCAGTTCCGCGGACCCAACCTGATCCGCGGCTACTGGAACAAACCCGAGGCGACGGCCGAGACGATCGTGGACGGCTGGCTGCGCAGCGGCGACATCGGGCGCATCGACGAGGAAGGCTTCGTCTACGTGGAGGACCGCGCGAAGGACATGGTGCTGCGCGGCGGCGAGAACATCTACTGCGCCGAGGTGGAGGCGGCCATCTACGAGCACCCGGCCGTCTACGAGGCCGCGGTCTTCGGCATCCCCCACGAACGCCTGGGCGAGGAGGTGGCCTGCGCCGTGGTTCCCAAGCCCGGCGAGCGCATCGACCCGGACGAGCTGCAGCGCTTCCTGCGTGAGCGCCTGGCCGCCTTCAAGATCCCCTCGCGGCTGGACGTCAGCGGAGAGTCCCTGCCCCGCAACGCCTCGGGCAAGATCCTCAAGCGCTCGATCCGCGACGCGCTGCTCGAGCGGCTGGGTGTGTCCGGCTCCTAGCTCAGACGCGCGACGGCGCGCTCCATGAAGTCCCAGTCGGAGCGCGTGGGATGGATCTGCGGTCGGTGCTTGGCCATCAACTCCACCGCGGAAGCCGGGTCCGGCACCAGGCCCCGCGCCACCAGGAGCACGGCAGCCGCCGTCGGGGCGCGGCCCACTCCCGACTCGCAGTGGATCAGCACGCCGCCCGGCGCCGCCGCCGCCTCCTCGGTGCGGCCGAGGAAGGACTCCAGGCTGCGGGGATGGTGGCCGTCGAGGACGGGCAGGCAGCGGTAGCCGGGCCGGCTCCGCACCGCTCGGGCCCCGGGAAACTCGGCCACCAGGTCGAGCACCAACTCGACGTCGGGCGGGATGGCGGACTCGCGCAAGCGGCCGCCTACGTAGACGCCCGACGTCACCTCGTCGACCGGGGGCAGGGGACGCAGCACGCGGATGAGCCAGCAGGCGGCGTGGAAGGCCGTCAGATAGGGAAGCAGCAGCAGCTGGTTCGCGAGCCGGACCCGCCCGTCCTCCCGCTTGCCGAAGACCCCGGGGCGATTGGCGGCGTAGGCCCACGCCACCACGAAGCAGGAGAGCGCCGCCCAGGCCAGAAGCCAGGCCGCAACGCCGGACGATGAGGCTGCTCCGAGCGCGCACGCGGCGCCTGCGATGCCGATCCCCAGCGCGAGGGCGCGGGGCTTGCTCACCCTCAGCCGGCCTCGACGTTGACGGCGATCGGGTCGTCGCGCAGCAGGTCTTCGTGAAGCACCGTCGCCTCCTCGTGGGTCATGTCCTCGAGAAGATCGCGGAGCAGGACGTCCAGCTCTCCGATCAGGTCGGCCAGGGGCCGAGCCGGGTCCTGCAGATGCGTGAGCAGCCGATCCAGGCGCGCGCGCTGCTCGGTGTGCTCCTGGCTGACCCGCTTGGCCCGCTCCTCGCCCCAGGCGTCGACCTCGCGCAGGGCCGGCACCAGGTAGCGATCCTCCAGGTCCAGATGGGTCAAGAAGCGCTCGCGCAGGGCCGCGCCCAGGCTGCGCACCGCCGGCTCGCGCTCCGCCCCACCGCCCTCGCTGCGAAGCAGGTCTCGCAGGCTGGCGAACAAGCCGCGCAGGGCCGCGTGGTCGTCCAGGATGGTCTGACGGATCTCGCTGTTCCTCATGTCGATGCCTCCGAGAACTCGGAACTCTGGGCGAGGGTAGCGAGGCGCGCCAGGTCCTCGACCCACGCAAAGCCGAGCGTCCCCACGATGGTGAGGACCGCCAGGAGACCCACCGCCCGCGCTACGCGGGCGGCGGAGCCCCGATCCTCGGCGGCCAAGGCCGCGTCCAACCGAACCGGCATGCACCTGTGGGTACCGCTCCGCACGATCACACGCCATCCCGCTCGAGCAGGGCTACCTTGAGTACCCCAGCTCACATGGGGTGAGGCCACGCGCCACAGTGAAGATCCTGAACCGACTGGTCGGCAAGGCCATGGGCACCTTCGTGGCCCAGGGCGTCAGCATCGACGACGAGGGGCGGCTCTGCCTGCCCGATGGCCTGACGCCCGACCGGGTACAGCGCTTCATCGAGCTCTGCGTGGGCCGCTCCTACCCGAACCCGCGCGATGCCATGCACGACCTCTTCAGCCGGGTCGGCGTGAACGCCAAGGCCGTGGCCATGCTGAACGATGTCGTCCACGAAGACGGCGACCTGGACATGTCGGCCGTCGCCCATCACTGGCGCTCCATGGCCGGCGCGCTGGGGAGCTTCCACGAGATCCCCAGCCGCTTCCGCGATTTCCTGGTGAACGACCTGGCCCTGGCGGATCCGTCCAGCAGCAACCTGGAGGAGGCGGTCATCAGCACGCGCCGCAACGCCGCATCCCGGCTGGGCTGCGAGGCGGACTGGGACCAGATCCTCGACCTGCCGGACGGCATCTCCGCACTCACCGCCGACTGGCGCGAGAGCTCCGGCGAGCCGGCCTGAGAAGCACGCCGCATCCTGATTCGCCAGGCCTGGAAGTGGGCCTAGTACCCCCAGGCCTCCTTGAGATCCAGGCCCGTCATCCGGGCCAGGGCCTCCACCTGGGGCCGGAAGTGCTCCTGGGCGCGCTGGCGAAAGTCCGGCGCCAGATCCAGGACGGTGTCGCTGGGCTCCGAGGGCGGCAGCTGGAACTCAACCTCGCGGAGCCCCAGCCAGCGCACGATGTCCCGGGGGGTGCCCGCGTTGTCGCGGGCGAAGCGCTCGAAGAGGACGAAGCGGATAGCCGCGGGTTCGAAGTGCTCCAGGTAGCGGGCCACCGCGCGGTCCATTTCGAAACGCGCCCGGTGGGGGATTCCGCTGCGGGCCACGTCGTCCAGGCTGAACTCGATGCGACCCTGGTGGAGCCCGATCCGGGTCCAGTGCTTGTAGAGCGACAGGATCTGCGAAACGGACTCGCTCAAGCAGATGAAGATCCGCGCGTTGGGATCCAGCGAGCGGATGATGCGCGGCGCGTCGGGCTCGTAGATGTAGTCCGGGCTGGACTCCAGACGGAAGCGCGGCAGCAGCCCGTAGCCGGGCCAGGGCCGGCGTAGGAAGAGCCGTGCCGACTCGCCCAGACAGCCCGCCAGCGAACGAGGCTGCTGGGGAACCGACGGCGTCTGCCAGTGCTTCTTGGGGTAGAGGACGTACGGCCTCCTTGAGCAGGCCGCCGGTCTTGCGGTAGGCCGGCTGGAGCGACAGGTGCTGATGGAGGATCTGCCACAGCGCGGTGGTTCCGCTCTTGGGGAAGCCCACGATCCACACGTTGGGGACCCAGCGCCGCAGTAGCACGGCGCGCGCGCGGCTCAGCGGCTCCACGCCGCGGCCTCGTCACTCCGGATCGGGGCGATTTCCTGGGGCAGCACCCGCACGGGACTCAGTGTACCCACCCCCCCACGGGGCGCCGCGCTCTCGGGCGGTGCCGCTAGGAATCACCACACCCGGCATGGTAGAAGGGCCGTGCTCGTGTGGCGCTAGCAGCCGCCAGAAGGAGGAAGCCATGCCGGAAGCCGGTCCGAACAGCGGCGACACCGCCTGGATCCTGATCTCGACCGCACTCGTGCTCTTCATGACGATCCCGGGCCTCGCGCTCTTCTACGGCGGCCTGGTACGCACGAAGAACGTGCTGTCGGTCCTGATGCAGTGCTTCGCGCTGACCGGACTGGTGACCCTGCTCTGGCTGGTCTGCGGCTACAGCATGGCCTTCGACACCACCGGCATGCAGGCCGGCCAGGTCGGCCTGGCGTCGTTCGTGGGCGGGCTCTCCAAGGCCTTCCTGCTCGGCGTGGACGGATCCACGCTGTCGGGCTCGATCCCCGAGGTGCTGTTCTTCTCGTTCCAGATGACCTTCGCGATCATCACGCCGGGCCTGGTGGTGGGCGCGTTCGCCGAGCGCATGCGCTTCTCGGCGGTGCTCTGGTTCTCGGCGATCTGGCTGTTCGTCGTGTACATCCCCGTCTGTCACATGGTGTGGGGCGGCGACGGCGCCTTCCTCGCCGACCTGGGCGTCTTCGACTTCGCCGGGGGGATCGTCGTCCACATCACGGCGGGCGTGGCGGCACTGGTGGCGTGCATCGTGATCGGACCTCGCTACGGCTACCCGGGCGGCGCGTTCATCCCCCACAACATGACCATGACCGCCACCGGAACCGCAATGCTCTGGGTGGGCTGGTTCGGCTTCAACGGCGGCAGCGCGCTGTCGGCCAACGGCGACGCGGCGATGGCCATCACCGTCACCCACATCTCGGCGTCGACGGCGGGCTTCGTCTGGATGTGCATCGAGTGGGTCAAGCACGGCAAGCCCAGCCTGCTCGGCTTCGCCACGGGGGCCATCTCGGGCCTGGCGGCGGTGACGCCGGCGTCGGGCTTCATCGGGCCGATCGGCGGACTCGTGATCGGAGGCGCCTCCGGCTCCCTCTGCTTCCTGGCCGCCACGACGATCAAGCGAGCGTTGCGCTACGACGACTCCCTCGACGTCTTCGGCGTGCACGGCGTGGGCGGCTTCATCGGAACCGTGCTGGTGGCCTTCTTTGCAGCAGGCTCCCTGGGCGGGAACCAGGGCGACCTGGCCATCGGACGCCAGTTCGCCGTGCAGCTGGGAGCGGGCCTCGGCGTCGCGGCCTACACCGCCGCAGCGACCTGGGCGATCCTGAAGGCCGTGGACGCGACGGTCGGGCTACGCGTGGCAGGTCAGCAGGAGAGCCAGGGACTCGATCTGGCCCTCCACGACGAGGCGGGCTACCGGCTCTGATCCGAACTCACTTCGAGGCCTGGGACGGCACGCCCGCGTTGGACATGACGCGCGCAAAGACGGCGATACTGCCCGCAAGCAGCACGCCGGCGGTCAGGAAGGGCGCCCCCGGGAAGTAGAGCGGCGCAGCATCCGAGGTGAAGTAGCCGAACAGCTGCGCCATGAAGAGCGGCGCCACGATGGCCGTCAGGCTCATCACGCTGGCGATGGCGCCCTGCAGCTCGCCCTGGGCATTGGCGGGGACCCGATTCGACATGATCCCGCGCAGCGCAGGCGTCGCCAGCCCGCCCACCGAGAAGGGCACGATGAATGCGTACATCATCCAGCCGGCGGTGGCGTAGGCGAATCCAACGAAGGCCAGGCTCATGAGCGCGAAACCAAAGTACACGGCCCGCAGCTCACCGATGCGCGGGAGCGCCGCGCGAATCAGGAAGCCCTGCACCAGAGCCACTCCGAGGCCGACGAAGCCGAGGGAGTAGCCGACCTCGCGTTCGGTCCAGCCGAACTTGAGCATCGTGTAGTAGGACCAGGTGGCTGGGTTGGCGTCGTGGGCGATCATGTAAAGGACGAACGCGCCAAACAGGCCCACGATCACCGGATAGCGACGCATCTGGGCCAGGGCGCCAACGGGATTTGCGCGTCGCGGGTCGAACGGGCGTCGCTCCGCGGCGGGCAAGGTCTCCGGCAGGATGAGCAGGCCGTAGGCAGCGTTGCACAGCGCCAGCGCCGACGCCGCGAAGAACGGCACGCGAGGGCCGTACTCGCCGAGCAGGCCTCCGATCACCGGACCGAGGATGAAGCCGAGCCCGAAGGCGGCGCCGATCAGACCAAAATTCTGGGCGCGCTGCTCCGGCGGGCTCACGTCGGCGATGTAGGCGTTCGCCGTGGAGTGCGTGGCGCCCGCGATCCCCGCCACGAAGCGACCCACGAACAGCCAGGCGATGGTCGGAGCGAGCCCCATCAGCAGGTAGTCGAAACCGAACGCGATCAGGGAGAAGATCAGCACCGGCCGGCGGCCGAAGCGGTCGGACAGGTTTCCGATGATGGGAGCGAAGAAGAACTGCATCAGGGCGTAGAGGAAGAGCAGCCAGCCGCCGTACAGCGCGGCGCGGCTCAGGCCCTCGCCGGTCAGCTCCATGATCAGCTCGGGCATCACCGGGATGATGATCCCGAACCCGATCATGTCGATCAGGACCGTGATGAAGATGAAGGTCAGGGCCCTGCGGCTGGAGCCCGGCTCGCTCATCGCGAGAGGGTATGTGTCGGACGCACGGCGCGCCGCTGAGCCTCGAGACGCTCCTCCAGCGCGAGCCGCGTGGCCGCCAGCGCGGAATCGTCGATGCGATTCTCGTATTCCCCGGGATCGTGCGCAAGGTCGAAGAGCTGGGGCGGCCGACCCTCGTACACGACCAGCTTGTGCCGATCGGTGCGCACGGCTTCCTGGGTCGGCGTCGGGTACGGAGGCTCGAAGAAGTAGGTGTAGTAGACGGCGTCGCGCCAGGCGCTGTCCGGATCCCGCAGCAACGGCAGCAGACTGCTGCCCTGCATCCAGTCGGGTTGCACCAGCCCCGCCAGGTCCAGAAGCGTGGGCGCGACATCCACATTCAGGATCAGTCGGTCGATGGCGCCGGCCGGCGCGTGGCCCCCGCCGGGATGGCGCACCAGGAAGGGAACCCGCATCGATTCCTCGTAGGCCCAGCGTTTGTCCACCAGCCCGTGCTCGCCCCACAGGTAGCCGTTGTCGCTGGTGTAGACGACGAAGGTGTCGCGGGTCAGGCCCCAGTCGTCCAGGGCGTCCAATACGCGTCCGACCTGGCGATCCAACGACGCGACGGCCTCACCGTAACGCCGCAGGGAGACGTCCAAGGGCTGCGGGTTGAGGTGCACATACTGAGCGCCGGTCATGTGCGACCAGGCGTGGGCCTCCGAGGGAAGCGCGACGGGCTCCTGCGCGTAGGCTCCCGCCTCCGGGCTGTCCGGCGTGAAGGGCGCGTGCACGTTCTTGTGGGAGAGGTACAGCGCGAAGGGCGCATCCCGGTTGGCCTCGATCCAGGACAACGCGCGGTCGGTCAGCTCCTCCGCCAGGTAGGACTTGCGCGAGCGCTCCTGTCGACCGTCCACGACCAGGGGACAGTCGCGGTAGGTCCCCTGCCCTTCCACGTGGGTGAACGTGACGAAGTGATCCACCCCGCGCAGCACTGGGAGATTCCCGGGCATGTGCCATTTCCCGATGAACGCCGTTCGGTAGCCGGCGCGACCCAGGTACTCCAGGAAGGTGCGATTCTCGTCGGACCAGGGCGTGAAGTTGTTCCACACGCCGTGGCGATGGGGCGTGGTGCCGGTGAGGAAGCTGGCCCGGGACGGGCTGCACAGGGACGACGTCACGAAGGCACGGGTAAAGCGCACTCCCTCTGCAGCCAGCCGATCCAGAGCGGGTGTCTCGATGAACGGGTGACCCTCGAAGCCGGCGGCGTCCCAGCGGTGGTCGTCGGAGAGGATGAAGATCACGTTGGGCGGACGCTCGACGGAGCGCACACGCGGCGGATCGCCGTCGGGCAGCGGCCCCGGCAACGACTCCGGACGGGGAAGCAGCCCGGGCTGGAAGAGGATCCGATACCCGTGCAGGTGAACCGGAAAGCTGGCCACAGCCAGCACGGGCGCCAGCAGCAGCGCGACCACGGCGGCGATCACGCGCCTGCGGCCGGGCAGGCGCCGGCGGGCGACCAGACGGCAGCCGGCGTCCGCCAAGGCCACGGCCCACAGCGTCCCCGCCAGATGGAACGCGTTGAACGGCGACGTAGCCAGCCACAGCGCCTCCGGCAGGCTGTGGCCTTGGAGCCGGAGAGCCAACTCCGTCGACCACCACAACAGGCCCGGGAGCAGCGACAACGCGACTCGCCAGCGCGCCGGCTCTCCTCGCAGCCACGCGAGCGGGTAGATCAGGAGCGGCGCCGCGACGAGCAGCGCGAAGTAGAGGTAGCCGGTCGCCTTCAGCGCCGATGCGTCCACGCCCAGGTCACGCCCGTGGTCCAGCAGCAGCGCCAGCGCGCCCATGATCAGAGCCACGGCGCCGGCCGGAGCGAAGCGGCCGACCCGCCCGGACACCTAGACCCGCTCGGTCGCAGACGCCCCGCGCTGCGGCCGGCAGTCGAAGTCGTCCCAGTCCACGTGACGCGTGCGCCACCAGTAGCGGGTCGTGGTACCCGACCAGTTGTTCGTGATGCGGCCGGCCCGGTTCTTGTACCAGCTGGCCTCGGTGCGAGCCCAGACGGTCCGGCCCAGCTCCGCCTGCAGCGTGTCGTCGAAGGCGTCCATGACCTCGGCCTTCACGTCCAGGGACGCCAGCTGCCGTTCCTGCAGGGCCCTGACGCACTCCAGGATGTAGCGGGCCTGGCACTCGATCATGAAGATGATCGAGTTGTGGCCGAGGTTGGTGTTGGGGCCGTACATCATGAAGAAGTTGGGGAAGCCGGCGGCGGTCAGGCCCAGGTACGCCCGCGCTCCGTCGGCCCAGGCGTCGTCCAATGTCCGCGAGCCGCGTCCGGCGATCTTCATGGGAGCCAGGAAGGAAGTGGTGGCGAAGCCGGTGGCGAAGATCACCACATCCGCGCTGTGGGTCTTTCCGTCGGAGGTGACGATCCCCTCCGGAACGAAACGCTCGATGTCGTCGGTGACCACGTGCACGTTGGGACGCGCCAGCGCCGGGTAGTAGTCGTCGGCGATCAGGATGCGCTTGCCTCCGGGCGGGTAGTCCGGAATGAGCGCGCGCTTCAGGTCCGGATCCTCGATGTGCTGTTCCATGTACTCAGTGGCGGCTTTGCGAACCGCCTTCTGCGCGCGGCGGTTGCCGAGGAAGACCGGATACATCAGCTCCTGACGCAGCCAGATCCGCCAGCGGTAGAGCCGGGCCAGCCCCGGGATCCAGCGGTACAGCCGCTTCTCCCAGCTTCCGTAGGCCCGGTCGTTGCGGGGCAGCATCCAGTTGGCGCTGCGCTGGAAGACCCGCAGCTCGGCCGCCTGCGGCGCGATCTGCGGAATGAACTGGATCGCACTGGCGGCGTTGCCCACCACCGCCACGCGCTTTCCGTGGAGATCGAGGCCGTGATCCCAGCGCGCCGAATGAAAGCTGGGGCCCGCGAAGCTCTCCAAGCCCTCGAAGCTCGGGGTCGACGGGTGGTGGAGTTGTCCCACCCCGCTGACCAACACCTCCGCCACGCGCTCCTCGCCGTCGGACGTGCGCACGCGCCAGACGCTCTCCACCTCGTCGAAGCGGGCGTCCTGCACTTCGCAGCCGAGCCGCAGGTGGGGGCGCAGGCCGTACTTGTCGGCGCAGTGATCCATGTACTCCAGGATCTCTTCCTGGGGAGACCACTTGCGCGACCAGTCGGCCTTCTGCTCGAAGGAGAAGCAGTAGGCGAACGACGCCAGGTCACAGGCGGCGCCCGGGTAGGTGTTGTCCCGCCAGGTTCCCCCCAACCGATCCGCCTTCTCCAGGATCTCGAAGCTCTCGATTCCGGCGCGGCGCAACGCGATGCCCAGGCACAGGCCCGAGAATCCGGAGCCGATGATCAGGACACGCGGGGGGCTTTGCTCAGCGGCGCTCATGGAGCCTCCGTGCTGGGTTGCTCCATGCTACCGGATCGCTCGCGGTAGAAGCGCTCGGCGGCCTCGTGCAGGGGAACGGCGATGCCCAGCCGCACCGTTTCGGCCGAGATGAAGCCCGCCCGGTAGTAGTCCTTGGAGAGGGCGCCGGCGCCGTCGAGAAGCAGCTCCAGCACCTGCTCGACCTGGGCGTCGGGCGTGGTGCGGTTGGTCAGCAGGACCGCCGCCATGCCCACGGTCTGGAAGGGCTGCTCCTGGCCCGGGTAGGTGCGCGCCGGCACCGTGATCGGGTAGTAGGCGAAGTGCCTGCGCGAGAGCTGTTCGACGATGGACGCGTCGATGGGCACGAAACGGACGTCTCGACGCCGCCGTGCCAGGGCCTGGAGCGAGGGCGCGGGCACCGCTTCGGTGACGAAGAAGGCATCGATCTGGCCCTCCTCCAGGTCCGCGATGGCATCCCGCAGCCGAATCTCGCGAAGCTCCTCCAGCTCTGAGTGAGGGATGCCGGCGGCAGCGCCGATGCGAAACGCGCTGAAGCGGCTGCCCGACCCGGGCTGGCCCAGCGCCAGGCGCCGTCCGCGCAGATCGTCGAGGGTGCGGATCCCCGAGCCCTCCAGGGTCACCACGTGGATCGCTTCCGGCCACAGGCTGGCCAGGGAGCGCAGGTCCGGCTGGGGAAGCTGGTTCTCTTCGATCCATCCCTGGAAGAGCGTCTCGGCCACGTCGCTCTGTATGATTCCGAAGCTGAGCAGCTGGTTCTGCAGTCGGAAGCCGTTTTCCACGCTGCCCTCGGAGGGGTAGGCGTGCAGCGGCAGGCCTCGGCTCTCGGCGAAGCGCGCGAAGGCGGCGCCGAAGGCCTGGTAGGTGCCCGGCGCTTTGCCGGATCCCAGGGTGATCCGGCCGTCGAGCTGGGCGAAACGCAGGTCGACGCGCGACGTGGCGCGCCTCAGCTCGTCCACGATCGCAGCGTCGCGCGTGCCGCGCTCGGTGGCCGGCTCGCGCGCCACCAGATCGCGCACACCGCCCATGACCGCCAACGGCCCGCGTCCTTCCAACGTGACGGACGCTCCACCCTCGGTCGGCGTCGGCTGCGACACGTCGTCCACCAGCTGCCAGGCCCCGTCGACGCGCTCGTAGGCCAGGCGACCGTGCACGCTGAGAGCATCCCCCTGACGATTGCCGCCGGCCTCGAAGCCCTGGACGCCCTGCTCCGTTGCGCCGACCACGAAGGCCAGGGTTCCCAGGTTGAGACCCCGCCACGATGTCAGGCCGTAGTCGCGCAGGAAGTGGAGCTCCGCGTCGTAGTACACGTAGAGACCCGACGCGCCGGATTCCAGGTCGGTAAACGGGGCCGACCCGGTGCGGCGGAATCCCTGCACGGAGAACAGCTCCTGCTCGAAGCCCGCATCGAGCCGACCCTGGAGATCTGCGCTCAGCACGGCGCCGTCAGGGCCGCGGCTGCAAGCGAACTGCACCGTCAGCAGGAGTAGCGCGACGAGCCCCATACTGCGCGAGGTCGCTCGCATGCCTAGAAGCCGAACAGCGGCAGTGCCAGGAATCCCTGGATCACGATCGCATTCAGGAAGTCGATGAAGAACGCCCCCATCAGGGGGACCACCAGGAAGGCCTGGGGCGAGGGGCCGTAGCGCCGCGTCAGTGCCTCCATGTTGGCGACCGCGGTGGGGGTCGCGCCCATGCCGAAGCCGCAGTGCCCACCGGCCATGATCGCCGCGTCGTAGCGGCGCCCCATCACCCGGAAGGTCACGAAGGTGGCGAACGCCGCCATGCCGAGGGTCTGCGCCAGCAGGATCACCAGCAGCGGCCCCGCCAGGCCCACCAGCTCCCACAGGCGCAGCGACATCAGCGCCATGGCCAGGAAGAGCGAGAGAGCCAGGAAGCCCATGGCGTCCACCGTCGGCCGGTGCACCGTGAGCCGGGGCGTGAGCGGCGCGAGGTTGCGAATCAAGACGCCGATGAAGAGGCACCAGACGAAGCTCGGCAACGTGAACGACGCACCGGAGAAGGCGTCGGCCAGCAGGCCACCGCCGATCAGGCACAGGCTCAACTGGAAGAGCGTGAGGAGCAGCGTGTCGCTACCGATCGGCGTCTCCTCGGATTCGCGCGGATGCTCGTCGTCAGCGACGAGCTCTTCCGGCTGGGGCCGAAGGCCGTGGCGGCGGATCAGGCGACCGGCGATGGGCCCGCCCAGGAGCCCGCCGATCACCAGGCCGAACGTGGCGCAGGCCAGCGCCAGCTCCATGGCCCCGGCCAGGTTGTGTACGTCGCCGAACTGCTGCGCGTAGGCGGCGCCGGTGCCGTGCCCGCCCGACAGGGTGATGGACGCACTGAGCAGGCCGATCAGCGGGTGCAGATCCAGTCCCACGGCGGCCAGCACACCCAGGGTGTCCTGGACGATCAGGTACAGGGCGCAGACCGCTGCAAAGACCAGAAGCTGGGGACCGCCGCGGGAGAGCAGCCGAAGATCCGCACCCAAACCGATGCTGGCGAAGAACGCCAGCATCAGGGGTCCCTTCAGCGCCATGTCGAAGGTGGCCCCCACATCCCAGCGCACGTAGAGCAGCGTGGTCACCAGCGCGAAGAGGATGCCGCCGACGACGGGCACCGGGATGTTGTTGTCGCGCAGGAACGCCACCCTGGCGATCACGAAGGAGCCCAGGTACAGGACTCCGAGGGCCATGGCGAGGGTCTGGGTCGGGTTCAGATCGAAGGTCATGTCGGGCCTCGGCGCGGGGAAAAGACGGGGAACAGGTCGAGGTAGGGAATGCCCTGTGCGCGGGCGAAGTACGCCAGCACGTCGCTGGACCCGGACGGCATGTAGTCCGGGAAAGGCGCGAGATCCAGGCCCGCGTGGCCGTCGCAGACATCGGTGGGAGCGGGAACGATCAGCAGGGCCAGCGACACGCCGTGCTCCGCGAGGAGATCGCGTACGCGCGCGATCACGGCCTCCATCAGGCCGATCCGGTAGCGGGCCGACTCGGAGCCCGGCTCTAGCGCCACGTCGGCGTCGTAGGAGTCGGGCATGATCTTGACACGATTGTCGCCCTGGACGGTGTAGCGGCGGTACTCGCGGCGTCGGACCTGGAGCTGTCGCTGGAGCGCCCCGGCTTCGAGCTGGTCGGGCCCGTCCTCCGGCGTCCGGGCCTCAACCTCACGCCAGCTGAGGTAGAGGCGCTTGAGCGTGCGCACCAATGCCGAGCGGTCCAGCAGGCCGTCGCCGGAAAAGAGGCGGGCCTTGGCCTCGAACACCTCGCGCGTCTTGTGGTGAAGGACGAAGGCATTCTCCACCAGCGCCCTCTCCTCCAGCCGGTAGATCTTGTTGCGCAGCAGGTCGCCGAAGTCGTTGCCCACATAGATGGCAAGGACCAGCAGGTCGGGACGGATCCGCTCGAGCTCCTCCTCGATGCGCCGGCTCGCATGGTCGGGCCCGTACCCGTTGGTGCCGGCGTTCAGCACCTGCACATCCCGGCCGCGGCTTCGCAGCGAGTCCTCCAGGCGCTGTACGAAGGTCTCGTCGAGCGGCGAGAACCCGGCGTGGATGAAGGAGTCGCCATAGACCGCGATGCGCTTGCGACCCGGCGTGAGGTCCGGCTCGGGCCCGCGATAGCCCAGGCTATTCGACTCGATCAGGAACCCGTCCTCACCGATCGTGCGTTTGCGCCGAAAGCGGGTCCAGGTGTTGGGCTCAAAGCGGTAGATGACGCGCTCGTCCAGGACGTAGGCGTGTGGTCCACCGGAACCAACAGGCGTACGGCGATCTCCGCCGCCACCAGGGCGAGCCCGCTGGAGAGGATCAGGAGCAGGAGCGTTTTCAGGCGATCGTTCACAGGCCTTGGCCAGGAAACCGCGTCACTGCGGCCCCGCATCCAGCCTAACCCTAGCGAAGCCACCGCGTTTCCCCGCCGATCTGGAAGCGGGGTAGGCTCCGGATGTGACCTCGACGCCCGCCGCACGAACGGCCCCCTCCGAAACGGCGCCCCTGGCAGCCGTGTGGCTGGCCAGCGCCGTGGTGCTGGCCGCGTGCCCGCTGGCGGGCTTCCGCATGGACTTCGCAGGGGATGTCGGGTCTCCCCTGCGTGCCAACGGCGCACGGGTCCTGCTGGCGGCGGGGGCCGGCGCCGCGCTGGCGCTGTCCGGGGCGTTGCGCCTGGCGTCGAACCGGGTGCGACCGCTGGGCGAGCTGGAGCTGCTGGGCATCTCGGCCGGGGCCGCGGGCGGCGGCTTCTTCGCCGCCCAGCGACTCTCGTCGCTGCCCGCCGGGCATGATCCGCTAAATGAAGCTGACAATTGTTGCGGAGGCGGCCCTCGAACACGGCGATCATGCCAAGGCCATCTCGATCTACGAGAGCCTCTGGATCTCCGGCCCCGACCCGGGGAGGATCAGCGTCATCCAGGCCGACCGGGCTCTGGAGCTGGCACGAGCGTACTGGGGCCAGGGAGAACGGGAGGCCGCGCTCCGTGAGGTCGGTCATGCCGAGGAGCTGTTCCGCACACGGCCCGAGCTCTGGGACAGCATGTTCTTCTTGATCATCGCCTTGGTCCGGATTCGGCTCGCGCTCCATGGCGCGGAAGCGGCGGAAGAAATGATCGCTCTCCTGGATCGCCGGATTGCCACAATGGAAGCACGGGGCTGGGGCGGGTACCTGCCCCTCAGCTTGTGGATCCGGGCTCAGGCGGCAGAGCTGCTGGGAGACGTCGCCGTCGCCAAGCGCGATCTGCGCGCCGCCCGGGAGCGCTACGCAGCCATGCACGCGCCCCACCGGGTAGCGCAGATAGACGAGGAGCTGGCCGCCCTCGTTTGAGGCGCGAAAGCGACCGCGCGGCTCAGCCGCCAGCCGCCGCCTTCACGAAGCTGATGCGGTCGCCGTCGGCCAGCGGCGTCTTGAGACCCTTGCGGTAGTTCACCAGTACGC
>CAMYOO010000062.1 GCA_947260035.1 uncultured delta proteobacterium
GCCCACCAGGGTGGCGAGCTGGCGCGTGGCGATGGCCAGGTCCATGCCGGAGATGCGCCGCAGCGTGGGCAGCGCGATGCTCCAGCTCGTTGCGCCGCTGGCCTGAATCGAGGACGGGCCGCCCTCGGAGACCTCCGTGGGGGTGATGCCGTCGCCGCGTAGCTTGGCCCGCGCGGCGCGGGCGCTCTCGGCGTCCACGAAGCCACGGGTCGAGCGGCCGCTGGCCGCAACTCCTTTGTAGGCGTAAACCGGCATACCGGCCCTCAGATCTGGGCCACGACGCCCTCGTCCTCGGTCGCTCGCAGCACCTCTTCGATGGAGGTGATGCCCTTCACGACCTTGCGGGCTCCATCGGCGCGCAGGCTTCCCATGCCCTTTTCCATGGCCTTGCGCTTGATGGACTTGGCGTCGGAGGTCTGGGTCACCATGGCGCGGATGTCGTCGTCGATCATCATCAGTTCGAAGATGCCCACACGACCGCGGTAGCCCGTGTGGTTGCAACGGGCGCAGCCGGCGGGGTGGTACGCGGTGACCGGCCCGCTGGCGCGCACGCCGATCTCGGAGAGCTGCTCGGGCGTGGGCTGGTAGGCCTCGCGGCACTCGGTGCAGAGCACGCGCACCAGCCGCTGGGCCAGCACCGCCGCCAGGGACGACGCCACCAGGAAGGGCTCCACGCCCATGTCCACCATGCGTGTGATGGCGCTGGGCGCGTCATTGGTGTGCAGGGTCGAGAACACCAGGTGGCCGGTCAGCGAGGCCTGGATCGCGATCTCCGCCGTCTCCAGGTCGCGGATCTCGCCCACCAGGATCACGTTGGGGTCCTGGCGCAGCACCGAGCGCAGGCCGCCGGCGAAGGTGAGCCCGATGCGCGGGTTGACCTCGATCTGGCCCACGCCCGCGAGCTGGATTTCCACCGGGTCCTCGATGGTGATGATGTTCTTGTCGACCGAGTTGATGCGCGACAGGGCCGCGTAGAGGGTGGTGGTCTTGCCGCTTCCCGTCGGTCCCGTAACCAGCACGATCCCGTTGGGGCGGGCGATGAGCTTGGACATGGCTTCGAGCTGGACCTTGCTGAAGCCCAGCACCTCCAGGTCCACCATGTCGTTGGTCCGGGGCAGCAGCCGCAGCACCACGCGCTCGCCGTGGGCCACCGGAACCGTGGAGACGCGCACGTCGTAGTCTCGTCCCGCGATCTTCAGCCGGATGCGCCCGTCCTGGGGAAGCCGTTTCTCGGCGATGTTCAGGCCCGCCATGATCTTGAGGCGCGACACCACGCTGGCCTGGAGCGTCTTGGGCAGCGACGCGATCGGCTCGTAGAGGACGTCGTCGATGCGGAAGCGCACGCGGATCTCGCCCTCGAAGGGCTCCAGATGGATGTCGCTGGCGCGCTCCTTCACCGACTGCTGGAGCAGCGAGTTGACCAACCGGATGATCGGCGCGTCGTCGGCGGCGTCCAGCAGGTCCTGGGGCTCGTGGCTGATCTCGTCGGCCAGGGCCGAGAGGTCCTCGGTGGCGTTCTCCACCAGGTCGGCGGCGGAGGTGGTGCCGCGGTCGTAGGCCTGGTTGATCGCGGCCAGGATCACGCGGCGCGGAGCCAGCTCGGGCTGGACCTCGGCTCCCTCGAAGAGCAGCTCCAGGTCGTCCAGGGGCTCGGTCTGGAAGGGGTCGGAAATCGCTACCCGCACCGCGTGCTCGCTGCGCTCGAAGGGCAGCAGGCCGTGGGACTTGGCGAAGCCGATGGGTACGCGCGCCAGAAGCTCGCCGTCGATGGCGTCGGGATCGATCTCTCGCCGCACCGGCAGGGCCAGTTGAGCAGCCAGCGCCTCGATCACCTCGTCCTCGCCCAGCCAGCCCTGGTCCACGACCACTTCGGCCAGCCGCCGGCCGGTCTCGGCCTGGATGCGGCGCGCCTCCTCGAGCTGGCTCGGCTCCAGGCGCGTGTGCTGCACCAGGACGTCGGCGAGATCCAGGGAAGCGGCGGGCGACGCGGCGCTCACGGCTGCTGCGGCTCCACCACCACCAGCGGGTTCATGCCGAAGGCATCGCGCACCACCTGCTCCGCGCGCAGGGCCTTCTGGCGGGTGTCGAAGGGGCCCAGGCGGATTTCGAAGCGGACCGCGTCGCCGTTCTGCTGGGCCAGCAGGCGGCCGTCGAAGCCGGCGTCCAGCAGCTCGGTCAGCCGTTCCGCGGCCAGCTGGTCGTCAGTGTAGGTGCCGGCGACGACGCTGTACAGGGGCGCGTTCTCCCGTGCCTCTTGCTCGGCGGCCGCCTCTTCGTCCTGGCGCAGCAGGTCCCCCTCGATCTCCTTCATTCGCTCCAGCGGGTAGCGCTCGCGCAGCTCGCCGATCTTGTCCCGGGCCGGGTTGCGCTTGCCGCTCTTCTCGAGAGGGATGCCGTACTCGTCCAGGAACTTCTCGTCGTCGATCGACTGCTGGTGCTCGGACTTGCGGGGGTCGTCCAGGGCGCCCCGCGAGCGCCGCTCGAACTCCTCGCGCTTGCGGATGGTCTGGTACTCCAGCTCCTGGGGCTGGCGGATGATGTAGGGCGTCAGGAAGACCAGCAGGTTGACCTTCTGCAGCTCTCGATTGGTGCTCTTGAAGAGCCAGCCGAGCCAGGGAATGTCGCCGAGCCAGGGCACCTTGTTGACGCTGTCGCGGTAGGTGTCGCCGACCAGGCCGCCGATCACGACTGTCTCGCCGTCGGAAACCACGACCGTGTTCTCGATCTTGCGGTTGGAGAGCGAGACGCCCACCTCGGTGGGATCCCCTGTGGCGGCGGTGACGGCCGGGTTGATGTCGGTGATCTCCTGGTAGATCTCCATACGCAGGCTGTCGCCCTCGGTGATCTGGGGCGTCACGCGCAGGGTCACGCCCACGTCGCGGCGCTCGATGTTCTGGGAGGTGGCCAGGCCCGTGTCCTGGCCCGCAGCCGACTGCACGCGGCTGGTGATGATGGGGATGTTGTTGCCGATCTTGATCTCGGCCTCCTCGTTGTCCGAGGTCAGGATGTGGGGCGCCGACAGGATATTGGTGCCGGCCAGGTTTTCCGAGGCGCGGATCACGCCCTGGATGAAGGTCCCGCTGACAGCCAGCGGGTTGCCGTCGGAATCGCGGTCGATCTGCACCGTGTTGTAGGTGGCGGCGGCCACGAAGTTGTTGGCCGCGGCCTCGGCGATGTTGCCGATCAGGTCGCCAAAGTCGTCCACGTTGTCGGTGATGCCCGCGCCGTTTCCGCCATCCTCGCCGTCGCCGGGATCCACCGGAGGCGCGGGCTGGACGGCCCCGGGCGGGCCGAAGATGCTGGGGTTGATGCGCTGGTCGGTGAGCGAGCCGATGGTGTAGCTGGTGTTGTTGCGGAAGATGCGCGCGATGCCGTTGAAGCCCAGCTCCTGGCTGTTGCCGACCGAGACCTCCATGATCAGCGCCTCGACCAACACCTGGGGGCGCTCCAAGTCGAGCTTGTTGATCACGGCGGAGAGGGTCTGGTAGGCCTCGCGGCTGCCTTGGATCACCAGGCTGTTGGTGCCGATGTCGGCGGTGACCGACACACCCTCGGCCAGCTCCGACACCACGGCGCGCAGCGCCTGGGGCGGCTGGCCGGCGGCCCGGCCCGGGGCGCCGCCGCTGGTCTGAGGCGCACCGGAGATCAAGCTGTTGAGGACGTTGGCGATCTCCTCGGAGTCCGCATGCTTGAGGTAGTAGACGTGGATGCGGCCCTCGCCGGTCACCGGCACGTCCAGGCGTCGCACGAAGCTGCGGATGTCCTCCAGGCGCGTGCGTGAGGCCAGCACGATCAGCGAGTTGGTGCGCGGGTCGGTCAGGATGCGCGGCGGCCGGCGCGAGGCCGGGTCCGCCGCCGCGGCCTGGGCGGCCCGCGCCGGGCGGGTTCGCGCCCGGGCCGGGGTGGGGGGCCTGGCGGTCTGCGCTCCGTAGATCTCGGCGAGCTGCTCGGCCAGGGAGGCGGCGTCGGCGTATTGCACCTGGATCACCGCCAGCTCCTCGCGGTACGTCTCCACGTCGATGGACTGCAGGATCGACAGGATGCGGCGGATGTTCGACGACGAGTCGGTGAGGATGATGGTGTTGGTGGGCGCGTAGGCCACCATGGACGCGTCCTTGGAAACCAGGGGCTTGAGCGTATTGGTGATGGCCTCGGCGTCGATGTACTGGAGCGGAATCAGGCGCGTGATGTAGCGGTCGCGGTAGGGCGGCTGCTCGCTGCTCTGGCTGGTCTCGATGCTGGATTCCTTGGCCTCGCGGATCGGAATCACCTTGATGGCGCCGCCGGGGCCGGAGACCGTGGTGAATCCCTTCACCTGGAGGACCGACTCGAACACGGCGTAGGCCTGCTCCACGGTGATGCGGGTGGGCGACACGATGGTGACGCGTCCGCGCACGCGGTCGTCGTAGATGAAGTTGCGGCCTGTGAGGCGGGCGATGGTCTCGATCACGACCGAGAGCTCGACGTCCTGGAAGTCCAGCTGGACGAGCTCTTCGCCCTCCACGTCGTCGGCGCCTGCGAGTCCCGCGGGCCCAGCGAAGACCAGGGCAGCCAGGATCAGCAGCATCGCGACCCGCCCACGCGCACGAATGCTTTGCGCGGTCATGCTACTCCGCCACCTCGTAGGTCATCGTGCGGGGCTTGCCGTCGGCGCCGGTGACCGTGACCTCGAAGCGCTCGGCCTGGGTCAGCTCGCGCAGGACTTCGGCGCTGCCCTGGGGACTGTCGATCTGGATGCCGTTGAACTGGGTGATGGTGTCGCCATCCTGGATCCCGATTTCCTGGAACAGGCTGCCTTCCTTCACGTTGTTGAGCTGGATGCCGACCATCTGGCCGCCGTCGTACTTGGGCAGGATACGCGCGGAGGAGAAGATCTCGGCGGGGTTGCGGCCGGCCAGCTCCACCACGTCTTCCCGGTTGACCTGGAAGCGGTTCTCCGCCAGGCGGCGCACGCGGGCCTCGGCGGCCGGGTTGTTGGCGGGACGCGCGGGCCGGGTTGCGGCACGGGCCGCGCGCCTGGGCCGGCTCATTCCCCGTGTGCGGGCGCTGCGCGGGTTGGGCTTCTCGCCGGTATCCTCTTCCAGGGCCAGCTCCTCGCGCTGCCCCCGGTTCTCCAGGATGATGCGTCGCCGCTCGATGCCCACGACCTTGGCCTGGCCGGCCAGCGCGTCGCCGAGCTGCACCACCAGCTCCTTGCGCTGCTCCTGGTCCTCGACGGCCGCCCAGGACAGCTCGGCGCGGCTCGAGGCGGCGGTGCCCAGCAGGCGCAGCGGGAGCCGGGTGGCTTCCAGCTCCTCGGTCTGCTCGTGCGGAGGCGCTACGGCGACGACGGCGGAGACGTCGAAGAGATTGCGGTCCAGGATCACCTGGCGCTCGGCGAAGCTGCGTTGGGCGACCCCCGCCTTGGAGGATGCGCGCAGGGGAGGGGTTGCCGCCGACGGCGTCAGCATGGCGGCGGCTACCTGGTTCAGGCTGGCGGCTACGAGCCAGCAGCACAGCACGAACAGGCAAGTATTGGCGCTCCATATCGCGATCCGGCCCATGTTCCCGAGAATCCCGCTCCCAGTTTGTATTGCCGGGGGTCTGTAGCCGGGGGGCCGATCGGCGAATCGGCTGAAACGCCGCCGGATTCTATCCTGTTGCCGGTGCCTGGGCATCGGCAATTCCCGTGGGGTCGGCCCCCCTCGGCCCCACCTGGCTTCGCTACGCTTCCCAGCGTCCAAAGGACACCGGTCGGGCCTGGGCTGTTCCCTCCCGCCCGGCCAGCGGAGGCGCACGGTGGGCCGAAGCCAGATGACCCCCTCCCGTCGGCCCCGCCGCTGGCTGTCGACTCTCTGGATCGGCATTCCGGCCCTGGGTCTTGCGCTCTTTGCCTGTGTGTATCCGCTGGGCCCGCCCCTCGTCGAGGTCGCCGCGCCGACCTCCGACCTCCGCGGGACCAATGAGGCAGTCGAGGTCCTGTTGCGGTTTCCCAACAGCGACCGCACCCACCCCGAGACCCTGCGGGTCCTGGTCAACGGCGCGGACGTGACCGAGGGCTTCGACGTGGCTTCCAACGGCGCCATCGGGGACGTGGTGCTGCTGGTCGACGGCGAGAACCACCTGGAGGTGAGCGTCTTCGGCCGCGCTTGGTGGGGAGGGCAGCGACTGGTGGAGCACAGCGTCGAGCTGCGCATCACCGTCGAGCGGCCGATCGATCGCTACTGGGGCTGATTCTGCCGTGGGAAGTTTCCCCGCGGGGGAGCATTTGACACGGCCCGGGTCGTTCACAGGCTCTCGAGGTTCCGTCGCGCTGCCTGGGCGAGCGGGGCGGCGAGGAGAATTGACCCCATGGCGAATGACGGCGGCAAGGTAATCGGAATCGATCTGGGGACCACCAACTCGGTGGTCGCGGTGATGGAGGGCGGTCAGCCCACGGTCATCACCAACGAGGAGGGCGGACGCACGACGCCGTCGGTCGTCGGGTTCACCGATGATGGCGAACGGCCGGTGGGTGCGGTGGCCAAGCGTCAGGCCGTGACCAACCCGACCCGCACCGTCTACTCGATCAAGCGCTTCATGGGACGCCGCATCGACGAGGTGCCCGAGGAGACCCGCCTGGTTCCGTATTCGGTGGTTTCCGGCGAAGAGGGCATGGCGGCCATCCAGATCGACGACAAGACGTTCAGGCCGCCCGAGATCTCGGCGATGATCCTGCAGAAGCTGAAGAAGGCGGCCGAGGACTACCTGGGCCAGCCGGTCGGCGCCGCGGTCATCACGGTTCCGGCCTACTTCAACGACGCCCAGCGCCAGGCCACCAAGGACGCGGGCACCATCGCCGGCCTCGAGGTCAAGCGCATCATCAACGAGCCCACGGCCGCGGCCCTGGCCTACGGCCTGGACAAGCAGGAAGACGAGAAGATCGCCGTCTACGACTTCGGCGGCGGCACCTTCGACATCTCGATCCTCGAGGTGGGCGACAATGTGGTGGAGGTCAAGGCCACCAACGGCGACACGCACCTGGGTGGTGACAACCTGGACCAGCGCGTGATCGACTACCTGATCGCCGAGTTCAAGAAGGACCAGGGGATCGATCTCTCCCAGGATCCCATGGCGATGCAGCGTCTGCGCGAGGCCGCGGAGAAGGCCAAGGTCGAGCTCTCCAGCTCGGCCAGCACGGATGTGAACCTGCCCTTCATCACCGCGGATCAGAGCGGTCCCAAGCACATGAACATCAAGCTCTCCCGGGCGAAGCTGGAGCAGCTGGTGGGCGAGCTGGTCGAGAGGACCCTCGAGCCCTGCCGGAAGGCCCTGGCGGATGCCGGGCTGCAGGCCTCGGACATCGATGAGGTGGTGCTGGTCGGCGGCTCGACCCGCATGCCCCTGGTTCAGCAGAAGGTCGGCGAACTCTTCGGCCGGGAGCCCCACAAGGGCGTGAACCCGGACGAGGTGGTGGCCGTGGGTGCGGCGATCCAGGGCGGCGTCCTGGCCGGCGAAGTGAAGGACGTGCTGCTGCTGGACGTGACGCCGCTGTCCCTGGGGATCGAGACCCTGGGCGGCGTGATGACCAAGCTGATCGAGCGCAACACCACGATCCCGACCAAGCGTTCGCAGACCTTCTCCACTGCGCAGGACAGCCAGCCGAAGGTGGAGATCCGCGTGCTCCAGGGCGAGCGCGAGATGGCCAACGACAACCGCGAGCTGGGCCGCTTCATCCTGGACGGTATTCCGCCGGCTCCGCGCGGCATGCCGCAGATCGAGGTGGCGTTCGACATCGACGCCAACGGCATCCTGTCGGTGCAGGCCACGGACAAGGCGTCCAACAAGGAGCAGTCGATTCGCATCGAGGGCTCGGGCGGGCTCTCGAGCGACGACATCGAGCGCATGGTCACGGATGCCGAGGCCCACGCGGGCGAGGACAAGGCCCGCCGCGAGACCATCGAGAAGAAGAACCAGCTCGACTCCCTGGTGTACAACGGCGAGCAGCAGCTCTCCGAGCACGGCGACAAGCTGGGCGCAGAGGAGAAGCAGGCCATCGAAGAGGCCCTGGCCAACGCCAAGCAGGCGCTGGAAGGCGACGACGCGGCGGCACTGGACGCAGCGGGTCCGCGCCTGGAGCAGTCGCTGCACAAGCTGGCCGAGGTGCTCTACAAGGCGCAGGCCGAGGCCGGTCCGGCTCCGGGTGCAGACGCCGCGGGCAGTCCGGGCGCCGGCTCCAATGACGATGGCGACGTGATCGACGCGGAGTACACCGAAGAGAAGAGCGACTGAGCCCATGGCTGGGCCCCGGCGCCAGGACCCGATCGCTCGGCTTTTCGGCGAGTTCGCCGATACGCTCGGGCACGAGAGCTGGCGGCCGGCCGTCGACGTCTACGAGACCGAGAAGGCCGTGGTGGTCCAGGTGGAGCTTGCGGGCGTTCGCCGCGAAGACTTGAAGGTCAGCGTCGACGGCGGCCTTCTGCGCATCCGCGGCGTGCGCGACCCGGGACGCGACGAGGGGATCGAGCGTCTCCACCAGGTGGAAATTGCGTCCGGGCCCTTCGAACGTGCGCTGGAAATCCCGATTCCCTTCGATCACGACCAGGTGAGCGCCCGCATCGAGGACGGCTTCCTGCGCGTGGTGCTGCGCAAGCAGGAGCCCTCGCGGATCCGGGTGGAGGGCTGAGGCGCCTGCGGGCGCCGGAAAGAGCCATGAGCGAGACGCGAGACAAGAGCCAGGACATCCTACCGGCGGAGATCGACGAGACGCCGGTGGATGTGGCCGTGGAGCGCGGCGCGGACGAGTCCGAGGGCCGTTACCCGGTGCCGGAGACGCTTCCGGTCCTGCCGCTGAAGAACACTGTGCTGTTCCCGACGCTGCTGGCGCCGCTGCTGGTCAACACGCCGCGCTCGCGGCGCCTGATCGATCACGTCCTGCTGACCCGCGAGCGGATGTTCTTCACCTCCGCGGTGCGTCGCCCCCTGGAGGGGAGCCCGGAAGCCGACGACATCTATGGCTTCGGGACCGTGGTTCGCGTGGTGCGGATGCTCAAGTTCCCCGACGGCTCCTACCGCCTGCTGGTGCAGGGTGTGTCCCGGGCCCGCATCCAGGAGTTCCTGCCCGGAACCGAGACGAATCTGCCCGCAGGCGAGAAGCCGTTCCTGCTCGCCCGCGTGGATCTTCAGGGCGATGAGGGAGACGGCGAATCGGTCGAGGTGGCGGCCCTGGCGCGCAACGTGAGCGAACGCTTCGGCGCGTTGGTGGCCGAGAGCCCTCGGCTGTCGGACGAGCTGCAGGTGCTGGCCGCGAGTCTGGAGGACCCGGGCAAGGTGGCCGATCTGGTGGCCTCGAGCCTGGAGCTGGAGGTCTCCCACAAGCAGGCCGTGCTCGAGATCCTGGACGTGCCGGAGCGCCTGCGCCGGGTCCAGGGGGAGGTCGTACGTGCGCTCGAAGTGACCCAGATCGAGGGCGAGATCCGCGAGAAGGTCCAGAGCGAGATGGGCAAGACCCAGCGCGAGTACATGCTGCGCCAGCAGCTGGAGGCGATCCGCCGCGAGCTGGGTGAGACCGAGGACGAGGACGCGGAGCTCGACAAGCTGCGTCAGCGCATCGACACCGCGGGCATGCCCGAGGAGGCGCTGGCCCAGGCGAACCGCGAGCTCGAGCGGCTGTCCCAGATGCCGCCGGGCGCCGCCGAGCACGGCGTGGTGCGCACCTATCTGGAGTGGATGGCGGATCTTCCGTGGTCCCGGCAGAGCGAGGATCGCGTCGATGTGGACGCGGCGCGGGAGATCCTCGACGAGGACCATCACGGCCTCGACAAGGTCAAGGATCGGATTCTCGAGTACATCGCGGTGCTGTCGCTCAAGCGCGACCTGAAGGGCCCGATCCTGTGCTTCGTGGGTCCGCCGGGGACCGGCAAGACGTCGCTGGGGCGCTCCATCGCCCGGGCCCTGGGACGCGAGTTCGCGCGCATCTCCCTGGGCGGCGTGCGCGACGAGGCGGAGATCCGCGGGCACCGCCGCACCTACGTGGGTGCGCTTCCGGGCCGCATCATCCAGGGCATGCGCCGGGTGGGAACCCGCAACCCGGTCTTCCTGCTGGATGAGGTGGACAAGGTCGGCCAGGACTTCCGCGGCGATCCCTCGTCGGCGCTGCTGGAGGTGCTGGACCCCGAGCAGAACGACAGCTTCAGCGATCACTATCTGGAAGTCTCCTTCGATCTCTCCCAGGTGCTCTTCATCGCAACGGCCAACCGCATGGACACGGTTCCGCCGGCCCTCCAGGACCGCATGGAGGTGATCGAGCTGCCCGGCTACACCGAGGAGGAGAAGCTCGAGATCGCCCGCCGGTTCCTGCTGCCTCGCCAGCGCGAGGCCAACGGCATCGACGGGGTGGACGTGGAGCTGAGCGACGACGCGTTGCGTACGCTGATCCGCAGCTACACCCGCGAGGCCGGCGTCCGCAGCCTGGAGCGTGAGGTGGGCGCAGTGTGTCGCAAGCTGGCGCGCCGGGCGGCCGAGGGCGAGCTGGAGAGCCCGGTCCGCGTGGGGCCGGAGCAGGTGACCGAGATGCTGGGCCCACTGCGCTTTGAGCCCGAGCTGGCCGAGCGGGCCGGAAGCCCGGGCGTGGCCGTGGGGCTGGCCTGGACGCCTGCGGGCGGAGACATCCTGTTCGTCGAATCCAGCGTGATGCCGGGCAAGGGCGGCCTACGGCTCACCGGGTCGCTGGGCGACGTGATGCGCGAGTCGGCTGAAGCCGCGCGCTCCTGGCTGCACAGCCACGCGCCGGATCTGGCCATCGAGGCGTCCAGCTTCGAATCCCGCGACCTGCACCTCCACGTGCCCGCCGGTGCGGTGCCGAAGGATGGGCCTTCGGCGGGCGTGGCCATGGTCACCTCGCTGGCGTCGCTGCTCACCGGGCGAGCTGCCTTCCCGGACGTGGCCATGACCGGCGAGATCACCCTGCGCGGCAAGGTGCTTCCCGTGGGTGGCATCAAGGAGAAGGTGCTGGCGGCTCGGCGTGCGGGGATCCGACGCGTGGTCCTCCCCGAGCGAAATCGCCGCGACGTTTCCGAGATCGCGCCGGAATTGCTAAAAGGCCTGGATGTCGAGTATGTCGGCACGATCGATGAGGCCCTGGGGCATACGCTCGCCGCGTCTGCGGCGTAGCCTGACCGCTGTCGCGGCCGGGGCGCTGCTGCTGTCCGCCTGCGTCACCCGGGGCACCTACGATGAGGTCGTGGGCGAGCGCGACCAGCTCTCCGATGAGCGCGACTCCCTGCGCGCCCGGGTCGAGCTCCTGGAGGCGTCCAACCAGGCGCTGGCGGAAGAGCGCGTGATGCTCCTGGATGAGACCGAGAGCCTGCGCGAGACGCGCGAGGAGCTGGAGGAGTCGATCTCCGTCGCCGAGCGGACGCTGGCGGCCCGCGAGAGCGCGCTGAGGGAAACCGAGGCGGCGCTGGAGGCCCAGCGGATTGCCCACGAAGACGCGGTGGCAAGGGCCGAGGCAGAGCTGGCCAGCATCCGCGACACCTATGACGGCCTGGTGACCGACCTGCAGTCCGAGGTCGAGGAGAGCCGCGTCCAGATCGAGCATCTGAGCAAGGGCGCGGGCTTCACGCTTCCCGGCGAGGTGGTCTTCGGGCCCGGCTCGGCTGAGCTCACCCCCGCCGGCCGCAAGGTGCTGCAGCAGATGGGGCAGCGGCTCAGTCGCGGCGAGGAGCGCATCGAGGTGCATGGGCACACCGACTCCCAGCCCACCCGCGGCGCCAGCGCCCGCCGCTATCCCAGCAACTGGGAGCTGGCCGGTGCCCGGGCGGCCAGCGTGGTGCGGATCCTGGTGGAGGCCGGCGTGGCCCCGCAGCGCATCGTGGCCGTCTCCCACGCCTCCTTCGAGCCCGTGTCGTCCGACGAGACGCCGCAGGGGAGGGCGCAGAACCGCCGCATCGAGATCCGGCTCAAGCCGCTGCCCGCGGCCGTGCCGCCGGCGCCTTGACGCCGGCCTCGCTCCGGGCGCGGCTCGAGGCCATCCACCGCGCCGGCCTCCGGGCCTGCGATGCGGAGGCCGCGGTTGCCCGGGTGCTGCGCCGGGACGCGGGGGGCAGCGTTCTGGACGGGCTGCGCCTGGCTCCCGACGCGCGGATCGGCGCGCTGGCCGTGGGCAAGGCGGCGGCGGGAATGGCGCGGGCCTGTGAAAGCAGACTGGGCGACGCGCTCTCATTCGGCCTCGCCATCACCAAGGACGAGCACGGCCTGCCGATGGAGCGTTTCGAGCTGCGCGAAACGGCGCACCCGGTGCCCGATGCGCGCGGCGCCGCCGCCGCGCGGGAGGCGCTTGCGCTGGCGTCGGCCGAGCCCGCGCCCGACGCGCTGCTGGTGCTGCTCTCCGGCGGTGCATCGGCGCTCTGGACCTGTCCGCTGCCGGGACTCGAGCGGGAGGACCTGGCCGGAACCACCCGCGCACTGCTGCGCGGCGGTGCTTCCATCGACGAGCTGAACGCCGTGCGCAAGCACCTGTGTGAGCTGACCGGCGGCCGTCTGGGCCTGGCCGCGGCATCGCCGCGCATCGTCGGGCTGGTGATCTCCGACGTTCCCGGCGATCGCCTGGACGTGATCGCCTCGGGTCCGCTGACTCCCGATCCCAGCCGCTTCGCCGATGCGCTGGCCGCGCTCGACGCGCGCTGCGCCGGGGACTCCGTGCCGCAAGCGGTGCTCGCGCACCTGCAGGCGGGCGCGCGCGGAGAGCGCGCGGAGTCGCCCAAGCCCGGCGAGCGCGGCTTCGAGCGCGTTCAGCAGCGGATCCTGGTCGCCAACGCGACGGCACTGGCCGCCGCTGCCGAGGCCGGCCGCGCCGCGGGCTATCAGGTGCGCGTGGTGGCGGGCGGGCTGCGCGGCGAAGCGCGAGACGTCGGCGCGCGACTGGCACGTGAGGCGCTGGCGGTGCGCACGCAGACGCCGCTCTTGCTCGTGATCGGCGGCGAGACGACCGTCACGGTGCGCGGCGACGGGCGCGGGGGACGCAGCCAGGAGCTGGCCCTGGCGGCCGCGCTGGCGCTGGAGGGAGCTCCGGGTGTCGCTCTGCTGGCTGCGAGCACCGACGGCACGGACGGACCCACCGATGCGGCCGGCGCCCATGCCGACGGAGCTAGCGTGGCGCGGGGCCGCGCCCAGGGCCTGGAGGCCGGCGCGGCGTTGGATCGAAACAACAGCTACGGCTTCTTCCGCGCGGAGGGCGGGCTCCTGCGCACCGGGCCCACGGGAACCAATGTGATGGACCTGGCCCTGGTGGCGGTGCATCCCGAGGGGATCGAATAGGGGGCTTACGCGATTCGTCCCAAAGCGTGTAGGCTTCCAGGCTGGCGGGGACCAGGGCTTGCAGCGGGCCTTCTGGATCGCCGCGAGCCAAATCAGAGGAGACGTTGGATGTCCATTCGAGTGAAGCGCGCCCTTATCGCAGTCGCCACGCTGGCGTTCGTTCTGACCGCCGTCAGCGCCGGCCCTGCGCACGCCCAGAAGAAGTCCAAGGCCAAGCAGGTCCAGGGCACGTACCTGTCCTTCGATGAGGCGACCAGCACCATCAAGGTCAAGGAGAAGGGCAAGGAGCAGGTCTACACGGTGAAGCCGGAGGGCTCGATCCTCACCCGCACCGCGGTCAAGATCAACGGCCACGGCGCCAAGATCAGCGAGCTTCCGCCCAACAGCCGCATCATCCTGTACTGGATGCCGGACGAGAAGGATCCCAAGAAGCGCTTCGCCCGCACCATCGATGCGCCCAACATCCCCGAAGATCTCCAGGAGGAGTTCGACAGTCATCGCCGAAGGCGGCGTCTTCGCCGTGCACGTGCTGGGCCGCGATCAGGAGGCGCTCTCCAACCTCTTCGCCTCCAGCGAGGATGAGGAGCGGCGGTTCGATGGGCTGGCGTGGGAGGCGGGAGCGACCGGTGCTCCCATCCTGAAGGATGCGATCGCCGTGCTGGACTGCCGGGTGACGGCGGCCCACGACGCGGGCGATCACGTCATCTACGTCGGAGCCGTCGAGGAGGTGCAGCGGCGCGGGGGCGAGCCCCTGCTGTATCACCGAGGGCACTACGCAGGTGTGGCGGAGAGCTGAGCGGTGGAGCGGATCCGCTTCATCGTCTGGTACGACTACCTCTGCCCCTGGTGCTACAACGGCGCAGTCCGTCTGGAGCGACTTCGGGACGAGTTCGGGGGGCGGGTGGAGCTGGACTGGCGCTGCTTCCTGCTGCGTCCGGCCGATCGCGGCGCACGGGACCCCGAACGCTTCCGCGCTTACACCCGGAGCTGGCTGCGCCCGGCCGAGGAGGCCGATGCGGGGTCCTTTCGGGTCTGGGCGAGCGACGCGCCGCCGCCCAGCCACAGCGTTCCCCCGCAGCGCGTCGCCCGCGCGGCGGCGGAGCAGGGCGGCTTCGACGCCATCCACCCGCGGCTGCTCCACGCCTACTTCGCCGAGAATCGGGACATCACCGACGCGGACACCTTGGAGAGCATCTGGAGCGAGGCCGGCCTTCCCGCCGAGGGCTTCGCCCGGGCCTGGCAGGACGACGTGCTGTCGTCCGTGCTGGCCGAGCACGACGCAGCGTTGGAGGAAGGCGTGACCGGAGTTCCCGCCGTCCGCCTGGACGGGAACGACGCCATCATCGTGGGTGCCCAGCCGCTGGAGATCTACCGGCGCTGGGCCCAGCGGGCCCTGGATGGCCGGATCCTCTGACCCGCTCGCCAGCTTCCGCCTGGACGGGCGCGTGGCCGTGGTGACCGGCGCCTCGGCCGGCCTCGGCGTGGTGCTGGCCGAAACCCTGGCCGCCGCCGGCGCCCGGGTCGTGCTCGCCGCGCGGCGCGTGGAACGCCTGGAGGCGCTGGCCGCACGGATTGAGGAGTCGGGGGCCGAGGCGCTGGCCGTGGGTTGTGACGTGTCTCGCGAGGCCGATGTGGACGCCCTGGCCCGAGCGACCCTGGAGCGCTTCGGTCGCGTGGACGTGCTGGTGAACAACGCCGGCGTCAACGAGGTGGTTCCGGCCGAGGAGGAAAGCCTGGAGAGCTGGGAGCGTGTCGTCGGCATCGGCCTGACCGGGGCGTTCCTGTGCGCCCAGCGCCTGGGGCGTCCGATGCTGGAGGCCGGCAGCGGCTCTATCGTCAACGTGGCTTCGGTCCTGGGTCTGGTGGCCTCCGCCCAGATCAAACAGGCGTCCTACTGCGCGGCCAAGGGCGGTCTCATCAGCTTGACCCGCGAGCTGGCGGGGCAGTGGGCGCGGCGCGGCGTGCGGGTCAACGCCCTGGCGCCGGGCTGGTTCGAGAGCGAGATGACCGCCGACATGTTCGGCGACGAGCGCTCGTTGTCCTGGATCCGCAGCCGCGATCCCATGGGACGCGCCGGGCACGCGGACGAGCTGGCGGGCCCGCTGCTGTTCCTGGCCTCCGATGCTTCGAGCTACGTCACGGGGCAGGTGCTCGCCGTCGACGGTGGCTGGACGATCGTCTAGGGTCGCGCCGATGCACAAGGCGGTGATCGCGCGCATCTTCGTGGCTCCGGAAAAGGGAGAGCGCATGCAGGAACTCGAGCGCGTGAACGCGCTTGCGGGCGCGGGTCTCGAGGGAGACCGCTACGCCGCAGGGAAGGGCACCTTCTCCAAGCCCAGCCCGGATCGCCACGTAACGCTGATCGAGAGCGAGGCGCTGGAGGGGGTGCAGCGGGATTACGGGATCGACGTCTCCGCGTCGGCTACACGGCGCAACCTGGTGACCAGTGGCGCCTACCTGAATCACCTGGTGGGGCGGGTGTTCCGCGTGGGCGAGTCGCGGCTGCGCGGAGTCGAGCTGTGTGAGCCTTGCGCGCTGCTGGAGAAGGAATCCGGCGTGGCGCGCGCGCGCGCGGCGCTGCTCCATCGGGGCGGCTTGCGCGCCGAGATCCTCGAAGGCGGCGCAATCGCCGTGGGCGACCCGATCGAGGAACTCACGCCGTAGCGACGCTCGCCGGCGGAGTTCCTGGTGCGGCAGAGAAGATTCGAACTTCCACGGGGTTGCCCCCGCCAGCCCCTCAAGCTGGTGCGTCTACCAATTCCGCCACTGCCGCTCAGGAATCAGACCCGCGAATCCTACCGAAGCGGGCGGACTCGCGCCTGCAGCCGGCTACGCCGGAGGTAGCTCAGGAGCGGCGCGGCAATTCTCAGGCGGCCGAGCCCCTCCGCTCGCCTTCGGCTCACTGCGCGCCCTCGTCTACCTCTGTAGCTCGCGCGTAGACGGTTGCCTCGGGCTTGCGGGCCACAGGCTTGGTGGGCGTACATCCTCAGGGTGCGGCTAGAGACCGAGGGAGCTGGCGGGACAGTCCCGCTGGTTCCGGCCGGCGCTCCGCGAAGAGACCGGCCCGCAGCCCCACCCGGGGCCGCAAGCCAGCCGAGCTTATGGCCCGCAAGCGCGGCCCTCG
>CAMYOO010000063.1 GCA_947260035.1 uncultured delta proteobacterium
CTTCTCCCCCCGAGATGGTCGGTCGGACAAGGTAGCAATACGGCCACGACGGCCATGAAGCTGCCCTGAAGCCGCCGGGGCATAGTGCCCCCCGGGGAAGACCCACGGGGCGATCGCCGCGGGCTACCCTCCCCGGCCGTGCTGCTTCGACTTCAAGACGTGGGACGGACCCTGCCCGTACGGCGCCTCTTCGGCGGCGTAAACCTGGAGGTGCGCGCGGGGGACCGCATCGGGCTCGTCGGCCCCAACGGCGCCGGAAAGACCACGCTGCTGCGGATCGCGGTCGGCCTGGACGCGCCCGACGAGGGCCGGGTCAGCCAGCCGCGCGGCACCCGCGTGGGCCTGCTGCGCCAGGAGATCGACCCCAGCGGCGAGCACAGCGTTCGCGAGGAAGCGTCCGTGGCCCTGGCCCACCTGGACGAGCTGGAAGCGGAGCTTCGCTCCCTGGAGGCCGAGATGGAGCGCGGGGGCCAGGCCGGCCGATCGCCCTCGGAGGAGCTTGCCTCGCGCTACGACCGCGCCCACTCCGCCTTCGAGCTGGGCGGCGGCTTCGAACGCGGCGCGCGGGTGAACCGCGTGCTGGCCGGGTTGGGCTTCGACGAGGCGGATCGCGACCGTCCCCTGAGCACCTTCAGCGGCGGTTGGCTGATGCGCGTAGAGCTGGCCAAGCTGCTGCTGGCCCAGCCCGACGTCCTGCTCCTGGACGAGCCGACCAACCACCTCGACCTGCCCTCCATCGAGTGGTTCGAAGAGACCCTGCGCACCTTCCGCGGCGGTGTCGTCGCCATCTCCCACGACCGGGCCTTCCTGCGCGGGTTCGCTACCCGCGTGGCGGAGCTGGCCCACGGGCGCGTCGACGTCTACGAGATGGGCTGGGAGCGCTACCAGCGCGAGCGCGCGCTGCGACGCGAGCAACTGCTGGCGTCCAAGAAGAACCAGGACCAGCAGATCGCCCAGACCGAGCGCTTCATCGAGCGGTTTCGCTATAAGGCCAAGAAGGCGCGCCAGGTACAGAGCCGCGTCAAGGCGCTGGAGAAGCTGGAGCGCATCGAGATCGAGCCCGACCGGACGGCGCGCATGCGCCTGCGCATCGCGCCGGCGGCGCGCGCGGGCGAAGTGGTGATGCGCCTGTCCGATCTCCACAAGAGCTACGAGGACACCGTGGTCTACCGGGGCGTGGACCTGGAGATCCGACGCGGCGATCGCGTTGCGATGGTCGGTCCCAACGGGGCCGGTAAGTCCACCCTGCTGCGCATCGTCGCCGGCATCCTGAACCCGGATTCCGGAGAGCGGCGCCCCGGCCACAACGTGGGAATCGCCTTCTACGCTCAGCATCAGCTCGAGGTCCTGAACCCGGACCGGACCGTACTGGAGGAGCTGGCGGCCGTCGCCCAAACCGACGACGTTCCCCGCCTGCGCGGCCATCTGGGCGCCTTCCTCTTCTCCGGCGACGACGTGGAGAAGAAGGTGTCGGTGCTTTCGGGCGGCGAGAAGGCCCGCCTGGCGCTGGCGCGCATGCTGCTGCGGCCCGCCAACTTCCTGGTGCTGGACGAGCCGACCAATCACCTGGACGTGGACGCATGTGAAGTACTGGAGCGCGCCCTCTCGGACTACGACGGCACCCTCGCCCTGATCTCCCACGACCGCGCCTTCATCGACACCCTGGCCACCCGGGTGGTCGAGGTGCGGGCCGGCACGCTGCGCGAGTTCCCGGGCAACTACAGCCAGTACCTGCAGGCCCAGTCCTCCGCCTCGACGCCGGATCCGGGTCCGCGCGCCGTGTCCGGCCACGGCGAGCCCGGCGCAGCCACGGCGCCCGCGCCCCAGGACAAACGCGCGCGCATGGATGAGCGGCGCCTGGCGCGCGACCGCCAGCGAGCCCGCACGCGCGCCGAGCGGCGCCTGGCGGCCGTGGAGGCCGAGATCCTGGAGGGCGAGACCGCATTCGAGAAGCTGGGCTGGCAGCTCGGCGACCCGGAGGTGGCGCGCGACGCCGACGCCGCACGCCGGGTCGGCGCCGAGCGCGATGCCGCACGCGAGCGCGTGGACACCCTCTACAAGGAGTGGGAGCGGCTGGCCGCCGAGCTGGCGAGCCTGGACGCCGCGGAAGGCTCTGAGCGTGAGTGAGCCGCGGCCCCGGGACCCGGTGGTCACCGCGGCCGCCGACGAAGCCTACGCCCTGCCCCTGGCGGTGGTGATGGGCTCCGCCCTGGATCACCTGGACCCGGAACGGCGCCTGCGAATCCACGTCCTGGACGCGGGCCTGGAGCCCGCCACGCGCGCGCGTCTCGAGGCCGACTGGTGCAGCCGCGGCGCGTCGGTGGCCTGGATCGAGCCCGACATCGTCTCGCTGGAAGGTCTGCCGGTGGGCGGGCACATCAGCCTGGCCACCTACTTCCGCATCCTGCTGCCCCGGGTGCTGCCCGAGACCCTGGAGCGCACGATCTATCTGGACTGCGACACGCTGGTGCTGGGCGACCTGGCGCGCCTGTGGGACGAGCCCCAAGGTGATGCGCCGGCTCTGGGCGTGCAGGATCCGGCGTACCCCTACCTGGACGCCGACCGGATCCTGCCGCGCGAGGACCCGCGCGGCAGTCACGCCGCCAGGCCCATCGAGAACTATCAAGAGCTTGGCCTCGACCCCGCCCTGCCCTACGTGAACTGCGGCGTCCTGGTGGTGGATCTGGCTCGTTGGCGCGCGGAGGATCTGCCCAAGCAGATCCTCGAGTGCCTGGAGCGCAATCGCCCCTTCGTGCGCTTCTGGGATCAGTACGGAATCAACGCCGTGCTGGCGGGGCGCATCCGCATCGTCGATCACCGCTGGAACGTTTCGGTGTACCTGGGCGACGGCGGGGCCTGGGAGCACAGCCTGTTTCGCCCCGAGGAGTTCGCCGAGATGGTCCGCGAGCCCTGGGTGGTTCACTTCCTGGGTCCCAACAAGCCCTGGCAGTGGGGCTCGCGCCTGCGTTACGCGGATCACTACCGCGACGCCATGCAGCGCATCCCCTGGACCGCCGCTGAGCGGCGCCGCTACTGCCTGGCCTCCCGGCGCTTGCGCGAACGGCGGCGGCTGGCCAAGTCTTTCCGGCGCCTGCGCAAGCGCTTCCGCTAGCCGCGCCGACCACGGCGCGGGCGTTCCGGGCGCGTGCGCTGCTTCGAGCGCCTGGGCTCCTTGGGCTCGTCGGCCAGGGACAGGTTGATCCAGGCCTTGACCGGGTCCACAGAGTCGAGGAGAACGCGCACCCGATCGCCAAGGCGCCAGCGCCGCCGTGTCCCCCGCAACACGATCTGGTGGGAGCGCTCCTCGAAGATCGCATAGCCGGGCAGCGTGGAGACGTGAACGAGCCCTTCGACGAAGCATTCGTCCAGGGTCACGTAGAAGCCGTGGCGGGCCACACCGCTGACCATGCCCTCGAAGACCTCGCCGACCCGGGGCGCCATGAACGCGCACTTCTTCAAATCCAGCATCTCGCGTTCCGCCGCCTCGGCCAGGCGCTCGCGGAACGACGCCCGACTGGCCACGGCCCCCAGGCCCGGCGCGCGCGCCTCGGCGCGGCGCCGCGCGGCCGCATCCCCCGCCAGCAGATCCTTGAGTGCCCGGTGCACCACCAGGTCCGGGTAGCGACGGATCGGCGAGGTGAAGTGCGTGTACGAGTCGAAGGCCAGCGCGTAGTGGCCCAGGTCGCGATCCGCGTAGCGCGCCTGGCGCATGCAGCGCAGCGTCACCAGGTTGACCAGCCGCTCTTCGGGCCGGCCCTTGGCCCGCCGCAGGGCCTCCGCCACCTCGAACGGCGCCAGCACGCTGTCCCGGGGACGCTGCCCGACCAACCCGAAGGACTGCAGCAGATCCTGCAGCTCCTGCATGTCGCCGGGCAGCGGCGGCTCGTGCACGCGATACAGCGCCGGCGCGTTCGCCTCGGCCAGAGCCGAGGACACGGCGCGGTTGGCGGCCAGCATGGCGTCCTCGATGGCACGGTGCGCGACGGTCCGAGACTCGCGCACGATGTCGATCGGCCGACCGTCGTCATCGAGCACGACCCGGGCCGCGGGCAGCTCGAAGTCGATGGAGCCGGCCTCCCAGCGCCGTTGCTGCAGCCGGCGCGTAAGGTCGGCCAAGGCCAGCAGCTGGCGGCCTGTTTCCTCTCCGAGCGACCCGGCGCCCTCCTCCCCCTCCATGACCGCCGCCGCGTCGGAGTACACCAGGCGCGCGCGGCTGCGAATCAGTGCGGGGTAGAAGCTGCGCCGCGTGACCTGGCCGCGCCCATCGAAGACCAGCTCCGCGCACAGCGCGGGTCGTTCCTCGTCGGGCCGCAGCGAGCAGAGCCCGCCGGAGAGCCGCTCGGGCAGCATGGGAATGGCGCGGTCCGGGAAGTAGACGCTGGTGCTCCTCAGCGCGGCGTCGGCGTCCAGGGCGCTGCCCTCGCGCACGTAGTGGGAGACGTCGGCGATGGCCACCCAGAGCCGCGTCGCCCCGCCGGGGGCGGACTCCACGCAGACCGCGTCGTCGTAATCGCGCGCGCTGGCCGGATCGATGGTGAGGAAGGCACGCTCCCGCAGATCCACCCGCTGCGCGATCTCATCGGGAGACAATGCAGACGGAAGGGCCTCGGCTTCGGCCAGCGCCGCCGGGGAGAACTCCACGGGAAGGCGGCGGTGCCAGACTACGGCGCGGAAGTCGGCCTCGGGGCTGCCCGGCGGGCCCAGCACCTCGACGATGCGGCCGGCGGCGGGGCCGCGCCGGCGCTTTTCCAGCTCCACCACCACCACATCGCCGTCCTGCGCCTCGCCCAGGCCCGAACGCGGGATGCGGATGCCCCAGGCCGCATCGTCGCGGTAGGGCGTGACGAATCCCCCGATCGACTCGCGATCCAGGATGCCCACCCACGACGCCCGGGTGGCGGACTTCACGTGGATCACCAGGGCGCGCCCGTCGGCGCGAAGCTGGAACTGCACCCGGTCGCCGTCGGCCGCGCCGGCCGTGAGATCGTCGGCGACCGCGTCGTACAAAGCCCCGCTCTCGTCCTGGACCTGCCGGCGGCCGCCGGCCGCCGCGCGGATCTCGCCGTCGCGCAGCCCGTCGGCGCGGGGCACCCGGTAACGCCCCTCCAGCCGTTCGACCCGGCCTTCGGCCATCAGCCCGCGCAGCACCCGGCGCAGCGCCTTCAGATCGTGGCGCTCGGCGCCCAGCTCGCGCAGCAGCGCCTTGGGCGTGTAGGCCGGGCGCCCAGCGCGCTCCAGGACGGCGAGCACCTGCTCGGGCGCCAGCGGCATGGCCCTTCCGTACCGCAGCCGGAAGCGCCGCGCTCCCGCGTTCGCCGCGAACTCGCGTTGACGCGCCAGCGGAGCGGGCCTAGCTTCCTGCCCGAGCCCGGGTGGTGAAATTGGTAGACACGCTAGATTCAGGTTCTAGTGAGGGCAACCTCGTGCTGGTTCGACTCCAGTCCCGGGCACCACTCAGCGCACGTGTGAGCCGATAGCGTCGCGCAGCCCCGCCTCCAGTCCTGCCGCGAACCGCTTCGGCTCCAGGACTTTCTTGTCCAGCTCCATCAGGTAGGCGTGCCCCGCGCGCAGCGATGCCCGGTCCAGCAACCGGTGTGCGTCCGCGATGTCGTCGTAGAAGAGCGGGTAGCCCGGTCCCAGGTAGTCCTCGATCGCGGGCAGCCGGTTCACCACGAGCGGTGTGGCGCGCACCATGCATTCCACCACCACGTTCGCGGCCGCCACGCTCAGAAATTCGACGAAAACGACGCTCTCGGCCAGCAGACGCTCGTAGCCCGCGTCGTCCAGCGGGGACCAGACCGACACGCCCGGGTGGCGAACCCGGCTGCCGAGCGACTTCCAGTGCGCCTCCACCGCGCGCCGGCGTTTGTCGGGCACCGGACCCTCCAGCCGCACGTCCACGTACTCCATGCCCTGCACCGGTCGGAGCTGGTGGATCGCCTCGAGATTCCGCAGGTGGTGGCCGAGCTGGACCACCCGAGGCCGGGCCTCGAAGCGCTCCAGATCGAAGACCTCGCCGGGCGGCGCCGCCGGATGAAGCAAGCGCAGGACCGGGCGCTCCAGCCGGGCCTCCAGCCAGTCGGCAAGCGGGTTGCACATGGCCACCGCAAGCACCAGGTGGGGCGCCGAACAGCGCCACTCCGCGCTCTCCATCCAGACCGAGGGCGAAGTCTTGTAGCCGGGAAACCAGTCGGGAATGTCCGCGGGCTGGTGGAAGATCGCCCCCCACGGCTCTTCGCGCCGCGGCGCCACCACGCGCTTTCCCGCGCGGTACGAGTAGTCCACCGCGTCGTCCAGGGGCAGGCCGTGGTCGCTCTCGAGAGCGCGCAGGTACGTCCGCACCCACGGCCAACCGGTGTGGTGGTGGCCGCCGAAGTCGATAGGGTTGCAGAGCCGTATCACCAGGAGTTGCCTGACATGCGGCATGATACCGAGTGGCGCCCGGCTTGCCCGACGCCCCCGAGGCCGTAGGCTTGGGGCGTTGACGCACTCCCTCACAAGCCGCTTGAACGCCCGGCTCGGGCACCATGCACGCCGTGGCCGCCGGGCGTTGCGCACGCGCTCCCGGCGCTGGCGCAAGCGGCTGGCGCGAAGCTGGTGGCTGCGCGACTCACCCCTGGCGGTGCCGCTAACGGGGACGCGCTTCGCACTGAGGCTCTACTTCGACGATCTGGAGAAAGTGCTCCACGCACTGTCCCGCGACCGGCGCGACGTCTACGTGATCCAGGTGGGCGCCTGCGAGGGCGCCGTCGGTGATCCCCTGGGCTGGTTCCTGCGCGCGCGCCGCTGGAGCGGCGTGCTGGTGGAGCCCGTGCCGTACCTGTTCGAACGCATGCAGCGCAACTGCGCCGATCTCCCCGGCGTCCGTCTCGAGAACTCGGCCATCGCGGCCGAGGCCGGCGAGGCGACCTTCTACTACCTCGAGCCCGGCGAGGGCGACCGTCGGCCGGAGATCTACAAGACCCTGGGATCCTTCCGGCGCGAGAACCTGGAGCGGCACGCCCACTTCATCGCCCGCTTCGAGGAGCGCGTGATCGCGCGCCGCCTGCCCTGCCTTCCGCTGGACGCGCTGTGCCGCAAGCACGCCGTGGAGCGACTGGATCTCCTGATCTGCGACGCCGAGGGCTACGACTTCGAGGTGCTCAAGACGCTGGACTTCGAGCGCACCCCGCCTCGCCTGGTGATCTGGGAGCACCAGCACCTTTCCCCCGAAGACGCGCAGGCCTGCCGCCGCTACCTGGAGGAGCGGGGCTACGCCGTGCGGGAACTCTCCAAGGACAGCGTGGCGCTGCACCGGGAGCGGGACGGCGGAGAGCTGGGCTCGGCGTTTCGCAGCCTGGGCTGAGCCCTCAGCCTACGCCCCGCACCAGCAACAGTCCCAGGCCCACCACCCCCAGCGACAGCAGCAGGTTCACGCGCCCGAACCAGCTGGCCTGACGGCGCAGCCGAGCCGCGGCGGGAGCCTCGGGATCCTCGCGGCTCAGCAACGTGGCGCGCGGCCCGACGCGGAAATCGTGGAATCCCGCCAGACCCAGGATCACGACGACCAGCACCAGCTTGGCCGCCAGCACGTGCCCCCACGGCGACGCCCACAGCTCGACACGGGTCAGCGCAGCCAGCCCCCCAGCCCGGTAGCCGGCCTGCACCACACCCGTCAGCACCAGCAGCCCCAGGGCACCCCAACCCAGGCTGCGCAGGCGCAGACCGGAATCGTGCAGAAGCTGCATGGCCTCGCGTCGCGGCTCGTGGCGCCGCAACACAGGCACCACCACCGCGGCCATGGCGATCATGCCGCCGATCCAGGCCGCTGCGGCGACCAGGTGCAGGAATACCGAGACCAGGTAGACGGAGCGCAGGACGGGCGTCCTCAGCGCGCCAGGCTGCGCACGTACGCGCGCAGCGAGGCCAGCTGGCCGGCGTCCAGGTCCGGATGGGCCGGCATGATGGGCGACAGCCCCACGCTGGGGCCGCCCTGGGAGATCACCGACTCGATGTGCGCGTCGCTTACGGATTCCTGCCAGGCGGCCTGCCGGAAGTCGCGCGGCGGGGGCTTGAGGGCGCCGGCCAGCGCGCCGTTCCCGTCGCCCGACTCGCCGTGACAGGTGGCGCAACGGGTGCGGAAGATCGCCGCCCCATCGGCCAGCACCGGCCGGGCGGGCGGAGTGTGGGGATCGGGCGCAGCGGGCGGGGCCGAAGCCCCGGGGGCTGAAGCGGCCGGGGGCGGGACCGGAGCCGGGGCGCGGGCGGGCGGATCGGAGCTTCCGCCCTCGCCGCAAGCGACCAGGGCGAGCGCACCCGCCAGCAGGATCCAAGAACGCATGGCACCTCCTCGTGACGAAGGCCCGGGGGGCCGTTCAGGGTAGGGCCTGGCAGGCATCTCGCCTCCCCTGCGGGGAAAATCGCGCTTGACCCGGGGCTGGGCGTGCTTAGCTTGGTTGCCTGTGAGTGATCCCGAGGCAACCGCGGACGTGCAGCGTGTGCGGGTGGGCCATGAGGAGATCGAGATTCCCTCGATTCTCCCGGTGCTCCCCGTGCGAAACGTCGTGGTGTTTCCGGGTGTGACGGCACCCCCGCTGACCGTGGGGCGCACGCGCTCCCTGGCCGCGCTGGAAGACGCGGGACCGGACGGCTTGGTGGTGGTGGCGACGCAGATCGATCCCGCCACCGACGACCCCTCCCTGGCCGACCTCCATCCGGTGGCGTGCATCGCACGGCTGGCGCGCATCGTCGAGACGGCGGGCCGGGAGCGACACGCGATCGTGATCGGCGCCGTACGCACGCGCATGACCCGGGTCGCGGCGCTGGAGCCGGGCCTGCGCGTCTACGTAGACCCCATCCCGGAGCCGCTCGATGACCGCCCGGAGCTGGCCGCCGCCCAGCGCAGCGCCGTGAACCTGGCCCACGCGGTGATCGACGCTCGCGAGGATCTGCCGGACGAGTGGAAGGGCTTCGTCTCCAGCTTGCCGCACCCCGGCCTGCTGGCGGATCTCGTCGCCTCCACCCTGCCGCTCTCCCTCGAAGAACGCATTGCCCTGCTGAGCCAGCCCGACCCCGCTCAGCGGCTGGAGCGCATCGCCACCCACCTGGAACGAGAGCTCACCATCGCGCAGGCCCAGATGAGCCTGCGCGATGAGCGCGAGACGGCGGGCATCGAGCCGCGCCGGCGCGAGCGCGTGCTGCGACGCCAGATGCGCGAGATCCAGACCGAGCTGGGCGAGGCCGACGCCGGCGCCCGCGAGACCGACGAGCTGCGTGAGAAGATCGACGCCGCCGAGCTCCCCGAAGAGGCCCACGCCCAGGCCGAGCGCGAGCTGCGCCGCCTCGCGGCGCTGCCGCAGCACGCGCCGGATCGCCACCTGATCCGCACGTACCTGGAGTGGCTCGTAGAACTGCCCTGGTCCGTGGAGACCGAGGACATCGTGGACCTGAAACGCTCCCGCGAAGTGCTGGACGCAGATCACCACGACCTGGACAAGGTGAAGGAGCGCATCCTCGAGTACCTGGCCGTGCGCAAGCTGGCGCCGAACGCCAAGGCCCCGATCCTGTGCTTCGTCGGGCCTCCCGGCGTGGGCAAGACCTCCCTGGGGCGCTCCATCGCCCGGGCCATGGGGCGCAAGTTCACCCGCGCCTCCCTCGGCGGCGTCCGCGACGAGGCGGAGATCCGCGGACACCGGCGCACCTACGTAGGCGCCATGCCCGGCAGGATCCTGCAGAGCCTGAGGCGGGCCGGATCGCGCAACCCGGTCTTCCTGCTCGACGAGGTGGACAAGCTGGGCGCAGACTTCCGCGGCGATCCCTCATCCGCGCTCCTGGAGGTGCTGGATCCGGAGCAGAACCACACCTTCAGCGACCACTACGTGGAGGTCGCCTTCGACCTGTCGAAGGTGCTGTTCATCGCCACGGCCAACACGCTGGCCACGATCCCCCCGGCACTGCTCGATCGCATGGAGGTGATCGAGCTCTCCGGGTACACAGACGCCGACAAGCGCGTGATCGCGCACCGCTACCTGATTCCGAAGCAGATCGAGGCCCACGGCCTCAGCGAAGAGATGATCCAGCTGGAGGACGAGGCGCTCGACGTCGTGGTGCACGAGTACACGCGCGAGGCCGGCGTCCGCAACCTGGACCGGCACGTGGCCGGGCTGATGCGCAAGGCCGCGCGCCGCATCGCCGAGGGCCGCAGCCACGGCCGCGAAGAGTCCGTGCGGGTCGACGACGACTTCGTGCGCACGGCCCTCGGCCCGCCTCCCCACCTTCCCGAAACCGCCGAACGCACCGAGATGGCCGGCGTCGTGGTGGGCCTGGCCGCCACCAGCCACGGCGGCGATATCCTCTTCATCGAGGCCACACCCCTGATCGGGGGCGAAGGCGTGCGCCTGCGTCTCACCGGGCAGCTCGGCGACGTGATGAAGGAGTCGGCCGAGACCGCGCTCTCCTGGGTCCGCTCCAACGGCGCTTCCCTGGTCGGCGAAGCCCCGGCCCTGCGCAACGGCGAGATCCACCTGCACGTTCCAGCCGGTGCGGTCCCCAAGGACGGCCCCTCCGCCGGAGTGACCCTGGTCACCGCCCTGGTTTCGGCGCTCTCGGGACGGCGCGCCCGCGGCGACGTGGCCATGACCGGCGAGATCTCGCTGCGCGGCTGCGTCCTGCCCGTGGGCGGTGTGAAGGACAAGGTGCTGGCGGCATCGCGGGCGGGCGTCCGCACCGTGATCCTGCCGCGGCGCAACGAGAAGGATCTGGTGGACGTGCCCGACGACGTGCGCGAGAGCCTCGACCTGCGCCTGGTGGACACCATCGAGGAAGTGCTCGAGCTGGCGCTGGAGCCTGCGACCGCGTAGAGATTCCCCACCCGTCCGGTTCAGCGCCCCGGCGTGAAGCTGGCGCCCGCGGTAGCTTCGACTGAAATCCATCGTCCTCGAGTGACGCCCGGAGCGCGAGTCGGTCCACGCGGCGCTCTCGCCCACGGCGTGACGACACCGGCTGATGCCGCACAGGGAGATCTACGTTGAGTGGAATGCAGGAGCTGTCCGGACGGGTGGCCGTCGTGACGGGCGCGGCCAGCGGCATCGGCCGAGCCCTGGCACAGCGCTTCGTCGAAGAGGGCATGAAGGTCGCCCTGGCGGACGTGGAGGCCGAGGCGCTGGAACGCGCGCGCAGGGAGCTGTCGCAAGCGGGCGAGGTGATCGCCGTTCCCACCGACGTGGCCCAGGTGGACTCCGTGCGCGGCCTCGCCCAGGCGACGCTGGATGCCTACGGCAAGATCCACCTGGCCTGCAACAACGCGGGCGTCTTCGCGGGCGGACTCTCCTGGGAGGCATCGCTGGCGGATTACGAGTGGGTGCTCGGCGTCAATACCTGGGGCGTCATCCACGGGATCCGGACCTTCGTGCCCATCCTGCTGGAGCAGGCGGAACCGGGTTGGGTGGTGAACACCGTCTCGATGGCCGGCCTGACGGCGGCCCCGCTTTCGGCCGCGTACTTCATGAGCAAGCATGCCGCGCTGGCGATTTCGGAGAGCCTCTATCACGAGCTGGCGACGCGCGAGGAGCCGGTGGGTGTGTCCGTCCTGTGCCCGGAAGTGATCAACACGGGCATCGGGCGGTCGGATCGAAACCGCCCCCCGCACTTGAAGCGCGCCGAGGACGAGGAGAACGCCAGCCACGATCTGGTCGAAGGCGCCCTGCGCCAGTTCGCGGCCGAGGGACTCGACCCGTCCGCGATGGCGGAGCGGTTGGTGGCCGGCATTCGCGAGGGGCGCTTCTACCTCCTCTCCGAACAGGGAGGCAGCTGGCGGGCCAGCTGCGACACCCGGCTCGAAGACATCCGCCTTGCGCGCAACCCGACCTTCCAGATGACCGGTTCCAACTAGGAGCCGGACCCATCCAGCGGTTCGAGCCGCACCGCCAGCGAGCGGCTCTGGTCCACGTAGACGCTCACCCAGGCGTCGCGCCAGCCGTACTTCGCGTGGAGCTGCTCGCGCAGGCGCGCGTGGCGCGCGCGATCGTCGGGAAGCGGATGGGCGACAAAATCACCGCCTCGCTCCTCGGAGCGGAAGCCGAGGCGTGGCTCGCGCAGCACGTCCACGTACCAGCCGTTCTCAGGCGTTCCAGCCTCCAGCCACAGCACGCCGTCCTCCTCCACGAACCAGACATGAGTGGCGCGGGTGCTGTTGTCGGCGCGCAGGGTCTCCACGATCGCGACGTCGCTCGACTCGAGGGCAACGAAAGTGATGGCGGCGAAGACGAGCACCGCCCCGAGCAGGCCGGCGAGGGCGATCTTGAGCATCGCCGGATCATACACGCAGCGGTCCGGCTCCTCTCTGCAATCCTGAACCTGAGCCTCACCCGGAGTGCCATGGCGGCGCGGACCGGAATCACCGGGTACAAGGCGCTGGTCTGCCTGTTCCAACGGGGCGGAAACGACTCCTTCAACATGTTGACTCCGTACGAGCCCGGGGAGTACGCCGCCTATGCGACCGTGCGCGGAAGCCTGGCCCTTCCCTCGGAGGCCCTTCTTCCGATCTCCGGCTCGGACGGGCGCCGCTACGGCATCCATCCGGGCATGCCCGAAGTACGCGATCTCTACCAGGCCGGGAAGCTGGCTTTCCTGGCGAACGTGGGAAGCCTGATCGCGCCCACGGACCGCACCCGCTACGAGAGTGAGGAGAAGCTTCCGGAGGGCCTCTTCTCGCATTCCGACCAGCAACGCCACTGGCAGACTTCGGTTCCGCAGTCGCGGACCCAGATCACCGGATGGGCGGGAAGAATGGCCTACGCGTTGACGGACCAGGTCAACAACAACCCGACGATCTCGATGAACCTCGCCCTCGACAGCACGAACATCCTCCAGACGGGCGACAGCGTCGTTCCCTACGTGATCCGAAGCACCGGCGCCGCCGAACTCACAGGCTACAGCCGGACAAACACGTTGGACCGGATCCTCACGCGCACCAACGACTCCCTGCTGGAGCAGACCTACTCGAATCTCTTGAAGAGGACCCACGCAGACATCCGGCGCAACTCGATCGACGCGGCCATCGAGTTCAGCCAGGCTACGGACGCGGTCCCGCTGACCACACCGTTCCCCGCCACCCCCCTGGGCAAGCAACTCGAGATGGTGGCCAGGACGATCGGCGCCAGGGAAGTCCTGGGCCAGACGCAGCAGATCTACTTCGTGGCGCGCGGCGGCTGGGACCATCACGACGCGCTGCTGAGCAGGCAAGCGGAGAAGCTGCCCGAGTTGAACACATCGCTCGCGGCCTTCCATGACGCCACCGTGGAGCTGGGGGTGGCGAACGACGTCGCGCTCTTTTCGGTCTCCGACTTCGGGCGAACGCTGTCGTCCAACGGCAACGGCAGCGATCACTCCTGGGGTGGGAATCACATCATCATGGGCGGAGACGTCCGCGGCGGCGACGTCTACGGGGCCTGTCCTGAGTCGCTGGCGCTCGGAAACCCGCTCGACGTGGATCGCGGCCGCCTGATTCCAACGACTTCGTCGGACGAGTACAGCGCAGAGCTGGCCCCCTGGTTCGGCATCCCGAACGATGGGACTCTCGAGACTGTGCTGCCGAACGTCCGCAACTTCCTGGCCTCGGGCTCGCCTTCGTCCCCACTTGGCTTCATGCTCTGACGGGAGGACGCCCGCTGCGACTCATCCGGTCGAGCCAGCCTCCAG
>CAMYOO010000064.1 GCA_947260035.1 uncultured delta proteobacterium
GGCGACCCGGAAGCGGCCGGCGCTGTCGTGCGCCGCGTCCCGGTCCCGGTGCTGCGCCCGCATCTGGATGCCTGTCGCGCCTCCGGCGTGGAGCTGGCCGAGGGGGCCCGCGTGGTGCTCATGCCGGACACAGGCGGCGTGGCCCGCGCCCTGACCAAGCGTCTGAACGAGCGCGGCGTAAGCGTCCTGACTCTCGAGCCGGACGAGGACGCCGAAGCCGTGCTCGGCCGTCTGGACGGCTGGCTGGCCGAAGGCCCCATCCGCGGCATCTACTGGCTGCCCGCGTTGGACGTGGAGGCCGACCTGCGCGAGCTGGACCTGGCGTCCTGGCGCGCCGGCCTGCGTCTGCGCGTCAAGCTCCTCTACACCACCGCACGACGTCTGTACGACGCACTGGCCGAGCCCGGCGCCTTCCTGGTTTCCGCGACCCGGCTTGGAGGCCTGCACGGCTACGGCGAAGAGGGAGCCACGGCTCCGCTGGGCGGCGCCGTCGTCGGCTTCACCAAGGCCGTTTCCCGCGAACGCCCCGAGGCCCTGATCAAGGCGGTCGACTTCGCACCCAGCCGCCGCACCGCCGCCATCGCCGACGCGATCGTGGCCGAGACCCTGTCCGACCCCGGCGCGGTGGAAGTTGGACGCCGCGACGACGAGCGCTGGAGCGTGGCGCTGGTCGACGAGACGCATGCGGAAGGCGCGGGGGGACTGGAACTCGGACCGGAGCGGGTCTTCATCGTGACCGGGGCCGCCGGCGGGATCGTCTCGGCGATCATCGCGGATCTGGCCGGCGCCGGCGGCGGAACCTTCCATCTGCTGGACGTGGTCCCCGAGCCCGACGAGAGCGATCCCGACCTGGCGCTGTTCGCCGAAGATCGCGAGGCGCTCCAGCGGCGCATCTTCGAGCGACTGCGGGAAGCCGGGCAGCGCGGAACGCCGGTCGAGGTGGGCCGGGAGATGGCCGGAATCGAGCGCGCCCACTCGGCGCTCTCCGCCTTGCGCGCGGTGCGCGCCGGCGGGGGCCAGGCCTTCTGGCACGCGGTGGACCTCACGGACCAGGACGCCGTAGCCAAAGCCGTGGAGTCCGTGCTCGCGGAGAGCGAGCATGTGGACGTGCTGCTCCACGCCGCCGGCCTGGAGCGCAGCCGCGCGCTGTCGGACAAGGATCCGTCCGAGTTCGATCTGGTCTTCGATGTCAAGAGCGACGGCTGGTTCAACCTGATGCGCGCCCTGGCCGACTCGCCCCCCTCCGCCACCGTCGGCTTCAGCTCGATCGCCGGACGCTTCGGCAACGCCGGGCAGACGGACTACAGCGCCGCCAACGACCTGCTGTGCAAGCAGACCTCCAGCCTGCGTCGCACCCACCCCGGCACACGCGGCATCGCCATCGACTGGACCGCGTGGGGCGACCTGGGCATGGCGACGCGAGGCTCGATCCCCGAGATCATGGAGCGGGCGGGCATCGACATGCTGCCCGCGGCCGCGGGCATCCCCATCGTGCGCCAGGAGCTGACGAGTGGCCGTCGCGGCGAAGTGCTGATCGGCGGCCGCCTGGGCGTGCTGCTCCAGGAACGCGATCCGCAGGGCGGCCTGGACATCGAGGCGGCCGCGCCGGCCGGCCCGCTGACCCAGCGCCTGAGCTGCGCCTGCGTCCATTCGGGAGTCACCGCCAGCACGCTCCTGGACCCCTCGGGCCAGCCCTTCCTGGATCACCATCGCATCGACGGCACCGCGGTGTTTCCGGGCGTGATGGGCCTCGAAGCCTTCGCCGAGTTGGCGACCGCGTACGGCGGAGGTCGGCACGTGGTGGCGATCGAGGACGTGCAGTTCCTGGCGCCCTTCAAGTTCTACCGGGACGAACCGCGCGACATAGAAGTGACGGCACGCCTGGAACGCGCGGGGGACGATGTCCTGGCCCGCTGCACGCTCCTGGGCCGCAGGACCTTGGCAGGCCATAGCGAGGCCCAGGTCACCACCCACTTCAGCGCCTGCGTACGACTCGGCGCCGAGCCCTGGGAGGGCGCCCAAGGTGTCGCACACGATGGCGCCCCGGACGGTGCGGTCCAGGCCGCGGACATCTACCGGGTCTACTTCCACGGACCCGCGTTCCAGGTCCTGGAAGCGGCGTGGCGCGATGGCGAGTCGGCGATCGGCCTGCTGCGGGAGACGCTTCCCGATTGCTGCGAGCCCCCGGGTGCGGGGCTGGTGGCGGCGCCCCGCCTGGTGGAGCTCTGCTTCCAGGCCGCCGGCGTCTGGGAGATCGGCACCAGCGGGCGCATGGGACTTCCCCAGCGCATCGCCAAGGTCCGGATCGCCGCGGACGCGGCGGAGGGGCCGGGCCCGCGGCACGCGGTGGTGAAGCCGCTGGGCGACGGGAGCTTCGACGTGCAGGTCGTGGACGCGGGGGGCCGCGTCCTGGTCCAACTCGAAGGCTATGCCACCGCCTTGCTGCCCGATGCCGTGCCCGAAGAGCAACGAGCGCCTCTCGGCGAGGCCATGAGCTGATGCAGCGTCCCTTCCAGCGCATCGCCGTGGTCAACCGCGGCGAGACCGCCATGCGCCTGATCCGCGCCGTACACGAGCTGGAGGCCGAGCACGCCTCCGGACTGCGCGCCATCGCGCTCTACACCGAGCCGGACAGCGGGTCGCTGTTCGTGCGCGAAGCCGACGAGGCCTGGAACCTCGGCGAGGCCAGCTTCGTCGATCCCCGGGACGGGCAGCGCAAGAACCGCTACCTGGACTACGACGCTTTGGAACAGGCGCTGCGCGAGACGCGCGCGGAAGCGGTCTGGGTGGGCTGGGGCTTCGTCTCGGAGCACGCCCGCTTCGCGGAGCTGTGCCGCGACCTGGGCGTGGTCTTCATCGGACCCGACCCCGAGGTCATGCACCGGCTGGGCGACAAGATCGGCTCCAAGCTGATGGCCGAGAAGGCCGGCGTGCCGGTGGCGCCCTGGAGCGGCGGCGCCGTGGACACCCTGGAGGCCGCCCGACGCTCCGCCGAGCGGCTGGGCTTCCCGCTGATGATCAAGGCCACCGCCGGCGGCGGCGGCCGCGGCATCCGCCGCGTGCGCGGCCCCGAAGAGCTGCCCGCAGCCTTCGAGAGCGCCCGCTCGGAGGCGCTCAAGGGCTTCGGCGACGACACCGTCTTCCTGGAGACGCTGCTGGAGAACGCGCGCCACGTCGAGGTGCAGATCATCGGCGACGGTCAGGGGACCATCTGGGCCCTGGGGGTCCGCGACTGCAGCATCCAGCGGCGCAACCAGAAGGTCCTGGAGGAGACGCCCTCGCCCGCGCTGAGCGACGAGCAGCAGCGCGAGCTGTGCGACTCCGCGGTGCGCCTGGCCGCGGAGGCCGGCTACAGCAACGCGGGAACGGTCGAGTTTCTGTACGACCCCAGCGACGGCCGCTTCTCCTTCATGGAGGTGAACGCGCGCCTCCAGGTGGAGCACCCGGTCACCGAGGAAACCACCGGCGTGGATCTGGTCAAGCTCCAGCTGCACGTGGCCGCCGGAGGGCGGCTCGAGGGCCCGGCGCCCACGCAGACCGGGCACGCCATCGAGGTCCGCGTCAACGCAGAGGACCCGGAGCGGGGCTTCGCGCCGTCGCCCGGGCGGATCGAGCTGTTCCGCGCGCCCGGCGGCGCCGGCGTGCGCGTCGATTCCGGCGTGGCGGAAGGCGATCACGTGGCTCCCGAGTTCGACTCGATGATCGCCAAGATCATCGTGCGAGGGCGCGACCGCGCCGAGGCGCTGGCGCGGCTGAAGCGGGCCCTGGCCGAAACGCGACTGGCGGTGAGCGGCGGCGCCAGCAACAAGGGCTTCCTGCTGGGGCTGCTGGACCGGCCCGAGGTGCAGCAGGGCAGCGCCAACAACGCGTGGCTGGACGGGCTGACCGCCCATGGCGAGCACCTGCCCCGACCGCTGGGGCGCGAGGCGCTGATCCAGGGCGCCATCGACGCCTACGAGGCCGAGTTCGCTCTGGAGCGCGCCCAGTTCCTGGCCACGGCCGCGCGGGGCCGGCCCCGCTCGCGGACCGAGGTGGGACGCAGCGTCGAGCTGCGCCTGCGCGGCGAGACCTATCGACTCCAGGTCTTCCGACTGGGCTCCAACGAGTACCGGGTGACGGTGGAGGGGCGCAGCGTTCCTGCGGAGGTGGAGCCGGTGGGTCGCCGGGAGAGGCGCCTGCACCTGGGCGGCCGCCCCCATCAGGTGGTCTCGCTCAGCGAGGGACTGGAGCAGGTGCTCGAGATCGACGGCGTACCGCACCGCCTGTCGCGAGACGCGGCAGGCATCGTGCGCTCGCCGGCGCCGGCCGTCGTGCTGTCGATTCCGGTCGCGGTGGGCGATGAGGTCCGCGCCGGCGACGTGATCGCCGTCCTCGAGGCCATGAAGACGGAGCTTCCCGTCCTGGCGCCTTGCAGCGGCAAGGTGCGCGAGATCGCAGCGGCGACCCACGCCCAGGTGGACATGGGCACGACGCTGGTCGTCCTCGAAACGCTGGCGGCCGACCCCACGGAGACGCCGGCCGAGCGTGTCGTCTTCCGGCCCGACGCGGCTTCCGACCAGCCCGAAGACCCTCGGGCGAACGCCTTGGACCTGCTGGACGAGATGCGCTGCCTGATGCTGGGCTTCGACGTGGACCCGGTGGAGTCCCGGCGCCTGGTGGACGAGTGGCACCGCGCCAGCGACGCCCTGCCCGCCGGTGACGTCGAGCTGGCCCGGGCCGAAGACGCCGTGCTCGCCGCCTTCACCGATGTGTGCGCTCTGTTCCGCGGCCGCAGCAGCAGCAGCGAAGATGAAGCGGGCGGCAGCAGCGAGGAGTACCTGCACATCTTCCTGCGCTCGCCCGAAACCGCCGCCGCCGCCCTGCCCCCGGTCTTCCTCGACCGCCTGAAGCAGACCGTCGCCCACTACGGCGTGGAGAGCCTGGAGCGCAGCGACGCGCTCTTCGAAGCGCTGCTGTGGCTGTGCAAGGCCCACGGGCGCCTGGCCGAGCAGGCGGACGTGATCCTGCGGCTCCTCGAGCGCCGGCTCGAGGACCCCGAACGGAGGGCCGCGCATTCGGGCGAAGCGCACAGGAACCTGCTGAACCGCGTCATCCGCTCGACGCGTGCGCGTCATCCCGCCGTCAGCGACCTGGCCCGCGAGCTCCGCTACCGCAGCGTGGACCGACCCCTGTTCGAGGAGAACCGCTCCCGCGCCTATGCGGAGGCCGAGGCCCACCTGGAGGCTGTCGCCGCAGGGACCGACCGGGAGGCCCACCTCTCCGCCCTCGTGGATTGCCCGCAGCCGCTGGTGAACATGCTGACGGCCCGGTTCGGATCCGCCGACGAGGCGCTCCGGGAGCGCATGCTCGAGATCCTGACCCGGCGCTACTACCGCACCCGAGAGCTCATCGACCTGCAGAACCGAGTCGTGGGCGGGCACAGCGTGACCGCGGCGACCTACCAGCACGAAGGCGCGCGGATCCATGCAATCACCAGCTGCGCTCCCTGGGCCGAGCTGGGTTCGGCCCTCGCTGCGCTGCGGCCGCTGTCGGAGGAAGTTCCGGAGGGCGCCGACGTCATGCTGGATCTCTTCCTGTGGCAGGATCGCCCCCACGCCGAACCCGAGCGCGTGGTCGAGGAGGTGCTCGCCGCCATCAACGCAGCGGGCTTCACGCGCCCGCTGCGTCGGGTCGTCGCCGCCGTTGCGGCGCCCGGCTACGGGCCGGGCATGAGCTCCATGCAGCACTTCACACTGCGCCCCGGGGACGGCGGCTGGGAGGAGGAGCGGGTCTACCGGGGAATCCACCCCATGATGGCCAAGCGGCTGCAGCTCTGGCGCACGGGCAACTTCGAGATCGAGCGGCTGCCCTCCGTCGAGGACATCTACCTGTTCCACGGTGTGGCGCGCTCCAATCCCAAGGACGAGCGGCTGTTCGCCTTCGCCGAGGTTCGGGACCTGACCCCGGTGCGCGACGCCGCCGGCCACGTGGAGCGCCTCCCGCGCCTCGAGATGATGCTGATGGAGACGCTGGCCGCGATCCGCCGCTTCCAGGCGAAGCGGGACACCCGACGGCGGCTGCACTGGAACCGCGTGCTGCTCTACCTGTGGCCGGTGCTGGAGCTGGAGACGGACGAGCTCAGCGGAGTGATCAAACGCCTGGCCCCGGCCACGGCGGATCTGGGCATCGAGAAGGTGGTCGTTCATGCGCGCATGCCCGACCCCGAGACCGGTGAGCCCCGGTTCCGGATCCTGCAGGTCGCCAACCCCGGCGGACGCGAGGTGACGCTGACGCTCTCCGAGCCCGGCGCCGAGCCGATCCGGCCGCTCTCCGAGTACGGCCAGGTCATCGTGCGCATGCGCCAGCGCGAGCTTCCCTATCCCTACGAGATCGTCCGCATGCTCACGCCCCCGCGCGACGGAAGCGCTGGGATGTTCCCGCCCGGGGAGTTCGCAGAGCACGATCTCGACGAAGCGGGCAAGCTGGTCCCGGTGGAGCGCCCGCCCGGCCGGAACGTCGCCAACCTGGTCGCGGGCACCATCACCAACTTCACGAGCCTTCACCCGGAAGGCATGACCCGCGTGCTGCTGATGGGAGACCCCAGCCGCGAGATGGGCTCGTTCGCCGAAGCGGAGTGCCGGATCATCATCGCAGCGATCGAGCTGGCCGAGGAGCTGGGCGTTCCGCTGGAATGGATTGCGGTTTCGGCGGGCGCGAAGATCGCCATGGACAGCGGAACCGAGAACCTGGACTGGACCGCGAAGGCGCTGCGCAAGATGATCGAGTTCACCCAGGCCGGCGGCGAGATGAACGTGATCGTGGCCGGCGTCAACGTCGGTGGTCAATCCTACTGGAACGCCGAAGCGACCATGCTGATGCACACGCGCGGCATCCTGGTGATGACCGCGGACTCCTCCCAGGTGCTGACCGGCAAGCGCGCGCTGGACTACTCGGGCGGCGTTTCGGCTGAAGACAATCAGGGCATCGGCGGCTACGACCGCATCATGGGCGTGAACGGACAGGCCCAGTACTGGGCGCGGGACGTGAGCGAGGCCTGCGAGATCCTGTTCCGCTACTACGAGCACAGCTACGTCCGCCCCGGTGAGCGTTTCCCCCGGCGCGCCGGCACCCAGGATCCGGTGGAGCGGGACATCTCTTCCTTCCCCCACGGCGCGGAGGACGGCTCGGGCTTCCGTTTCGTCGGCGACATCTTCAGCGACAGCACCAACCCGGGTCGCCGCAAGCCGTTCGAGATCCGCAAGGTGATGCAGGCCGTGATCGATCAGGACCACGCCCCGCTGGAGCGCTGGCGCGACATGCAGGAAGCCGAAGTAGCCGTGGTCTGGGATGCGCACCTGGGAGGCCAGCCGGTCTGCCTGATCGGCTTCGAGTCGAAGCCGATCCCCCGCATGGGTCTGGTTCCCACCGATGGGCCCGAGGTCTGGACCGCCGGGACGCTGTTCCCCCTCTCGTCCAAGAAGGTCGCCCGGGCCGTCAACGCGGCGGCCCCATCGTGTTCTGTGTCGTATCCCGCTACCACGGCGGCGCCTACGTCGTGTTCTCGCGCACGCTCAACGAGAACCTGGAAGTCGCCGCCCTGGAAGGAAGCTACGCGTCGGTCATTGGGGGCGCGCCGGCGGCCGCCGTCGTCTTCTCCCGCGAGGTGGACCGGCGCACGCGCTCCGACGAGCGGCTGGAATCCCTGGATGCGGAGATCGCCGCCGCCGAGCCGGCGGAACGCGGCAAGCTGCGAGTGCGCTGGCACCAGGTGTTCGAGGAGGTCCGCTCCGAGAAGCTCGGCGAGGTGGCCGCGGAGTTCGAGGGCATCCACAACGTGGAGCGCGCGCGCCGCGTCGGCTCCCTCAACGAAATCCTGGCCCCGGGCCGCCTGCGCCCCTACCTGATCGAGGCGCTGGAGCGCGGCATGCATCGCGAGCTGGAGCGCTGGCGGGCGGAGTTCGCCGGCACGGACGCCTGACGGTGACGCGAGCGGGTTGGCTCCTGCTCCCGGATCGGGCGGTTCCCCCGGACGACGCGTGGCTTTCGGAGCCGGAGCGCCAGGTCCAGGCCGATCTGCGCTTCGAGCGCCGCCGGCGCGATTGGAGGCTCGGCCGCTGGGCGGCCAAGGCGGCGCTGGGGGGCTACACGGGCGAGTCGCAGAAGACGCTCTCGGTGCTGGCGGACCCCGACGGCGCCCCGCACGTATTCCTGAACGGCCGCCCTGCGCCCTGGGCGATCTCACTCTCACACCGCGGGGGCCACGCCCTGTGCGCGGTGGCCGCCGCCGGCACCCAGCTGGGATGCGATCTCGAGTCCATCGAGCCGCGCAGCGAGGCATTCCTCGCCGACTACCTCACACCGGCGGAGCAGCGCTGCGTCCGGGCCGCGCCTGACGACCTGCGACCGCAAGCTGCGAACCTGATCTGGAGCGCCAAGGAGAGCGCGGTCAAGGCGCTGGGGGTGGGCTGGCGGGTGGACACGCGCAGCGTCGAGGTCACGTGTGAGAGCGCCGGGGGCGAGGCCGGCTGGCGCCCTCTGCGCGTGCTCTGCAGCGAGCCTCGATCCTGCTTCCACGGCTGGTGGCGCCGCGAAGGGTCTCAGGTGCTCACGCTGGTGACGTCGACCGAGGGCCCCGCACCGGCCCGCATCAAGCCAGATCGACCCTGGGCCGCGTCGCCTGTCGCAGCTCATCGGGCTTGACCAGCACCAGACGGCGGCCGTTCCGCGCGATCAGCCCGGCTTCCTCCAGGCTGCGCAGGCTCTCGTTCACCGTCTGACGGGTCGAGCCCACCAGGGTTGCCAGCTCGGCCTGGGTGAACTCCACCAGCAGCTCGCGGTGCCCGTCATCCTGCTTGCCGAAGTCCTCGGCCAGCTCCAGCAGGATGTGGGCGACCCGGGCGCGCACATCGCGAAAGACAAGGTTCTCGACGCGGCTCTCGATGCGCTTCAGCCGCTGGCCGATCTGCCGGGTGATCTCCAGCACCACGCCGGGCTTCGATTCCAGCAGCGTCTGGAACGCCACGACCGGGATCTTCCAGACGCGCGACGCCTGGACGGCGACGGCAAAGCTCTCGCGCGGAAAGTCACCGAACGCGGCCAGCTCCCCAAACACCTCGCCCGGCCCCACGTACCCGAAGGTCGTCTCGCCGCCGTCCTTGGAGAGGCGGTAGATGCGGACCATCCCCTGCTCCAGCAAGAAGAGTGAGTGGGGATGCGACTCCGGCGAGAATACAATGCAACCCGCCTCGTAGTCGCGATGGGTCGAGTTACTGCGAAGGGCGTCCACCTGCTCGTCGGAGAGCTCGCGGAACCAGTTCACGATGCCCAGGTGCCAGATGTCGTTCAGGGCGGCCTCCTGCTCCGAGATAGGATAGAGCCCAAGCCCTGCCTCACCAAGAGACATGGCTACGACGATACCACGAGCCGGCCCGGCAGAAAAAAGGGGCCCCTCGACCTCAGTAGACCAGCTCTACCCAGCGGCGGCCGGCCATCAGCTCCGCCTTGCGCCGCTGCCACTTCTCCTCGGAGCCCGCCAACCCGCTGAACAGCAGGTCCAGCTCCTCGAGCATCGGCTCCAGACCGGCCACGTAGACGTAGGTCTTGGCGCCTCCCAGCATCTCCCAGAGCTCCGCGGCTCGTTCCTGGATGGCGAGGTCCCACGCGATCCCCTCGTTCCAGCCCGGGCGCGGGCTCAGCGCCTTGAAGGCTTCGAAGGTGTCCTGGTCGTAGTACTGGGCGAAGTCGTCCCGCTCGTCGTTCATGTAGAGCATCTCGAGCCCACTGTGCGCGCCGTAGAAGAGCCAGATGCGGCCTTCCCAGTCCACGACATCCTGGTAGATGTGCTTGACCAGGGCCCGGAAGGGCGCGATGCCCGTGCCGCTGCCGATCAGCAGCAGGTCGGCGCCTCGCTCGTCGGGCACCTGGAAGGGCAGGCCGAACGGACCGGTGATGGTGATCTCGTCCCCCAGCCGCAGATCGCACAGGTAGTTGGACGCGATGCCCTTGAAATTCTCGCCGCTGTACTCATCGATGTAGCTGCAGCGACGCACGCAGATCTTGATGCGCGGCAGGCCGGCCGCGCCGCGCTCGGGGATGTCGGCAACGCTGTAGAGGCGGAAGTGATGCGCGTGGCCGAAGCCCGGCGCCGCCGGCGCCATCACGCCGATGCACTGCCCGAGCTCGAACGAGAAGTCGGGGCGGCCCACCTCCAGCACCAGCTCGCGGACCTCCGCCTCAGCGGCATCCGCGGTGATTCGCTCGCTGGAGATCAGCTTCGCCGCATAGCGCGTATCGGTCTGGTACTCATCCAGGTGCACGATTGCGTCGCTCATCGAGTCTCCTCCACGGCCCGCCGGGCCGTCTCCTCGTGGGTTTCGCAGCGGTCTCGAGAGGCGCATCCGCCGCAGCCCATCCGTCCCGCCAGTACGTCCGGATCCGCCGAGCCCTCCGGGAAGGTACGGCGCCAAGCCTCCTGGACGGCCAGCCAGACCGCAAGCAGGACCGCCATTCCGACCAGGCCGACCGCGTAGGGGGTCAGCATCGCCTCATCCTCCCAGGCCCGCGAAGCCCATGAACGCGATGGATAGGATACCGGCCAGGACCAGGGATAGCGCGGTGCCCTGCACCACGTCGGGAACCTGCGCCAGCTCGAGCTTCTCGCGCAGGCCCGCCATCAGCACCAGCGCCAGGGTGAAGCCGGCGCCGGCGCCCAGGGCGTAGACCAGGCACTGGACGAAGTCGTAGCCCTTGTTGGTCTGGAACAGGGCCAGCCCCAGGATGGCGCAGTTGGTGGTGATGAGGGGCAGGAAGATGCCCAGGGCGCGGAAGAGCGCGGGACTCACCTTCTTGATGAACATCTCGACCAGCTGAACCGTGGAGGCGATCACGGCGATGAACGAGATCAGGCGCAGGTACGGCGCGTCGATGGCCGTGAGGAACTGCTGGATTCCGAAAGCGCACACCGAGCTCACCAGCATGACGAAGGTCACCGCTCCGCCCATGCGCGTCGCCGTAGCCAGCTTTCCCGAGACGCCCAGGAAGGGGCACAGACCCAGGAAGTAGGCCAGCACGAAGTTGTTGATCAAGCAGGCGTTGACGAAGATCGACCAGAGCGGTGCGTCGCTCATCGGACCGCCTCCGCATCCAGGACCGCGGCGCGCTCGCGCCGCTGCGCCCGCACGTTGAACACCAGCAGCCACCCCGCCAGGGTGAAGAAGCCGCCGCTGGGCAGGATCATCACGATCCAGGGCTGGAAGTTCTCGTGGAACAGCGGGAAGCCGAAGAAGGTCCCGCTGCCGAGCATCTCCCGAACCGCGCCCAACGAGAAAAGCGCCAGCGTAAAGCCCACCCCCATGCCCAGGGCATCCAGCAAGGAGGGGCCGAGACCGTTCTTGGAGGCGAAGGCCTCGGCGCGGCCGAGGATCAAGCAGTTCACGACGATCAGCGAAATGAACGCGCCCAGGGCCTTGTGAAGATCCAGGCTGACGGCCTGGATCGCATAGTCCACGACCGTCACGAAGGTGGCGATCACCAGGATGTAGGTGGCGATGCGCACCTGCTTGGGAATGAAATGGCGCAGCGAAGAGATCACCAGGTTCGACATGATGAGCACGAAGCTGGTGGCCAGGCCCATGGCCAGCGCATTGCGCGCCGTGTTGGAGACCGCCAGCGCGGGGCACATGCCCAGGACCTGGACGAAGACGGGGTTGTCCCTCCAGAGCCCCTTGATGAACTCGTCGGTCGTGGGTGCCTGCGGCTGCGGACCCGACATCGGCTAGGGCGCCTCCCGGAAATCGTCCAGGCTCCGGCGGATACGCGGGATCCACCAGGCCGTGCTGTTGCGCAGGATCGCGGCGATCGCCACCGACGAGATCGTGGCGCCGGTGATGCCGTCCACCTGCCAGGGGTGCTGCTTCTCGCCGCGCTTGACGGGTTCGATGGGGTTCCGCGGAGCAGAGCCGGCCTCGTCGAGCGACACGTCGAGGTGCTCGAAGTTGGCGAGGAAGGCGGGATCGGTCTCGATCTTGTCGCCCAGTCCCGGCGTCTCGCGGCTCTCGAGCACCTGGATTCCGATGATCGCGTCCCGCTCGAACGCGTACCCGTACAGCACGCGGATCACGTCCTGGTAGCCCATGCCCTCGGCCTCGACGGCCAGGCCCACCAGCCGCCCCGCGTCGTCATAGCCCGCGTGCACCAGGCGCGAGCCGTTCGAGACATCGCCCTCCAGCGCTTCGAAGCGGTCATCGGATGCCACCTGGAAGCTGCGGCTCGAGCGCGCCTCCGGGAGCACCCGGAAGATCGCCGCCTGGAGCGCCTCGGCGCGGTTGCGCGCGATGGCGGGCCCCGTAGCCTGGTAGACGCCGACGATGAGCAACGCGCACGCCAGGCCCACCCCGACCATCGCGCGGTACATGTGCCAGACGCTGGGCGGAGCGGCGGCTGCGAACTGCGGGCCGCTCATCGCGGCTCCTCGCGGGGCGTCACGCCGTAGGGCACGGGCTGGAGCCAGCGGTCCATGTGGGGCGTGACCGCGTTGCCCAGCAGGATCGCGTACATCACACCCTCCGGCATGCCTCCCCAGGTGCGAATCACCACCACCAGGACGCCGATCAGCGCCCCGTAGACCAGGCAGCCCGCGGAGGTCATGGGCGAGCCGACCATGTCGGTGGCCATGAAGACGGCCCCCAGCATGAGCCCGCCGGAGAAGAGCATGAAGCCGGGAGAGGCGTAGCTCTGCGCGTCCAACGCATGCAGCGCGCCGCTCAGCGCGACCACCGCGGCGAAGATTCCGGCGGGTATGCGCCAGTTCATCATGTTTCGCGACACCAGGTAGACACCGCCGACGAGGATCAGCAGCGCGCTGGTTTCGCCCGTCGAGCCCCCGATGAACCCGAGCGCCATGTCCCCGACCTCGGTCACCTGCCGGTCGAACTTCCACAAAGCCAGCGGTGTGGCGGAGGTGACACCGTCGTAGACCGGCCGGCTCAGGGGCAACGCCAGCGTGGAGGCGTCCACCTGGCTGAAGCGCGCCGCGCTGAAGGCGGGCATCCAGCTGGTCATGGCCACGGGAAACGCCGCCTGGAGGAAGGCGCGACCCACGAGGGCGGGGTTGAACGGGTTGAAGCCCAAGCCACCGAAGAGCGCCTTGCCCAGCCCGACGGCGACGACGCCGCCCACGGCAACCATCCAGAGCGGCAGTCCGGGCGGCAACGTCAGACCGTAGAGGAGGCCCGTGATCGCCACGGACCAGTCTCCCAGGGTGGAGGCGCCTCCCCCGAACCGGCAGATCCCCCACTCGGTCAGCAGGCACGACGCGACGGCCACACCCAGCACCAGCAGCGCGCTCATGCCGAAGGCGTAGACGGCGAAGCCGGTGACCGGCAGCAGCGCCAGCACCACGTTGAACATGATCACGTCCACGCTGTGCCCGCTCAAAATGTGCGGCGAGGTGCGGATCTCGAGCGTCTTGCCCGCGGCCGTCATGAGGCGGCCTTGGCCTTGCGCACCGCCGCCTTGGCCAGGCGGAACTGCTGCACCAGGGGGATGTGGGACGGGCACACGTAGGAGCAGGAGCCGCACTCGAAGCAGTCCATCAGGTGGAACTCGTCGGCCATTTGCAGGTGCTCGTCGTTCCGCGCCAGAGCAGCCAGCTGACAGGGGTTCAGCAGCATGGGACAGGCGTCCACACAGTAGCCGCAGCGAATGCAGGGATGGACCCGGCGATGCGTGCGCTCCGCCTTCTCGTCGTCGAAGGCGACCACACCGGAGGTGCCCTTGGTGATGACGATGTCCAGGCTCGAGACCGCAGCGCCCATCATCGGACCGCCCAGGAAGACGCGCGCCAGGTCTTCGTCCACTCCCACCTCGGCCAGCAGGAAGCGCAGGGGCGTTCCGATCGGGATCCGGTAGTTGCCCTTGTGCTTCACCGCGGGTCCGCTGACGGTGATCACCCGTTCCTGGATGCCCCGGCCGCGCGGCAGCAGACGGCCGATCTCCGCGGTGGTGGCCACGTTGACGCACAGCGCGCCCACGTCCAGAGGCAGCCCACCGGACGGCACCTCGCGGCGCAGCAGGGCCGAGACCAGCATCTTCTCGGCTCCCTGGGGATACTTGACCGGCAGAACCTCTACCGTGACCGCGAGGTCGTCGGGCAGGCCGGCGCGCAGGTGCTCGGCAGCCTCGGGCTTGTTCGACTCCACGGCGATCACCGCCCGCTCTGCGCCGGTGGCGCGAAGCAGGTAGCGGATGCCCCGGAATACGTCGTCGCGCTGCTCCAGCATCACCCGGTGGTCGGTGGTCAGGTAGGGCTCACACTCGGCTCCGTTGATGATGAGGGCGTCCACGCTGCGGCCTTCGGGAATCCGTAGCTTGACGTGAGTCGGAAAGGCCGCGCCGCCCAACCCCACCACGCCGGCCGCCTGGACCGCCGCGATGATCTCGGCGGGAGTGGCGGTGTCCACGGGACAGGGCTTGCCGTCCATCACCTCCTGGGTCGAGCCGGGCTGCGGCTCGATGAAGACGGCCGGAACCATGCGCCCGCTGATGCTCGGCGTGAGCCCGATGCTGCGCACCGTCCCCGAGGCCGGCGCGTGCATGGCCACGGACATGAAGCCGTCCGGGCGCCCGACGCACTCGCCGCGCGCCACCTTCTGCCCCTGACGCACCACAGGAACCGAGGGCTTGCCCAGATGCTGGACCAACGGAACGATGAGCAGAGGCGCGAACGGGAACTGCCGGATCGGCAGCCCGGCCGTCTCGCCCTTCGACTCCGGGGGGTGAATCCCGTGCCGGAAGGTCTTGAGCCCCAGCAGTCTCATCGGGGACCGTCGCGTCCTAGTTGTACTTCTCGCCGCGGGCGATCCACTTGTCGATGTCCTTGTCGCCCCGGTCCCGGGGCAGCCCGGGGTGGATCACCTGCGCGGTGCAGCGCTCGGCCGCCTTGACCAGGTCCCGGTAGGGCCCGGCCGTCGCGTCCACGATCACGGCCTTCTTGTTCTCGTTATAGGCGAAGATCTGGGGATTGAGGTTCATGCACTCGTCGCACGCGGTGCAGTCTTCGGTGTCGATCCAGGGCGACATGGCATCACCCGGCGCGGCGGACGCTTCCTCCGCGCCGACCGCCGGCGACGCCTCCGCCAGCGAGGCCAGTGCCCCCCCGGCGTCACCCGCTCCGCCGGCCAGCTGCATCAGACCCGAGGCGATGTTGCCCACCACCTCCCGGCGCACGTCCTGGGCGATGTCGTCCCGGGAGAGCTCCGGCTTGCCCACGCCGGCCAGCGCCCTGAGCATGATCCAGAAGGCGCGCCGGTCCTCGCACGACTCCACCATGGGCCGTGCGACCAGCAGCCGGCTCAGCTCCTGCTTGCGGTTCACCGACCACAGGAAGGGGAACTTGCCCTCGCGGTCGTCCTCGTCCAGATCCAGGAACTCGGCCAGGGGAACCATGTTCTCGTTCCAGGTGTCGGGGGGCGCCATGCGGAAGTGCTTGCGGAAGCGGGTCTCGGTGATCGCGAAGTCCGCGAACGTCATCGGGAGCTCCATCTCCTGGTCCCGGCCGCCGTCCCGATACTTCATCTTGTAGCTGGGCCAGTCCGCGTTCGGGGCCGGGTTGCCCTCCAGGTCGAAGCACTCCTCCGGCGTGTTGCCCGCGTCCGGGTCGTACCGGAACAGCGGGTAGGCGCGCGACTCGACCGCCAGCTTGGCCTGATGTGCGCTCATGTCGTCGCCGATGCCGTGCTCCGGCTGGCACGAACTGTAGATATTGAAGAGCGCAGGGCGCCGTGTCTTCAAGCCGCGAATGAAGCCCTCGATCATGTGGCTCGAGTGGGCAATGGTGCTCTGCAGCACGTAGGTGGTGCGGTGCGCCATGGCGATCAGGCCGATCTCCTTGCGCGGCTCCTCCTTGCCCTGGATCGCCTTGCCGAACTGGGCCATGTCGGAGATCTGCCCGACGAAGCCCGACGTGCAGGCCTGGCCGCCGGTGTTGGAGTAGACCTGGGTGTCCACGACGAAGACCTTGATCGGCTTCCCCGACGCCATCAGCCGCGACAGGTTCTGGAAGCCGATGTCGTACATCGCTCCGTCGCCGCCGACCGCCACCACCGGCGGGCACAGCTCCCACTCCTCGTCGGTGAAGCCCTTCCAGTCGAAGTAGGTGAAGAACTCGTCATGATCGGAGGGCTGATACTGACCGGAGAGCACGAGCTCCGCCTTGCGGATTGCCGCGAAGCCCTGGGCCATCTTGGCCATGTGGCCCTCGAAGACGCCCATGGCCAGCGACGGTGAATCCTGGAAGAGGTGGTTCGCCCAGGGGAACGGATAGGGGTTGAACGGGTAGGTGCTGCCCCAGACCGAGGTGCAGCCCGTCGCGTTGAGCATGCCCATCCGCGAACGCCCGCCTCCGGTGATGCCGTCCTGATACTTCCAGCGCAGATCCTTCAGCTTGGACAGGAGCTTCGTCATGTCCTGGAGCCACTCGGGATCGATGAGCGCCTTGCCGCCCATGCGCGCAGCGATATCCGAGAGGGTGACGTCGTGGTCGCCGATCTCGCCCACCGCCTTGGCCATCGCGGCCGGGTCGCCCACGTCGATGTCTCCGACCAGCTTGAGCTGCACGTGCTTCTCGAGCCGCGCGATCAGCTCCCCCAGGTGCTCCAGGTGCTTGGCGATGCGCGGCTGCATCAACGCCTCGACGGTGGCGGTGAACAGGTGCATCGCGGTCTTCTCGGAGCAGCCCAGGCAGGCGCCGTCCCCGCTGGTGAAGGCCAGGTAGTTGGCCTTGTCCAGCAGGATGGTCTCCAGCGCACCGACGCCCTCCTCCAGGTCGTCCACGCGGATGTACTTGCGGGGGGTCGTGGGAAGGTCGAGCCAGAAGTCCCAGTGGTTGCGAAGCTTCGCGACCGACTCGTCGGTCTGCCGCAGCGGCCGCAATGCGTCGTCGTCGCAGACCTCCACGCAGGCCATGCAGCCCTTGCAGGTGTAGGGATCCACGGTGATGGAGAGGAGTCCGCCGCTGCCGGCCTCCTTCTTCTCCATCAGCGTCCAGTGGGGCCGGGACAGCGCAAACTGGAAGCCGTCCAGCTCCTCGCGGAAGTGCTCGAACTCCTTGGTCAGCTGCTGCTTGTCGTCGTCGCCGAGTTCGCTCTGCCGGAGCGTGACCTGGATGGCCTCCTCCAGCATCCCGTCCACCGAGTCGCTCTCCTGGGCCGACGCCAGCAGACCCTTCAGGGTGCGCTCCATCAGGCGGACCGCCTTGGGCAGATGCTCCACGCCGTGCCCGTGCTTGCGCACGCGCTTGACGACCGTGTCCAGGACCTGCCCTACCTCGTTGACCAGGCCCGGAATCGCCGTGTCCGGACAGACCGTGTAGCAATTGGCGCACGCGGTGCAGTTCTCGGGAATCCATTCCGGATGATCGAAACGGATCTGGGTCATGTCCCGGAACAGCGCCGAGCAGGCGGGCATCACGCCCAGGCCGATGAACGGATCCGTGATGTTGTCGTTGCCCATGCCCCGGGCGTAGAAGCTGCCGGTCTGCTCCCAGAAGCGATGGACGTCGGTCATCGGCTGCTGGCTCTGGGGCTGGCGTTCCACCATGATCGGAAGCGGAGGGCCGGAAGCGGCGCGCTGGTCCGCATCCTGCGACTCCGTCAGGGCGCCGGGCTCCACCGGCTTCAGCTCGTCGAAGCCGCGCTTCACCACGCGCATGTTGTCCGCAACGACCCGGGCGCCCTTGCCGCCGAACTTGTGCTGGAGCTGGCTCTCGATGGCCTCGAGGAGCCGCGCATCGTCGAGGCCCGCCTGCTCCATCACCGGGGACGCGGCGAAGAAGGCGCCCTGGAAGGCGATCCCCTGCATGCGCAGCTGGAGATCCGGATCCGTCGCCTCGTCGCGCGCGATCTGGAATGCGTCCAGGTAGAAGAGCCGGATCTTCTTGTCGAGGATGATCTTCTGGAACGGCTTGGGGATGTCCTCCCAGACTTGGTTCGGCGCCTTGCGCTCGCTCTGGATGATGAATACGCCGCCTTCCTTCAGACCGGCCACGGCGTTGGTGTGGTGGAAGACGTTGGGGTCGGGCGAGAGCACCACGTCCACGTGGAAGTACTCGCAGTTCACGCGGATCGGCTCGGGTGCGGCCGACAGGTAGTAGGTGGTCGGCTGCCCCTTCTTCTCCGAGCCGTACTTGGGGTTGGCCTTGATGTGGTAGCCGAGCAGATCGAACAGCGTCATGGCCAGGTTCTTGCCGGTGGTGATGGCTCCCCAGCCGCCCACCGAATGGAAGCGCACGGTGATGCTGCCCTCGGGCATCAGGTCGGGATTCTCGGATCCGCGCAGCGCAAGCTCGCGAACGTGGGGGTAGGCCTCCTCGATGCTCTGCTGATGGATCTCCTGCTTGGGCGTCACCGCCTCGTCGCGCAGGAAGTCGATGGAGAGGTAGAACTGCCGCTTCTGCTTGCCGTCGGGCAGCATGTTCTCGATCGCGGCGATGACGCCCTCGGGCTGCAGGTCCCGGCTGCCCATCCCGAAGCAGCCGGAGTACAGCTCAGGGATGTCGTCCGCCTGCCAGCCGACCAGGCCGGGGTGGGGCGCGTCACCGCGGGCACGGCCGTTCTCCAGGCAGCGGGACAGGGTGGCCCGGACCTCGCGCATCAGGGGTGCATCCACCGCCAGCGGCTGGTCCAGGCGCTCCAGGACGGCAACGCCCTTCTTGCCCTTCAGGAGCCGGCCCACCTGATCGCCCGGGAACGGGCGGAACATGACCATGTCCACCACACCCACCTTGATGCCGCGGGTCTCGCGCAGGTAGTCGGCCACGACCTCGGCGCTCGAAATCAGGCTTCCCTGGCCCAGGATCAGGTAGTCGGCATCTTCTGCGCGGTAGCTCATGACGCGCTCGTACTCGCGACCGGTGAGGGCCGAGAACTCCTGGAAGGCGCGGTCCGTGAGCTCCTGGATGTGGTCGAAGAAGAAGGGCCGCTGAGCCGCAACGCTCTGCATGTAGGAGTCCTGGTTCTGCACCAGGCCCGCCATCACCGGGTTGTCCACGTCCCACAGCAGCGGGATGCGGCGCCGGGTATCCCCGTAGATGATCCGCTGTGCGGGGGTCGGCGTCTCGATCTCATCTTCGGGGAGGCCCAGGTACTCCGCGATCAGCTCGCGCTCCGGCAGCAGCATCGACTCGATCAGGTGGGTGGTCAGGAAGCCGTCCTGAGCCACGGCGCCGGGATTCAACGAGAGCTCGGCGATGCGGTGGGAGATGATGTCGAGGTCGACCGCGGCCTGGGCGTCCTTCGCAAAGACCTGAAAGAAGCCGGTGTCGTCGATGCAGTGGTAGTCGTCGTGCCCGGCGTGGACGTTGAGCGTGGCCTTGGTCATGGCGCGGGCGCCGATGTTCAGCACGTAGGTCAGGCGCTTGCCGACGGCGGCGTACAGGGACTCGTGCATGTAGGCGATGCCCTGGCCGGAGGAGAAGTTGGCCGAGCGCAGCCCCGTCATCGCCATGCCGGCCGTCACTGCGGCGGCGGCGTGCTCTCCCTCGGGCTCCACGAAGATCAGCGGCCTCCCCGAGATGTTGATGTGGCCGGCGGCCGTCGCCTCGGCCCAGTACTCGCCCATCTGCGTGGAGGGCGTGATGGGGTAGGCGCCGGCCGCGTCGCTGGATTCGCGCTCGGCCATGATGACGGCCGTATTGCCGTCCATGGCGGCGCGCTCGCCGGGGTACTTGACCTGGGGCTTGTCGTTCTTGTTGCGGCCGAACATCGGGTCTCCCAACCAATCAGGTGGGCGCGTCGTGGAGCGCGCCCTTGCGGATGATTCTGGTAGCGGCCGGGCCCTTGAGGGGGCCGCGGTCCGGATCGAGCCATACGATCGCCCCGGTGGGGCAGCGTTCGATGGGAGCGCGGGTCACGGGGCCCCGGCTGTAGTCCACTATCGGCAGGTTTCCCTGCATCGCAACGATTCCCGGCCCGTCCATCTCACAACGGGCACAGGCGGTGCACGCCACCTCGCAGTCGTCGAGGATCTCGTCCCCGGCCAACAGCGAGCTGCAGGATACCCAAAGCCGCCGGCTCACGGGGTGCAGCGAGAAGAGATCCTTGGGGCACACCTCCACGCAGTCGCCGCAGGCCGTGCAGGTTTCCTCATCGACGACGGGCAGCGACTGGGCGTCCATGCGGATCGCGTCGAAATCGCAGACCACCTCGCAGTCTCCCAGCCCCAGGCAGCCCCAGAAGCAGCCCTTGCCGCCGCCGGCCACCTGGGCCGCCGCCCGGCAGGAGGCCAGGCCGTCGTAGTGGGCGTGGTTGCGGGCCACGTTGGCGCCGCCGGCGCAGGCCAGTCGAGCCACGCGCTTCTCCTCCCCCCCGACGTCGACGCCGAGGAAGCCGGCGATGCTCGCGCGCTCCGCCTCACTGCTGACCGTGCAGCTGCCGGGAGCCGCATCACCCACCACCAGCGCCTCGGCGAAGGGCCGGCAACCGGGCAATCCACAAGCACCGCAGTTGGCGTGGGGCAGCATCTCCTCGACCAGGTCGATGCGCGGGTCCTCGTATACGTACAACTTGCGGTTGGCCAGGACCAGCAGCGAGGCCAGCAACAGGGTGAGACCGCCCAACGCCGCGACTCCTGTGAGCACCGGCACGCTCAAACCACCGAGAAGCCCGAGGTCCTGACGACCTCGAGATCCTTCGCGACCAGATAGCCTTCGCACTCCGGCAGGTCTTCGAGCAGCGCTCGGCCACGCCGAGGCCCCAGAACCATGACCAGGGTCGCCAGGCCGTCGGCCATGGCGGCATCGGGCGCCACGACGGTGGCACTGGCCAGCTCCGGCGCCGAGGTCCCGGTTCGCGGATCCAGGATGTGGTGCTGGGCGTAGTCGGGCGTGAAGGGCTGCATGTAGTCACCCGACGTGGCCACCGCGCGGTTGCGCGTGTCGAAGCGGGCCTGGATGGAGATCCCCGGCCGCGGGCCGCGGATACCGATCCGCCAGGGGCGTCCCGGACCCTTGTCCCCGGCCGCCATCAGGTC
>CAMYOO010000065.1 GCA_947260035.1 uncultured delta proteobacterium
ATCGAGATCTGCACCAAGGCGCTGAAGGCCGAGCCGGAGAATGCGGCCGTGAAGAAGGCCCTCGAAACCGCCAAGGCTGCGGACGCCGCCGCGGGAACCCCCCCCGTGGGGTCCGCACCGGGGATGGGCGGCAAGCCGGCCGGCAACTAGGGCCCGCGGCACACGCGCAGCGTCTGGCTGCCAGAACGCCCCTGGGCGCCTCGCGCGCCCAGGGGCGTTGCCTTGCTCACGACGCTTGAAGCCCAACCGCCTGGTCAGGGGCGCGCGACTCGAGGGACCGTGCGCGCCTGCTCTCCGGGGTCCCGGAACGGATGGTCGACGCCCACTTTGCGCAGCTCCCGCGCGAAGGGGATGTCGACGATCCGGTAGAACTGGAAGCGCTCGCGCTGATAGGCCGCTTCGTAGAGCGCCACCCGCTCGTACTCTGCACCCTTCCTGGCGGTGCGTTCGATGAAGCGCCCGTCCTGCACCCCCGTCAGCCACGCCGCGCCGTCCGAGCCCTGGACGAGCTGTCCGGCGTAGAGCCAGTCGTAGTAGCGGAGGCGCTCGTCCTTCACGCGCAGCCGCTTCGGCTTCTTGTTCGAGAGCGCATAGGCGATGTAGTACTCGACACCCATCGCCTCCGGCTCGAGATCCCCGTCGATATCGAACACGTCGAGATCGTACGATCGATTGTAGAAGGTATCGATCGCGTAGAGCTTCTCCGTGTCCGACGGCAGCAGCTGGCGAAGCTCGCTGATGTGCCCCGTCGTCAGGTGGGTGCAGCCGCTGGACATGGGCCCCCGGGAGAGCAGCCACAGGTACGTCCTGCCCGCGGCGGCGTCCTGCCACGCCTGCGGCAGGAAGGGCGTCTGATCCACCCGCATGCGCCACCACAGGGTGTGGAAGCTGTTGTGCATGGTGGTTCCGACGTGCATGTACGGGATCCACGGCGAGTAGCTATACGCCGCCACCGTCGGAATGTGATCGACGGTCTTCGTTCGCTGGTGGGTCGTCAGCGCCCGCCGCCCGGGAGTGGGATAGAGCGGGATCTTGCGCCCCTTGTACTCCGTGTAGTCGTTGAAGGTCCCGATCGGATGGATCGCCGTGAACTCGACGAAGACCAGCTTTCCGTCGAGCCGCGGGTACAGCCCGGGCCGAAGCCGCTCCAGCAGCGCGAAGTAGTCCTCCCGAACGTCATCCCCATCCAAGGCCTTCGCGACCAGCGCCTTCAGCGAACGCCGCGTGCCGGCATCCGTCTCCGTGATCCACAGCCGCGTCGGCAGCAGCGCATTCAGCAGCTCCAGGCGCCGGTCGCGGTCACGCTCAGCACCTTCCCTGTCTTCGGGCCGCAGCCGGGCCTTCCATTGCTCGATCAGCGCGCGCTGCGGGATCGCGAGCTCGAAGACCCGGCCGGGGTTCAGCCGTTTCATCAGCTTCAGGTTGCGCACGCGCAGCGCTGCGGGCGACAGGCCCGCAGCGCTCTCGACGCCGACCAGGCCGTCGATTCGCAGCTCCTCGAGCACCCCCTCGAACTCCGCCAGCGCCGTATTCTGGGTGAGCGTGATCCGCCCCGAATCGACCAGTCCCCGGTAGGTGTCGCGCCGTGCTTTGAGGTCGCGGGCGTAGCCCTCCAGAACCGCATCGGACAGCACCACGGTGATACGCAGCTGGTTCCCCCGGCCCACGTGCAGATGCACCCGGGTCGGTTCGTCTGCCCGGGGCGCGAAGCCCGTGTAGAACGTGGGCTCCCAACGATCGTAGTAGCTGCCGAAGAGCGGCGGCTCCACGAGCTGTCGCGCCGCAGCGCTCGGTTTCGCCGGGGGAGTGATCTCGTCGGCTTGCACAGCCGGCGCAGAGGAGAAGATGGCAGCGGCTGCAACGGCCGCCATCCGCGCGGGCCCGGTCCTCACGGGAGCTGCTCGTCCAGCGATACGCGCTCGGCGCCGCCGGCTTGCGGCGCTTCGTAGGCGGCCAGCGCCGATACGTTGGCCAGAGAGTCGTTTCCGATGAAAGGCCGAGCCTGGAACAGCCAGAGCTTGCCCTCGACGAATCCGAACTCCACGTCCCAGGGTCGCGCCCCTCCATCGCGGCCGGGCGAGGGCACGAACGTATCGCGGATGCGGGCGGCGGTGGTGACCAGGCCGGTCAGCTCCGCCTCGGACAGCACGTACTCGCTCCCGGTCGAGGGCACGATCTCGCTGCCTCCCGGCGTGAGCAGCCGCCGATACGGGGACTTGAACATCGTCACCAGCTCCACGCCCGAGGGCGACCACACCACGGTCTCCGCCGGCGTCCCGTCCACGGCGCCGCCGACCCCCTCGGAGGTGGCCACCAGCATCTTCGTCTGGTCCGTCCCGTCGAGGTCGGCCGTGATCAGGACCCCGGACTTCGTGGTCGGCACGCTCTCGAGAATCACCACCGACGGCAGCACCCAGAGCGGCTCGTCGATGAGCGTCTGCCGCCACGAGAAGGAGCGATAGGTGAACGGCGAGGCCCAGACCTCCTTGAGCCCGGCATACACGTCCTGCAGCGATCGCCGGTTGAAGAGCGTGAGATTCAGCCCGGCGCCATTGAAGTTGTCCAGGTCCTCGACGTTGGTATCGCTGCGTACGAAGAGGCCGACGGTCTGGTCCGGGTCTTCGGCCTCCAGGAGTCCCTGCCGCTCCAGGTTCGCCCGGATGCCCTCGCGCAGCTTCGGCGACAAGGGGTGCTGCTCCAGGGAGTGCCGCATGATCTCGAGTCGCGGCTGGATCCAGGCGGCCAGCGCCCGTTCGTCGGCGCCGCTGGGCACCAACCGGCCGAAGAACTCCTCGTAGACCGCCTCCACGAAGCCCGGCAAGGGCTCGCCCGGCCTCGCCAGGCCCTGGCCCGACAGCTCCTTGGGCAGCGCCACGGGAGCAGACCGGTAGTGCGCGTAGTAGGCGCCGAACGGCACCACCACGCCCCGCGCCACCTTGTCCGGGAACGTATGTTTGAGCTCGCCGAGGAAGGCGGCCTTCGGCCCGCAGCGGATACCCGAATCCTTGCGCCTCATCGCGGCCAGGTCGATCACGTCCGAGAACTCGACATCGAGCCGCTCCACGTCGATGTCGAGCTTCGCGCTCCCGCCGCCCAGCGCTCCGTCGCCGCCGCGCTCCTGGTTGCGCGTGTACTCCGCCAGCACTGCGCGGTCGCTCTTGGTCAGGCTGGCCTCGGTCTTCACCACCACGCGACCGCCCGGCGTGGAGATGTAGAAGACCTGTTCTCCTTCGTGAGCCAGGAACCTCTGGTAGGCCTGGGGGCCCAGCACTGCGTTCGGGATCCCCAGCGCCCGCGCCAGCAACTGGACGTGCGAGACGACGTTCCCTTCGCCCCGGGTCAGGATGCCCGCCGCCGGCTCGAGGTCGGCGGGCGTCTCCGGCAGCGCCAGCACTTCGTCCCTCGCGTAGTCCCCGCCCTCGGGCGCCACCCGCAGCCGGCCCAGCGCCAGCCCCGGGTTCAGGGCGCGCACGTCCCGCTCCACGGTCTCACCGAAGAGCTCGTGCCGAACCGGTTTTCCGCCCGCCGCGAAGTCCTCGAGCCGCTCCAGCACGGATGCGTACACCATCAACGGAGATCCGCGCAGGACGTCGTCGGGAATATGGCCGCTCGCCGGGAGCAGGTGTGTCCAAGGAAGACGCACCTCCTCGAATGCGTAGAGCGTCGTCAGCTGTGCCCATTCCACGACGCGGGCCGCCTGGGCCAGGTGCTGCTTCAGCACGTCGCGCGTGAGGCTCGCGTCTGCCAGGAGGCGCTCCAGCCCCCCCACCGCGGCTGCGCGCTCGCGTTCCATCAGCAGCCCGCCGCCATACGCCGCATTCGTCAAGGCGACCATCAGCTCCACGTGCTGCCTCGCCGTCAACGGGTCTCCGTCCCGGAGCAGCGCGGCCCCGCGCTGCTGGATCACCGCCGCCGCCGTGATCGCCAGGTCGATCAGACGCCGGCGATCCGCGGCCGAGCCTTGCTTGGCCTCGACCCTTCGCCGCGCCGTCCTCATCAGGTCGGCGAGGTCTGCGATCGACTCGAGGGCTCCGGATCCCTGGGCAGGCACCTGAGCCTCGAGCTCGCCGCGCAGCGTCGCGTCGGCGATCGCCGGCAGCTGCGCCCGCAGGGCATCCTCGTCCAGCGATGTGAGCTTGCGGATCTCCGCGATCAGCTCGTCACACAGGTCGCGCGCCTTCCCGGGCTTCAAAGAATCCCGGTAGGCCCGGATCTTCGCGATCTGGGGAGCCGAGATCTGGTTGTGCACCTGGTCCCGGAGCGGCTTGAAGTCCGCTCGTTGACCGTGGATGGCGCTGGCCAGGTTGCGCGCCTTGCCGATGGCCCCCTGATCGTCGCGCAAGAAGAAGCGCCGCTGGAGCTCATACGCCAGCAGGTAGTGGCGCGGCTCGTCGAAGCTCTCCAGATCCAGGTACTTCTCGAAGAACTTCGGCGCCGCGGTGGCTTCGTACTCCGCCCCGGCGAGGCCCCCGTAGGCCCGCATCTGCGCCAGCTTGTGATCGGGATGCGTCTCGACGAAGAACTTCTCGAGTACGTAGCCCCGCACCAGATCGTGGTGGTCCTCGTACTGGTCCCACACGAAGACGTCGCGGGCGAAGAGATTGCCCACGTACATGCCCTGATCCGCGAGGGCCTCCGCCCACGGCTCGCGCCAGGCTGCGCAGAACGTCATGGCGCCACCGCACGGGGTCTGGATGCTCCCATCGGCCAGCATCACGGGCTGACGCTCGCCGTTCCGGCACACGCAGTAGTTCTGCGTATAGGGCCCCTTCTCCTTCGAGAGCACGAGCTGCCAGTTCCGGTCCAGCTCCTGCCTCTGGGGGTCGGTCAGCTCGGCGCCGCGCGCCTGTACGGGGGGCGCCAGCCCGAGGGCCATCGCCAGAACCAGGAGCAGCATCCCCCCCCAACGCCACCGCATGTGCAAGCTTGCCTTCCTCCGGTCCCACATCTTGACACGCAGCGCTGGCTCAGGCACGGCTATCCTGGCGTCATGAAGCGTTTCTGGCCGGCCTTGGGACTGCTTGCCATGCTCGTGTTCGTCGGCCCCGCCCTCGGCGATGCCCCGCCGTCGGAGCCGGCGGTCGAGGAGTTCCTCGCCTCGATCGAAATCTCGCCCGAGCTTCAGGAGGAGCTGGATGGGATCGTCGAAGATCTCCGCAGCCGGGACGCCCGCCTGCGCCAGCAGACGATCCGCGTCTCGTTGATCGACCTGCCCCCGGGCGACGGCTCGCGTCCCCGCCTGGCCCACTGGAACGGCGATTCCCCGGTGTACCCCGCCAGCGTTCCGAAATTCGTCTACTTGATGGCAGCGTACGCCTGGCGAGACGAGAGCCGTCTCGAAATCGATCCCCCCTTCGAACGCCAGCTTCGCGCCATGATCTACCGAAGCAGCAACCGCGCCACCCAGCGCGTAGTGCGCCGCCTCACCCTGACCGAAGCCGGCGGACGCCTCGACCCGGAGCCGTACCAGGAGTTCGCCTACCGTCGCCAGGCGGTGAAGCGCTGGCTCGCGAGCCTCGGCATCGCAGACCTTCACACGGTCCACCCGACCTATGACGGCGGCGGCGATCTCTACGGGCGCGACCTCCAGTTCCTGGAAGACAAGAACATCGAGGGCTGCCTTCCTGACCAGAAAGGCCCGTACTTCAACCGCCAGGCGATGACTGCCAACGGCAGCGCCAGGCTGCTGGCGTTGCTCGCCGAAGGCCTGGCGATCTCGCCGAAGAGCTCCCACGAAGTGCGCGAGCACATGCGGCGAGACCCACGCAAGCAGCCCTACCTGCATTACCGCATCGCCGGCGGCGTCGACGCGGCGGACGAATCGTTCGAGGTCTTCTCGAAGACCGGGACCTGGGGCCCCATCTTCGCGGACGCCGGCATCGTCCGCCGCAAGACCGACGGCCACCAGATGGTGGTGGTGGCCTTCCTCGAGGCCAGGCCAGGCAACTCCGCCTATCGCGGGCCCTTCATCGCCAGACTCACGGGCGCCGCTGCGGCCCGGATCTTCAGTCGAGCCGAAGCACCGCCCGATCGACCTCGTATCCGTGGCCGACCCGACGCAACTCCCGGTTGAAGTCCATGCCGGGGTCCGAGAGCCGCTCCACGCCCTTGATCTTGTAGAACTGGAGCGTCTCCGGCTGATAAGGCGCTTCGTAGAGCGTCAGCCCCTGCCAGTGCTTCCCCTCACGCGTCTTGCGTCCGACGAACTTTCCCTCGCAGACGTCGTCGAAGGTGACCTGACCGATCGGCCCATAGTTCATCTCGTCACCGTACATCCACTCGTAGAAGTCTTTTCGGTTGTTCTGTGCCCAGATTTCCTTTGCAACACGGGCATTTGTGTGCCTAAAGGCAAAGTAGTACTGCACACCCATGATCTCGACGTTCCCATCGCCCTTCCGGTCGAAGACGTCGTAGCAGTGCGAGATGTTCCGGTAGTTGACGATCCCCTGCATGTCAGCCGAGGTCGAAGGCAACAGCTCCCGTAGCTCCGCCAGGTGCCCCGAGCCGAGCCGCGTGCAGCCGTGGGAGACCGGCCCGCGGCTGGTCAGTGCCACCCGGTTGTACGGCTTGCCATTCCGGCTTCCCTCGGTGTACTTCGTCCATTCCCTCGGCAGCAGCTGGTGTCCGGCGATCCAGTTGCTGATGCCCGTATTGTGGATCGAGTTGTAGGCGCTGCCTCCGCCGTACTCGTAGGGGAACATGGGGATCAGCCCGTAGTACCCGGCCCCCGAGATGTAGTCGACCATGCCGATCATCCCGTTGCCATGCATACGCGGCATGAAGTACCAGATGCCCGGTGTCGTGATCATGGGAATGCGCTTGCCGTCGTGCCGGGTGGTCGTGTCGTAGGTTCCGGCCGGATAGATCGCGGTGTACTCCCAGTAGTCGAGCTTCCCGGCCTGCAGGTTCCCGGCGTAGATCCCTCCGGTGATGTCGTGGAAGAACGCCTCCGTCTTCGTTCGGAACGTTCCGGCGTCGCCCGCCTTGGCCGTGGCCACCAGGTCCAGGAACGCCGCTTCCTGCTCGTCGCTCAGCTCGTAGACGAAGAGCCGGTGTGGGAAGAGCTCGTTGATCAAGTCCAGCTCGTCGCCCAGCTCCGGCTTCTCCCCCAGCTGGCTGGCCGCCAGCAGCTCCCGCCAGCGGTCGGCCATGGCGTTGAAATCCTTCTGGATGCGATAGAGCCGTTCGGGGTTGAGCCGGTCGATGGCCTCCAGGTTCAGTTGCCGGCGCGCCTCTCCTGTGGCGGCGGCCGACTGCTTCGCCTTCTCGTGCAGGCCCTCTCCCACGACCTTCTGGTGATAGTCCTCCCAAGCGGTGTTCGAGGTCAGCTCGATCACGCCCTTGTCGATCACTTCCTGGTAGAGATCGTGCTTGACGACCTGATCCTCCAGGTAATGGTCGATCGTCGAGTCGGGCAGGACCATGCGGATCCGCAGCTGGTTGCCCCTCGCCAGGTGGATCTTGATGCGGTCGGGCTCCTGGACCCGCGGCACGAACCCCGTGTGGAAGTTCGGGTCGTAGTCATTGAAGAAGACGCCCGCCGGCTGCGCGTCGCTCCAGCGCGCAACCGTCTGCGCGGAGGCCGCACCCGCCGCCAGCACCAGCGCGACGCTCCCAGACAGGACGACCCGCCATTCTCTCCGACGCATGCTTTCACCCTCCCCCCGGCCCGTTCCTCTCCGACGCATGCTCTTTCCACCCTCCCCTCGGCCCGTTCCGGCCCTGCATGGCATTCTACCCGAGCTCACGAGCCCTCCGGCGTTTCCCGCAGCTCCGAGTGCCGCGCCGCACCCACTCACGGCCGCGTCTTCGCCGATTGCCAGCCCCGCGGGGCCGGAACGGTGGGCCGCCTCGGCTTCAGTCCCGCGAGCGGTGAGCCGATGCCGTCGAGATGGAACTCCCGACCTCGCACCAGAGGCGCCGCGCCGGGTTCACTCTGATCGAGGTCATGATCGCCGTCACGATCATCGGCATCCTGGCCACGATCGCGATTCCCCAGTTCATGACCTACCAGCTGCGCTCGAAGAGCGCCGAGGCCAAGAGCAACCTGGCGGCCATCCTCGTCGCCGAGGAGGCATACTTCTCCGAGTTCGGCGTCTACGTCGCTGCCGCACCGGAGCCCGCGTTGGTGCCGGGCGCGGCCACCGCCGAATTCGACGCCGCGGGCAGCGACTTCGCCCAGCTCGGCTTTGCCCCCGAAGGCCGCGTGTACTTCTCCTACGGCATCCTGACCAGCGCCGATGAGCTCGGATTCAGCGCCGACGCCGGCGCCGACATCGATGCGAACGGCATCGTGCAGTTCTGGGGCTACGCGAAGCCCGACGGCGCAGGCGCGCTGACCGCCGGTCAGGTGGGCTGCAACACGGCGGCCCTCGCCCCCCTGGTGGTGGGACCCTGCGACCCCGCCGCCGGTCGCTCGATCTTCTAGACCGCAGGACTCGGCACATGGCGGAGCCCATGAGCGACTCGAAGCAGAAGGACACAGCCGGCAAACCGGAGCTGTGGGTGGCGCGCCGCGATCACGAGCTGCGCGCCCGCTTCGAGCAGCTGCGCGCCCTCAACTCGGCGTGGAGCGTGCTGGCGCCCTTGGGGCTCTCGGATGCGGGCCTGCACATCGTGGAGACCGGGCGTGCGGTGCGTGCAGCACTGGCGGAGCTGGCGGCTCAACCCTTCGAGAGCCGCAACCGGGACGAGTTTCCAAAGCTCGACAAGCTCTTGGACGCCGTCGAGCGCGAGATGCTCGAGCTCGCGCTCGAGGTGCCCGTCGGCCAGCTGCGTTCGACCCTGCCTGCGAGGCTGTCGGACGAGCGCCGGGCCGTGCTCGATCTACTCGACCTGATGCTGGTTCCGGAAATCGAAGAACAAGGGGATTCCGCCGGACGCATCAGCGCCATCGACTACTTGATCACGCTTCTCTCCACCCGGGGAGCCCATGGAGACCGGGATGTCCCCCAGGATCCGATCGGCTTGACCCCGCGGCTCTACGTCCTGTGTGAACGTGCAGGAGAACAGGACGACCCACGCCTGGCCGACATCGAGGCCGAGTTCTACGCGGCATCCGACGTGTGCGAAGACGATGCGCGGGACGAGGTCCGACTGCGGGTCTTGCGCCAGCGCAAGCGGGAGCTCGGCGCCAGCTTCTTCGCCCCGCGCGTGCTGCGCGCAGTCGTGGCCTACAACGCCGCGCTGTCCCGCTGCATCAACCGCGGCGTCTGGGATTCCCGCGACTGGGGATCGCTCCCCCCCGCTGCGCCGCGACCCGACGACGACGTTTCGGTGTTCGCAACGCAGGTGCTGCCCCGATTGGCCGAGGCGCTGCGGCGCCGAGCCGCGGACGGCGCGCCCACCACCAGCGCCATCGATCGCGTGGCATGGTGCCTGGACCTGCCCTCCCTGGAAAGTGCCGACCGAGCGGCGCTGGTCGCCCCTTCCACCGGACGGGCGGAAGAGCTCGCCGGCACCGCGGTGCTGGTCGGTCTCCTGTGTCGATCGGCCATCGTCCTCGAAGGCGAGTTCCCAGCCATCGGGATCGACCCGGAGACGCTCTCCTCCCGGTGGGTTCGGGAGCTCGACGCTGCGCTCCAGGGTGAAGTCAACGAGCGGATCGCCGGCGATGCCTACCAGGTGGCGTGCACCCTCTCGGAGCTGAGAACCCGCTTCCTCTACTCGCTGAAGGCCGACGTGCATCGGGACCGCAAGCGCGCGGCTCCCGAGGCCGAGCCGATGAGCTTCCAGCAGGTCGAGGAGGACGCGCGGCAGTTCGCGGACCGGGCACTCGAAACGAACGGGAGCAGCCCGGGTCCCTCTACCCGCGAGGATCGGGCGGACTGGCGCAGCTGGCCCTGGCCGCGGCTCGGTCGCATGGCCGCCTCAGGCGCGATCGTCGGACTGGTCGTGCTGGGGCTTGCATGGCTCCTGATTCCGGGCGGGGACCTCGACCGATTCAGCAGCGCGGAGCTGGAGCGGGTTTCGCCCCACCTGGCGCGCGGCATGCGCAACGGCGAGGGTCGCGGGCCCTCCTTTGTCGGCACGCTTGCAGACGACTGGTCCACCCTCGGAGTGGATCAGCAGCAGCAGGCCGCAGCAGCGCTGGTCGACGCCCTGCGCGTCCAGGGCGTGCGCGAGATCATGATCTACGACGACCAGCGCCGCCTGCGCATCCAGGCCCTCGGCCAGCAGCCCGTTCACGTGCTGCCCGCGTCAGCTCGCTAGCGCCCCGCCGCGCACCTCTGCAGACGCCACTCGCAGCCCCGCCGCGTCCCCCTGCCCGCAAGGCGGGCTCGAAGCGCGAACGTCCGGACCGGGTCACCGGTCAGGGGGCGACCCGGCGCCCCTGGATCAGCGCGACATACTCTGGACCTTCGTTGCCGGCCTCATCTCGCGCTTGCGCCCGAACGACCGATGAGCCGCTCCGCGTCGCCAGTCGGACCGGCCCGTGATAGTGTTCGCGCCGGGCGATGCACGCCCTCCACCTTGCCAACGAGGACTCCCCACCATGACTCGACCGTTTCGACGTTCCAGCTTCGGCTTCCTGCTCGCAGCGGCACTGCTGCTGCCCGGCTCCGCGGCTGCGGACCACCACGAGAAGGCCGCCGAAGGCGCGGTGATGGTTGCCGAGAAGGTCGAGCTCCGGGGAAAGGTCATCTCGGTCGATCCCGCGACCCGCACCGTCGTCGTGGAGGGCGAGCAGGGCCGACACGTGGAGATCGTGGCCCCCAAGGACGCTCCCAACTTCGACCAGATCAAGGTGGGTGACCCGGTAGCCGCCACCTACGTCGAGTCCATCGCGCTGGCAATCGCTACCGTGGCAGGCGCAGAGCCCGGCGCTTCGGGCGCCGCGGTTGCGACCACCGCGGCTCCGGGCGCAACGCCGGGTGCCGCCATGGCAGAGCAGATCCAGCTGCGCGCCGTGGTGAAGGCGGTCGACCCGAAGGGGCGCACCGTGACGCTCGATGTCCCCAGCGGCGGCGAGCGCACGCTGAAGGTGGGAGAGGCGATCGACCTCGGGAAGGTTAAGACCGGGGAGCAGGTCTCCGTGACCCTCACCCGGGCCCTCGCCATCTCGATCGCCAAGCAGTAGACGCGACGCGCAACGAGTACCGTGGATCCATGCAAGCGGCCGGCTTGCGGCTGGAACGCGTGCAGGTGCGAGGCTGCAGTTGGGCCGCGCCACTGGCCGCTCTATCGGTGCTCGTCCTGGCTGCCTGCGGCAGCGGGTCGCCGGGCCGGGCAGCGCTTCCACAGAGCTCGGAACGCGCCGACGTCGTCGTCGTCACCATCCTCGACGAGGAGTATCGCGCGATGCTCCGCTGGCTGGAGCAGCCGCGCGAGTTGCCCTACCGCCCCGATCGCTGGTCCGTGGGCGAGCTGCGCGGCCAGTACCGGGAGCGAGCTCCGCGCGTCGTCGTCGTCGGCGCGGGCGATGAAGGACAGGTGTCCGGCGCCCTGTCGACCCGCGCGGCCATCGAGCACTGGCACCCGTCCGTCGTGCTGCTGGCCGGGATCGCCGGGGGCATCGAGGGTGCCGTATCCCTGGGCGATCTCGTCATCGCCACCGCCATCTGGAAGTACGACATCGGGCACCTGGGGGACACCTTCGAGCCCAAGTCGACGCGCTTCGAGCCGGATCCACGCTTGCTTCGCGTGGCCCGGCGGGTTCCATCCGACTGGACCCGCGGCCTCCGGGTGGCCCCGCCGCAGCCCGGGGTGGTTCCGCGCGTCGTCGAGGCGGAGGTGGCTTCGGGCGACAAGGTGATCGAGACCACGAGCTCCGCCTTCTTCGCCGCCGTGGACCTTGCCGACTCGGAGTTCGCCGCCGTCGAGATGGAAGGTGCTGGCGCAGCAGCCGCGGTGCGACGGGCGAAGGTCTCGGGAGAGGCGGCAGGCTTCCTGATGATCCGCGCGGTTTCGGACCTGGTGAAGTCCGAGCCATCCGGCGCGCTGCCGGGCGAGAAGATGACCCGGAACCCGCAACGGGCCGCATGGCGTACGTTCGCGGCGGACGCGGCGGCGACCTTTGCCGCCGCGCTGATCCGAGAGCACTGGCGCGACCCAGGACCGTGATCCGCACGGCGCCGCCGGCTGGGGAGACGGGCAGCACCAGAAGTGCGTTCGATGGAGAAGCGGGCGGCCACACGGAGAGCGACCCTTGCGCCGCGTTCCTAGCAGGGTGCCCCGGCTTCGAAGCGAGCGAGGTCCCATTCGAGGCCGAGCTCGGTGAACGTTCGCTGGGCCGCCTCGAGCCAGGCGTCGGCCTCGCGGCATTCGCTCGCGCCCGGGGCGCCAGCGCTCGCGCTCAACCGCAGGCCCGCCTCCTGTGCCGTGCGAGCCTCCTCGGGCCGCGTTCCCAGCCGCCCCGCCACGGCCAGGCTTCGGCGCCACCATTGGAGCGCGTCCTCCGTCCGTCCTGCGAGCCAGGCGTTCCGCCCCGCCAGTCGGAAGACCTCCGGCTGGCGATAGGCAACCTTCGACACGACCCTGAGCGCCGACCGCGCGCTTCGCCGCGCTCGCCGTCGCCAGGCGCGTTCGCCTGAGGCGTCACCGGCATCCAGCGCCGCCTCGAGATGCGTCAGATCGAGAAGAAGACGCGCCGTGCGGTAGCTGCTCGTGTGGAAGGCAGGCGGATACTTTGTCCTCGACACAATCTGCTTTGCCTTGGTCAACCCCGCCTCTGCGGCATCCAGCTCTCCCAACAGCGTGTGCGCCTCAGCCTTGGAGGAGAGCGCCAGGATGTGGAGCAGGTCCTCCGGATTCTCGTCGTAGTAGGCTTCCGCGGCTCGCACGGCCTCGCGCAGCTTGCGCTGCTCGAGGAAAAGGCACGTGGGAAGCCAGTAGTGATTCGTCTTGGCCAGGTCGTAGTCGAACTCGTCCCAGATCGAATCGACGCTGGCCATCCGTTCGTATGCACCGGCGAAGTCGCCGCAGCGGATCCTCTGCTCCGCTTCGAGCCCGAGGTAGGTGGTGACCGGCCAGAGGTTCATTCCACGACGGGCCTTCTCGAGGAGGTCGTCCTGGATCCAGTGCCGCCTTCCCCAATCGCCCGTCAGGAAATGATGCAGATGATTCATCATCCCGAAGAGGACGGCTTCACCCGGATCATCGCGCCGAACCAGCGGCGCGGCCTTCGCCAGGAAGCGCCGGCTCACTCCCGGGGCGAGACCGCCGTAGGTGAAGATGCCTACGGTTCCGGAGTAGAGGCCGCCTGCGCCGGGAACCGTATACGGGTCCACCTGATCGAGTCGGGCGAGCCCAGCCACGCGAACCCCGAGTACCAGGCCTACGCGAAGGCGCGAACGGCCTTCAAGGGCGCCTTCGAGCAGTGCCTGGCCGCGCGCGGGGGGGCGAGCTCATGAGGCGCGCGAACCTGTGCGTTCTGCTCGGACTGGGCGTCGCCGTGATCGCCGCAAGCG
>CAMYOO010000066.1 GCA_947260035.1 uncultured delta proteobacterium
CGGGGCCTGGTGCGTGCGGCCGATCTGATCGGGCAGCTCGCCGATCCGGGCTACCTGCGCAAGCAGCCGGCGCTGTTCTTCGAGTTCGAAGAGACCGGCACCAACGCGAAGCTCGGCTACAAGAGCCCGGCCGATCTGCGGCGCGGCTACCCGAGCTTCTACTGGGACGTGGTCTATCCCTACGTCGAGGACGGAATCGACCATCTGCGCGTCACCCAGGAAGGCCGGCAGTGGATCGCCAACCTGAACGCCCACGTCTTCGCCACCGAGCACGAGAAGCGCTGAGCGACGGCGGGCGGCCCGAGCGCTAGCTGCGGGCGATCTGGTCGAAGGGGACGTCGCGGTCCGGCTGCACCTCGCGGGGCAGGCCCAGCACCCGCTCGGCGGCTTGATTCTTCTGGATCTCGTCGGTGCCGCCGGCAATGTGGAACGAAGGGGCCATCAGGAACACGTCCTGCCAGGTGCCGTCCTTCTGCACGGCGTCCGGGCCCAGCAGCCGCAGACCCACCTCACCGCCCTGGCTCACGATGCGGGCCATGGCCAGCTTCATCACCGAGGCCTCGGCGGCCGGCATCTCCCCACGGCCCAGCTTGGTGATCATGCGGGCGTTGAGCAGCTCCAGCGTCTTGACCGAGGTGTAGAGCCGTCCGATCTCGTCGCGCAGCACGCCGTCGATCCGCTCGCCGTGGGCATTGGCGTGGGCGACGAAGTCCTCCCAGCGGAAGGACATCAGCTCGATGCCCCCGATGGCCATGCGCTCGTGCATCAGCGTGGTCTTGGCCACGGCCCAGCCGCCGCCCTCGGGGCCCAGCCGGTTGGCGTCGGGGATGCGCGCCTCGTTGAAGAAGACCTCGTTGAAGTGCTCGCCGCCGGTCATCTGGCGCAGCGGCCGGACCTCGATGCCCGGCGTCTTCATGTCCACCAGGAAGAAGGTGATGCCGTTGTGCTTGGGCACGCTGGGGTCCGTGCGGGTCAGCAGGATGCCCCAGTCGCCGTAGTGCGCGCCGGAGCACCAGGTCTTCTGGCCGCTGACCACCCAGTCGTCGCCGTCGCGCACGGCGCGGCACGAGAGGCCCGCCAGATCGGAGCCGGCGCCGGGCTCGCTGAAGAGCTGGCACCAGAGTTCGTCGCCGCGCAGCATGGGGTCGAGGAAGCGCTCGCGCTGGGCGTCGCTGCCGTGGGCGATGATGGTGGGGCCGGCCATGCCGATGCCCACCAGGAACAGGGACTCTCCCAGGCCGGCCCGGGCCAGCTCGTGATTCCAGACGATCTGCTCGATGGGGCCCCGGCCGCGGCCGCCGTGCTCGCGGGGCCAGGTCAGCGCGGCCCAGCCGTGCCGGTAAAGGGTCTGCTGCCAGGCGCGGTTGTTCGCCAGCAGGACCTCGTCATCTACGTTCTGGGAGTAGGCGTGGACGTAGTCCTTGGGTGCGTGCTCCTGGAGGAAGGAGCGCACCTCGGCGCGGAACGCCGCTTCCGCGGGGGAGTCGCGAAAATCCACGCTGGACGGGGCCTCCGGGCCTCCGCTGGGGCCTTGCGAGCCGAAGTAGAACACGTTTCAATCTGACCGGCAAGGGCCGGGCCCGGGATCCGGGCCGGCCGCGGAGGAGTCCCCCGTTTTCCCGTCAGTCTTCGCTGATCGAGATGGCCTGCTTCGGACAGAGCCGCACCGCTTCCTCGACCTTGGCGCGCTCGGACTCGGCCGGGCTCTCCATCAGGACGGTGAGGGTGTCGTCTTCCTCGACTCGAAAGATTTCGGGGGCGATTCCCATGCACACGGCATTGGCTTCGCACAGGTCGTAATCGACCACGACCTTCATCAGGTGCTCCTCCCTGGGATGGCGCCGTAGTCTACACCACGCTCCAAGGAGCGCACACGGAGATCGTCATGTACGTGGATCTCAACCGGGAACAGCTCGCCTTCCGCGACGAGCTTCGCGAGTACTTCGAAGGCATGATGACGGCCGAGCTCCAGGACGAGCTGCGCGGCAGCGAAGGCGGGGGTCCCCTCTACCGCCAGGCGCTCCAGCAGATGGGGCGCGACAAGCTGCTGGGCGTCGGCTGGCCCGAAGAGTACGGCGGCCGTGGCCTGGGCGCCGTGGAGCAGTTCATCTACTCCGACGAGGTGCAGCGCGCCGGCTACCCGCTTCCCTTTCTCACCCTGAACACCGTCGGGCCGACGCTGATGCACTTCGGCACCGACGACCAGCGCAAGGAGTTCCTGCCGCGGATCGTCGCGGGCGAGATCCACTTCGCGATCGGGTACTCGGAGCCCAGCGCCGGGACGGACCTGGCTTCGCTGCAGATGCGGGCGGTGCGGGACGGCGACGACTGGGTGCTCAACGGCCAGAAGACGTTCACCAGCCTGGCGGACTACGCGGACTACATCTGGCTCGCGGCGCGCACGAACCCGGACGTCAAGAAGCACCGGGGCATCTCGATCTTCATCGTTCCGACGTCGTCACCGGGCTTCAAGTGCACGCCGATCCACACCATGAGTGGAGTGCGCACCAACGCCACCTACTACGAGGACGTGCGCATTCCCGCCGAGAACATGGTGGGTGGCGAGAACGAGGGATGGACGCTTATCACCAACCAGCTCAACCACGAGCGGGTGTCGCTGGTGAACGTCGGCCCCAGCGAGCGGATCTACGACGAGGTGTGCGCGTGGGCGCGGCAGATGAAGCGCGCCGACGGTTCGCGGGTGATCGACCTGCCCTGGGTGCAGCTGAACCTGGCCCGGTTCAAGGCCACGGTCGAGGTGCTGCGCCTGATGAACCACAAACAAGCGTGGGCGATGACCCAGGGTTCGCTGCACATGGCGGATTCCTCTGCGGTCAAAGTCTTCGGCAGCGAGTTCTACGTGCAGGGGTACAACCTGCTGCTGGAGGTCATGGGCGCCGTCGGGACGCTCAAGGCCGGCTCCCCGGCCGCCGTGCTCCAGGGGAAGGTAGAGATGCGGTATCTCTCGTCGCTGATCCTGACCTTCGGCGGCGGAACCAACGAGGTGCAGCGCGACATCATTGCGATGGCCGGTCTGCAGCTTCCCAATTACAAGAGCTGAGAGGCGAAGTCATGGATTTCTCCTTCACCGAAGATCAGGACGCGCTGCGCGAGCTGACGCGCAAGATCCTGGGAGACCTGGCGACCCCCGACCGCATCGGGGCGATCGAGAAGAGCGAAGAGTGGTTCGACCGGGAGCTGTGGGCCGAGCTGGGGAAAGCCAATCTCCTGGGCGTGGGGCTTCCGGAGACCCAGGGCGGCAGTGGCTGGGGTTTCTTCGAGGTCTGTCTGCTGCTCCAGGAGCAGGGGCGCGCGGTGGCGCCGCTGCCCCTGCACGGCACGCTCATCGCTGCGCTGGCGATCGCACGCTTCGGCAGCGACGCCCAGCGCGAGCGCTGGCTGCCGGCCGTGGCCGCGGGTGACGCCGTGTTCGCCATCGCGCTCGAAGATGAGGGAGGCGATGATCTGCGCCGGCCGGTCGTCCGCGCGACGTCCGACGAAGGCGGCGCTCGCCTCTCGGGCGTGAAGATCCACGCGGAGTCCGTTGTCTGGGCCGATCGCATCCTGGTCACCGCGACCGACGACGCCGGGCAGACCGGTGCCTACCTGGTGGATCCGCGGGGTGAGGGCGTCGCGCTGGAGCGGCAGGAGAGCACGCACTACGCGCCGGTCTGGTGGGTCACGCTCGACCGGGCCGCGGCCGAGCCGCTGTCCGGAGCCGACGTCGGCTGGATCGCCGACCGCGCGGTGACGGGCCTCTGCGCCATCCAGCTGGGCGTCTCCGAACGGGCCCTGGAGATGACGGCGGAGTACGGTCGCGAGCGCGAGCAATTCGACCGCCCCATCGGGAGCTTCCAGGCCTTCCACCAGCGAGCCGGCGACGCCTACATCCAGGCCGAGGCCATCCGCCTCTCGGCGTGGCAGGCGGCCTCGCGGCTGGACCGGGAGCAGGACCCGGAGGACGCTGTTCCGGTGGCCAAGTTCTGGGCCGCCGAAGGCGGCCAGTTCGTCGGCTACGCCGCGCAGCACCTGCACGGCGGCATCGGCATGGACGTCGACTACCCCTTGCACCGCTACTACATGTGGACGAAGCACCTCGAACTCTCCCTAGGCTCCGCCCACCGAGCCCTAGCCCACCTAGGCGCCGCCACCGCCCGCAACTAAAGGGACAGTCCCTTTAGTTGCCGAGGGAGCACGGACCAGTCACTGCCTCTGGCGCTCAGGTGCCTGCCAGGTGAGGTCATCGGGAGTCGACGACTCCACGAGCGCCCGTCCACGCAGCCGCGCCTTGGCAAGGGCTTGCCTCGAAACGCCTGCCCGGAGTACTAGCTCGCCACGCGGGATGCCGGCGTTCTCGCCAAGGTAGACGATGATGGCTCGGGCCACAGATACGCTTGCCGTTCTCCTGCCACGTCGAAGTGCGGTCTCGTCTACTCCAAGCCGCTCACAGATGGCTGCAACCGGGTCGGGTGACGCGGCCAGGCTGGACCATGCCGACCCGGCGGAGGCGGTTCGCAGCCTGGCCTCGTAGTCACGCATCAGGCGGCGTGCGAGGAAGCCGGCCCTCGTCGGGTCGCTGTCGAAGAGAGCGCGCGTCCTGTCGGCAGAGTGGAATCGCTCTGGCTCGAGCGTTCCTACGATTGCACCGTGGCCCGACCATGGGTACCGCTCCAGTTCGTTCGCAGAGCCGACGACCCGGTCCTTGAGGGGGTTGCCGTGGATGTACCGAACCAACCCGATCAGATCGGCTTCATCCTCGGCCACCCGGTTCCGGTAGCGGTTCTGGAAGAGATGGCCGACGCGCCCGTGTCGAACGTTGAAGTACATCGCGTAGCGCGTGTTGAGCCGGGCCATCGCGATGCTCAAGGGGCTCTTCCCGGTCTGCAGCGCGAGGTGAACGTGGTTACTCATGAGGGACCACGCGAAGCAACTCGTTTCCGTCTTGAGCAGCGCGTAGTCGAGAAGAGCCAGAAACCGGCGTCGATCATGATCATCGACAAAGATCGGGTGTCTGGCGACTCCCCGGAGCATCACATGGTGCGCCGCTCCAGGGAAGTCGATCCTGGGGCCTCGAGGCATCTGAGACAGCCGCCGGGACCGGGGGCTCCCAGGGTAGCGCGCCAGCTCCTGGGCGCTGTCAACTAAAGGGACTGTCCCTTAGGTTGCCCGTGGGTTCCTCAGTCGCCTACTAGCATGGTGGAGGCGTCGTGCATTTGTTCGATGATGCCGGCTTGGGAGTGGATGCCGCTGGCCCAGGCGACGAGGCATGAGAACCAGATGTGCTCGAGCAGCAGTGCGATGGTGCTCTCGCGCTCGCTGGGCGGCTCGGTCAGTGCGGTGGCGCCTTCCGGCTGCTCGTCGCCGCGGATCGCGAGTGTGATGAGGCCGGTCATGCGGTCGTGGAAGCGCGAAACCCGTCCGGCGATGGCGGGGTCGCCGGAGGTCATCGCCCGCAGGAAGGCGCGGGTCAGGTTCGGGCGCCGGCACAGTCCGCGGGTTCCGGCCGCGAAGAATGCCGTCACGCGCTCGGCGGCCGTGTCGCCTCGCGGCGGGCGTGCCAGGATGCGCCGCTCCAGCTCCTCGGCCTCACGCTCCAGGGCGGCTGCCAGCAGGTCTTCCTTGCTGCGGAAGCGCCGGTAGAGGGTGCCGAGGGCGACGCCCGCCCGGTCCGCCACGTCGCGCAGCCGCACGGCCTCGAAGCCGCCGTCCTCGGCCAGCTCGACGGCCGTCTCCACGATCCGCTGGGCGCGCTCCTCCATCCCGGCGGATTGAAACACGTTCTAGTGCAGCGGGCCAGCCCCGGCGGTTCCCGGGCTGTTCCGGCTTACTTGCGAAGCTCTCGCTTGAGGATCTTGCCGGTGGGGCCCTTGGGCAGGTCTTCCAGGAAGTCGATCACGCGGGGATACTTGTAGGCCGCCAGGCGCTCCTTGCACCAGGCGATCAGCTCCTCCGCGGTGACGCTCTGCCCCGCTCCCAGGGCGACGATCGCCTTGACCTCCTCGCCGTGGCTCTCGTGCTCGATGCCGATCACCGCGGCCTCGACCACGGCGTCGTGCTGGTAGAGCACCTCCTCCACCTCGCGCGGGTACACGTTGAAGCCGCCGCGGATGATCATGTCCTTGGTGCGGTCCACGATGAAGTAGCAGCCGTCCTCGTCCCGCATTCCTACGTCGCCGGAGTGGAACCAGCCGTTGCGAAGGGTTTCCGCGTTGGCTTCCGGGCGCTTCCAGTAGCCCTTCATGATGTTGTGGCCGCGAATGCAGATCTCTCCGCGCTCGCCGCCCGGCACCGGCTGGTCGTTCTCGTCCAGGATCGCCAGCTCCACGCCCCAGACCGGGTAGCCGATCGACCCCACCTTGCGCGGCCGGTGGAGCATGTTGAAGCTCGCGACCGGGGACGTCTCCGAGAGGCCGTAGCCCTCCAGGATGGGCACGCCGAACTTCTCCTCGAAGGCCTTCATCACCTCGACGGGCATGGGCGCACCGCCGCACATGCAGTACTTCAGCGCGGAGAGGTCGAAGTCGCCGCCGCCCTCGTGGTGGAGCAGGGCGAAGTACATGGTGGGAACGCCCGCGAAGAGCGTCACCTTGTCGCGCTGCAGGATCTCGAACGCCTCCCCGGGCGTGAAGCGGGGCAGCAGCGTGAAGGTGCCGCCCGCCGCGATGGTGGCGTTCTGGATGCAGGTCTGGCCGAAGGAGTGGAAGAGCGGCAGGGTGGCCAGGGCCACGTGGTCGCGGGTCACGGGAATCAGGCGCGGCACGACCACCGCGCAGTTGATCAGCAGGTTGGAGTGGGTCAGCTCCGCGCCCTTGGGCCGGCCGGTGGTGCCCGACGTGTAGAGGATCACCGCCGTGTCGTCGGGGCTGGTGGGGTGCAGCGCATCCACCGGGTCGGCCGCGGCCAGCTGCGCCACGGTGTCGCCCTGGTCGCCTCCGGCCCAGACCACCGGCACGCCGGCGGCGTCGGCGCCCTTGCGGGCGGGCTCGGCGAACAGCGGGTGTGCCACCAGCAGGACGGACTCCGAGTCCTCCAGGTGGTAGGTGACCTCCGGCGCGGAGAGCAGCACGTTGAGGGGCACGATGGTGCAGCCGGCGTACAGGATTCCGAAGTACGCGATGGTGAAGTCGGGCAGGTTGGGCACCATGATCGCCACCTGTTTCCCAGGAGTGATGCCACGGTCCCGCAGGCTGGCGGCGAAGCCGCGTGCCGCGCGGTCCAGCTCCGCGTAGCTGAGCTTCTGGTCGCCGAGTACCACGGCGGGGTGGTCGGCGCGCTCCGAAGCGCTGCCCATCAGGATGGATCCGAGGTTGAGGCTCATGGGTTCTCCTTGAGCGGCGCGGTCAGATGACCTCGCACGCGTCGGGGTCGGGATGCTCGGGGAAGGGCGCCGTCGGCAGCGTCTGGTACCAGAACGCGGTCGAGGCCAGGTCGTCGCGCAGCGGCAGGTAGCGCCGGTCGGCGCCGGCGCGCCAGCCCAGCGCCTGCACCGTGACGCGCAGGTCGCTCTCGAAGCGAACCGGGTCGGGGATGTGCCAGCGGTACATCCCGAAGCGCTGCTGGGACCGGGAGAGTCCATCCGGGCGCAGCACCTGGTGCAGTCCGGCGTAGGGCGTGCAGAACTCCTGGTACTGGTGCGTCTCCTGGTTCTCGAAGTCGTAGGAGCCGCAGAAGTAGTCCTCGGTGCCGGTGCCGCAGAGGGTGGGGAACGCGTCGTCGCCGTCCAGGAAGAACTTCACCTCGCCCTCGCCCCACCAGCCCGACGAGTTGGAGCCCCACGCCATGTAGGTGCCGGCGTAGTGTCCGCGGCCGCGCACGCCGTCGAGGATGGTGTACGGCTCCGCATACGGGGTCGGGTTGACGCGCCGGAACTGGGCGTGCAGGTAGGCGGCGTCCTCCGGCACCTCGCCCAGTACGTAGTCCACCTGGTAGAAGAGCAGCTTCGGGCGCTGTCCGCGGTTTTCCAGCGTGATGCGGCAGCGGCGGCGAAACGGCATGGGCCAGTAGCAGTTGAACGCGCTGCCCGGGTTGACGCACACCGCCAGGGACGAGAGCGGAGCGAACGTCTCCCAGCCCATGGCGAAGAAGTCGCCGGCGGGGCACTCCACGCTCGGTTGCTCCTGGTCGTCCCAGTAGATGCGCAGGATGCAGGAGCGCCAGCGCGCCGTGAGCGTCATCCAGATGTGTTGGACGGCGCCGGGCCCCTCCACGTCCATCAGGGTCGCCGTCTCGCCGGGCTGGATGGGGATCCAGGGGCTGACCTTCCAGCCCTGGCCCAGGTCGCGGGCCGGGCCGGCGCCGGTTCCCTCGGTGGCCATGCCGCCCCGGCCCTTCTCGCCGGTCGGGTTCTCGGGTGTGACGGAGCGGGTCTGCGCCGACGACAGCCGGTGCAGGTTGCCCATGTCGACCGCCAGTCCGTCGAAGCCCGGCATCAGACGGGCAGGTCCGCGCGGGTGAAGAGGGTCTCGAGGGTGAGCCCCCGCTCGGCGAAGGCTTCGACCGCGCCCTCGCCCCGATCCACGATGCAGAGCACCCGGGCCACCTTGCCGCCGGCCTCTTCCACCGCGTCCACCGCTTCCAGGGTGGAGCCGCCGGTGGTGGTGGTGTCCTCCACCAGGGCCACGCTCTGCCCGGGCTGAAAGCCGCCCTCGATGCGGCGCCCCAGGCCGTGGGTTTTCTTGTCCTTGCGCACGAAGAAGCCCAGCGGTGCGCGCTCGGGGTCGTGCTCGGCCGCCGCCGCCAGGATGGCCGAGACCAGGGGCACGGCTCCCACCGCCATTCCCCCGACGGCATCCACCGGCGGTCCCGCCCCCAGCCGTTCCAGCATCAGCGCCCCGGCCAGGCGCACGCCGCGCGGGCGCATCAGCGTCTGGCGCAGGTCCAGATAGAAGTCGCTCTTGCGGCCGCTGGCCAGGGTCACCTCGCGGCGCTCGAAGGAGACCTCCAGGATCAGCTCGAGAAGCTCGCGCCGGGCGGCAGCGGGATCGGTCACTGGTTGCGCACCCCCAGGGCAAACTCGGCGATCAGCTTGCGGTGCAGCTCGCTGGTGCCCTCTCCGAACTCCAGGGCCTTGGCCTCGAGCACGAGCCGCCCCACCTCGTACTCCGCCGACAGCCCATAGCCGCCGTGCACCTGCACCGCGTCCAGCGCGTTCGCGGTGGCGGCCTCGCTGGCCACCAGCTTGGCCAGCGACGACTCCAGCGACGCCCGCCCCACGTCGGCGTCGAGCATCCGGCCCAGGCGGTAGACCACCGTCCGCGCCTGCTCGGTGCGCGCGACCATGTCGGCGATCATCTTTTGGATCATCTGGAACTCGCCGATCTTCTTGCCGAAGGCCTCGCGCTCCATGGCGTAGGGAATGGCCAGGTCCAGGCAGCGCTGGGCCTGCCCGATGCAGCGCATGGCCACCGAGAAGCGCCCCATCTCCAGGGCCGCGCCCAACACCGGGAAGCCGCCGCCCGGCTCGCCCAGCAGTCCGTCGTCGGGCACGAAGGCGTCCTGGAAGTGCACCTCCGCCAGGTTGTCCCGCTGCAGCGTGCGCATGGGGAACTCGCCGATCTGGATTCCGTCGCTGACCTTAGGGTCCACCAGGAAGGCGGTCACGCCCTTGTGCTTGCGCTCGCGGTCGACGGAGGCGACCACGAAGAAGACGCCCGCGTGGGCGGCGTGGGAGATGAAGACCTTGGTGCCGTTCAGGCGCCAGCCGCCGTCCACGCGAGTGGCCGTGGTCTGCATGTTGCCCAGGTCTGTGCCGCCGCCTGGCTCCGTGAGGCAGGCCGACGACAGCACTTCGCCGCGCGCGATGGCCGGCAGCCAGCGCTCCTTCTGGGCGTCGCTGCCGAAGCGCAGGATGGATTTGGCCAGCAGCGAGTTGCCGACCGAAACCACCGAGGCCACCACCCAGTCCACGCGGGCCAGCTCTTCGCAGATCAGCCCGTAGCTCATGGTGTCGATGTAGGAGCCTCCATACTGCTCGGGCACCATGGGCGCGAAGAAGCCAAGCGGCACCAGCTTCTGGATCAGCTCCGTGGGGTAGCGGGCCTCGCGCTCGTGGGCCTCGACGTGGGGCAGGATCTCCTTCTCGGCGAACTCGCGGACGGCGGCGCGCACGGCGCGCTGGTCCTCGGTCAGATCGAAGTCCGCCATGCGCTCGAGGGGGGTGCTCATGGCCCCCGAGGGTAGCGTGGACACCGCGCGGGGCTTCCCCTAGAGTCCGCCGTCCGGACCTGGGAGACCCCATGAAGAAGGCCAAGCCGCTTCCGCATCGCAATCGCGGCAAGTCCTCGCGCCACCGCGCCAAGCTCAAGGCCAAGCACCGCCGCGTGCGCGCGCGCCGCAGCCGCGGCGAGCGCAAGACCTACCGCTAGCCGCCCGTTCTCCGGGGTGTCGGCCGCCTCGGGCGGTCCGGGCCAGGAGAAGCTCCATGGGACGTTTCTTGCGCGTAGTCGCTGGGCTGTTCGCCCTGCTGGTCGTCGCTCTCGGCGGCCTGGCCATCGCGGCCCGCTTCTCCGACGGGCCCATCGTCATCTTCGCGGGCGGCCCGTTCTCGAGCGGCGAGATGGTCGCCGGAGCCGAGCCGGACTGGTCCTTCGTCCGCGACGTCCGGGAGGTCGAGTTCCAGCTCCTGGACCCGCCGCGCTCGCGCATCACCTGGATCCTGGACCACGAGGGCAAGGCCTACATCCCGTCGGGCTACATGACCACCTGGTGGGGCCGGATCTGGAAGAAGTGGCCCCACGAGGCGGAGAAGGACGGGCGCATCCTGCTGCGCATCGGCGACGACCTCTACGAGCGCCAACTGGTGCGCGTGACCCAGGGCCCGCAGGTCGAACCTCTCCTGGCGCAGCTGAGCCGCAAGTACGTCGGTGGCCGCGATATCCCCTTGGATGCGGTGACGTCGGGGTACCTCTGGCTCTTCGAGCTCGCGCCCCGTTCCTAGCCGGCTCCTCCACGCGCGCCCTGCCGGGTTGACACCTCCTGCCCGCATCCTTCAGGCTCGCCCTCAGGCATCCGATGGAAACCCTGGAGGTGGGGCATGGGTTGGATCGTTCTCGGGGTTGCGGCGCTGCTGGCCGTATGGGTGGTGGGCGTCTACAACGGCCTGGTCCGGCTGCGCAATCGCAGCGAGAACGCGTGGAGCGACATCGACGTCCAGCTCAAGCGGCGCTGGGAGCTGATCCCCAACCTGGTCGAGACGGTCAAGGGCTACGCCTCCCACGAGAGGCAGACCCTGGAGGACGTGATCGCCGCCCGGGGCGCGGCCATGAGCGCGGACGGGCCCGAAGCCAAGGCCGGCGCGGAGGGTGCCCTGACCCAGGCGCTGCGCCAGCTCTTCGCCCTGGCCGAGGCCTATCCGGACCTGAAGGCGAACCAGAACTTCCTCGAGCTCCAGACCCAGCTCACGCAGATCGAAGACGTCATCCAGGACGCCCGGCGCTACTACAACGCCGTGGTGCGCGACCTCAACACCCGCACCGAGGTGTTCCCCAGCAACCTGGTGGCCAGCACCTTCGGGTTCACCCGCAAGGACTACTTCGAGCTGGACAGCGAGGCCGAGCGAACCGCCCCCCAGGTATCGTTCGGCTCGTGATGGGCCGCTGGGTCGCGGCGCTCGCGCTGCTTCTGCTCGCGGCACCGGCCGCGGCGGAGCGGATCCGCGAGTTCGAGGTGACGATCAGCCTGGAGGCCGACGGCCGTTTCTGGGTCGAGGAGAAGATCGTCTACGACTTCGAGGGCGCGCAGCGGCACGGGATCTATCGCGACATCCCGATCCGCTACGAGCGTGGCTTCGGCGGCTACCGGGTCAAGCTGGACGGGATCCGGGTCAGCGACGCCGACGACAAGGCGCGCGGCATCAAGCTGTCTCGCCGCGGCAGCTACCAGCGCATCCGCATCGGCGACCCGAACCGCAAGGTGAGCGGGGTCCAGACCTACGTCATCCGCTACCGGGTCAGCCGCGGCCTGCTCTTCTTCGACGAGCACGACGAGATCTACTGGAACGCCACCGGCACCGAGTGGGAGTTCCCGATCGACAAGGTCAGCGTCACGGTCTGGCTGCCCGAGGGGGTCGAGGTCGAAGAGCTTCGCATGGGCTGCTTCACAGGCGCCTTCGGCTCGCGGGAGACCGCCTGCACGGCGCTCCGCGCTGCGTCGAGCGCCCGTTTCCAATCGTCGCGTGGCTTTGGGCCGCGTGAGGGCCTCTCGGTGGCGGTGGCTCTGCCCAAGGGGATCTTCCCCGAGCCCACGGCCTGGGAGAAGCTCGCCGCGCGCGTCGGTGACTCCGGGGCCCTGTGGGCGCTGGCGCCCCTGGCCACCCTGGGCCTGCTCTACTCGCGCTGGCGGGCCAGCGGCCGCGACCCCGTGGTCGGCGGCGGCACGATCCCCGTCCGCTACGAGCCGCCCGAGGGCCTGACCCCGGCAGAGGTGGGCGTACTGGCCGACGAGAGCGCCGACCTGGAGGACGTCACCGCCACGATCCTCGACCTGGCGGTGCGCGGCTACCTGGTGATCGAGGAAGTCGAGAGCCGGCAGTTCCTCTTCTTCACGAACAAGGACTATCGGCTGCGCCGCAAGAAGTCGGCCGACGAAGACCTCAAGGGCCACGAGCGCAAGCTGCACCGTTCGCTCTTCGAAGGCGGCGGCGACGTGCTGGTGTCCTCGTTGCGAAACGAGTTCTACGAGAATCTTCCCGGCATCAAGAAGAAGCTCTACAGCCAGCTTTCCGGAACGGGGCGGTATTTCGCCGCCTCGCCCGACAAGGTGAAGCAGCGCTGGCTGGTGTTCGGGGGCGCGTTCGTGGTGGCGGCGGTGATCGCCGCGAGCGTGCCGCCCATGAGGCCCGCGGGCATGGTGGCGCTGGGGGCCTGCGGCGGCCTGGTGATGCTCTTCGCGTCGGCGATGCCGCGGCGCACCCGGAAGGGACGCCGCGCCTACGAGGAGATCCTGGGCTTCCAGGAGTTCGTCAGCCGCGTGGATGCCGACCGCCTGGCGCGGATGGGCGGCATGACCTCGGAGACCTTCGAGCGCGTGCTGCCCTTCGCGGTGGTGCTGGGCGTGGGCGACGCCTGGGCGGACGCCTTCGCCGAGATCTACCGGCAGCCGCCGGCCTGGTACGTCAGTGCCGACGGCTACACGAACTTCCACCCCCGCCACTTCGTCTCGGACGTGGGGCGCGGACTCGGCACCATCGGTCGCACCCTGTCCTCGCAGCCGCGGGGCTCCGGGTCGAGCGGGTTCAGCGGGGGAGGGGGCTTCAGCGGCGGCGGCATGGGCGGAGGCGGCGGCGGAAGCTGGTAGCTCTCCAAGGGCTAGTCTCCCCGCGTGAACGGCTTCTCCTACA
>CAMYOO010000067.1 GCA_947260035.1 uncultured delta proteobacterium
GCTGCTGCTGCTGCTGGCCGCGGCCGCGGCCACCGTGTGGATCGTGATGGGTGGATAGCCGCTACGCTTCGCAGCCGCGCGCGACGTTCCGCAGCGAGGAGAACCCCCGATGAAGTTCGCCATGTCCATGGCCTTCAGCGACCCGTCCCACTGGCTCCCCATGGCCCAGGCCGCCGACGAAGCGGGCTGGGACCTGGCCCTGGTGTCGGATCACGTGGTGCACCCGGAGACGATCGAGTCTCCCTACCCGTACACCGACGACTCCAAGCCGCGCTGGGACGCGCCGACGCCGTGGCCCGATCCCTGGGTGGCGATCGGCGCCATGGCCGCGGTGACCGAGCGTCTGCGCTTCTGCACCGGGATCTACGTGCTGCCCATGCGCAACCCGTTCGTGGTGGCCAAGGCCGTGGGCACGGCGGCGGTGCTCTCGGGCGACCGGGTGTCCCTGGGCATGGGCGTTGGCTGGATGAAGGAGGAGTTCGACCTCCTGGAGCAGCCCTTCGCGAAGCGCGGACGCCGCGCCGACGAAATGCTGGAAGTGATGCGCAAGCTCTGGAGCGGCCAGGTGGTGGAGCACCACGGCGAGTTCTACGACTTCGCCCCCCTCAGCATGACCCCGGCGCCGGCAAAGCCTGTTCGGATCATCGTCGGCGGACTGTCCGCGCCCGCCCTGCGCCGCGCGGCGCACCTGGGCGATGGCTGGATCTCCGACCTGCACACCACCGACGAGATGCGCGAGATCGCGACGCGCCTGCACGCGCTGCGCGCGGAAGCCGGGCGAGCCGACGAACCCTTCGACATCATCGCCGCCTGCATCGACGCCGCCGACGCGGACGGCTATCGGCGCATGGCCGACGCCGGCGTCACCACCATGCAGACCATGCCCTGGCTCCTCTACAGCGGCTTGACCGACGATCTCCAGAAGAAGCTCGACGGCATCCGGCGCTTCGCAGACGACGTGTTCCCGAAGCTGAGGCCTTGAGGTGAGCGGGCTCTGCGACGGGAAGATCGTCCTGGTCACCGGCGCGGCCTCGGGCATCGGCCGCGCGGCGGCGCTGGCCTTCGCCCGGGAGGGTGCCGAAAGGGTGATCGTGGCCGACCGCGACGCCGAGGGCGGCGAGGTCACCACCGAGTCCATCCACAAGGCGGGCGGACGCGCGACGTTCGAAGCGCTGGACGTGACGCGCGAAGAAGATGTGGAGCGCGTCGTGGCCGGCATCTTCGAGCGACACGGCCGACTGGACTGCGCCCACAACAACGCCGGCATCACCGGCGCCATGGGTGCCGTGCACCAGCTTCCGCTCGAGGGCTGGCGCAGCACCCTGGACGTGAACCTGACCGGCGTCTTCCTGTGCCTGAAGCACGAGATCGCGCGCATGCAGGCGCAGGGAAGCGGCGCCATCGTCAACACGGCGTCCGCGGGCGGAATCCTGGGCGTTCCCGGCCTTGCGCCGTACTGTGCATCCAAGCACGCGATCCTGGGCCTGACCAAGACCGCCGCCATGGAGAACACCGCCACCGGCATCCGCGTCAACGCGGTGCTGCCCGGAACCGTCGATACCCCCATGCTCCAGAGCTACATGAGCATGAGCCCGCAGGTGGAGAAGATGATCCGCACCTCCGCGCCCGGCGGGCGCCTGGGGCTGCCGGAGGAGATCGCCGAGGCGGTGGTCTGGCTCTGCTCCGACCGGGCCTCGTTCGTGAACGGGGCGTCGATGCTGGTGGATGGCGGCGCAGTCGCCCGCTGAGGCCGGGCGGCTTCACTTCTCGGGCAGGTCCAGCCACTGGCGCGCGGCGTAGTGGTCGCGGAAGACGCGCACGTCCACCCAGCCGCTGTCGCGCAGGATCTGGTACGTGCTGGCCAGGCCGTAGGCCTCGCGGGACGGGGCCACGAACGCTACCTGCGCCCGCACGGCCGGCATCTCGACCTGGCGCCAGACCTCCGCGACCCGGCTCAAGGCCTCCGCATCGAGGAGCAGCTCGCGAGCCTCGCTCAGGTCCGCCAGCTCGGCGCGGAACGGGTCCCGCCCGAACTCGCCGGCCAGACGCTCGGCGTGCTCGAGCAGCTCGGACTCGGTCACCACGCCCACGGCCGTCGTGTGAACGACGTCGTCTTCGCGATGAAATGCAATCGGCACGAGGTGCACCCTATGCGAGCGCAGCCGGCAGCGCGGTGGCGCCCATCACGGCAACACATGCGCAAGTCCCCGCGCGTTGTGGGCGAACGGGCACGCGGCTAGCTTCTCGGGCGATGACTGCCATACGCACGCTTCTGCTCGCGCTCCTGGTCTTCGCGCCGCTGTCGGCTGCGGCCCAGGGCGAGGGGCCGGTTCGCTTCCCGGTCTCGTTCGAGAGCGAGGACGGATTCACCCTGCACGGCGACCTGATCTCGGCGGGCAGCACCGAGAGTCCGGTGGCGATCCTGCTGCACATGTACCGCCAGGACCGCTCGACCTGGAGCCCGCTGATCCCGGAGCTGGTGTCCAAGGGCATCACGGTGCTGGCGCTGGACCAGCGCACCCACGGCGAGTCCACGCGCCAGGGGGAGAAGACGGTTCGCGTGGACGACATCCCGCGCGGCAGCTTCGGCGACGTCCTGCGCGCCGGGCCCAAGGATGTGGCGGCCGCCCGCGCCTACCTGGCCGGGCGCGGCTTCAAGCTGGACCGCATCGCCCTGGTGGGCGCGTCGTACGGGTGCAGCGTGGCGCTGCTCTCTGCCGACCCGGTCGAGGGCGTGGTGGCCCTGGTGCTGCTCTCGCCCGGGACGGCCTACTTCGGCGTGGACGTCACCCAGCAGGCGCGCGACTTCGGCGGCAGCCTGCTGGCGGTGGCGGCGGAGGGCGACGGCAATGCAGCGAAGAGCGCGCGCGTCCTGACCAACGGCCGCAGCGCCACCTCGGAACTCTCCATCTTCTCCGAGGGCGGGCACGGTACGCGGCTCTTTGCCAGCCAGCCCAAGCTCGTGGTGGAGATCCGCGAGTTCCTGCGCCAGTCCTTCGGCATGGTGCCGCCCGGGTGAAGGGCGTCCTCTTCCTGTGCACGGGCAACTCGTGCCGCAGCCAGATGGCCGAGGGCTTCGCCCGGCGCCTGGCGCCGGAGGGCGTGGAGGTCCACAGCGCCGGCATCGAGCCCGTCGGCGTGAACCCGCGCGCGCGAATCGTGATGGACGAGATCGGGATCGACATCGGGGAGCAGCGCTCCAAGGACCTGGATGCCGTGCCCCTGGACCGGATCGACACGCTGGTGACCCTGTGCGGCGACGCCGCCGAGCGCTGCCCGGCCCTGCCGGGCGACTGGGAGCGGCTCCACTGGCCGCTGCGCGATCCGGCCCACGCCGAAGGCGACGAGGCCCAGGTGCTCCAGGTCTTCCGCGAGGTGCGCGACGAGATCGCCGCCCGGGTCAGGAGCCTGTTTCCTCAGGCTTCGCTATAGTCCGTTGACTCCAGAGTCAACTTCGTCTCGAGGCGCCGATCCCCCGGGGCCCCCCTTCCCGGGAGCCCGGCGCGACGAACCCAGAACCAACCGGGGCAAGGAGAATCCGCTCACATGGGCCGGAAGGTGTACGTCGTCGGGGTCGGAATGACCAAGTTCGAGAAGCCGGGATCCAAGGAAGGCTGGGACTACCCCCAGATGGCCAAGGAGTCGGGGACCAAGGCGCTGGAAGACGCCGGCATCCCCTACGACGCCGTGGAGCAGGTGGCCGTGGGCTACTGCTACGGCGACTCCACCTGCGGCCAGCGCGCGGTCTACGAGATCGGGCTCTCGGGCGTCCCGATCTACAACGTGAACAACAACTGCGCGACCGGCTCGACGGCGCTCTTCATGGCCAAGCAGTTCATCGAGGGCGGCCTGGCCGACTGCTGCATGGCGCTGGGCTTCGAGAAGATGGAGCGCGGCTCGCTGGGCACGCACTTCACCGACCGCACCAACCCCATGGACAAGCACGCCAAGTCCATGATCGAGAAGCGCGGCTTCGCCAAGGCCCCGCCGGCGCCGCAGTTCTTCGGCAACGCCGGTCGCGAGCACATGGAGAAGTATGGCACCACCGCCGAGCACTTCGCCAAGATCGGCTGGAAGAACCACAAGCACTCGGTGAACAACCCGTACTCGCAGTTCCAGGACGAGTACTCGCTGGAGGACATCAAGAACGCGCCGATGATCTTCGACCCGCTCACCAAGCTGCAGTGCTGCCCGACCTCCGACGGCTCGGGCGCCGCGATCCTGTGCAGCGAGGACTTCGTGCGCAAGCACAACCTCCAGGACCAGGCTGTGGAGATCGCGGGCATGACCATGGTCACCGACCTGCCGGATGCCTTCGAGGGCAGCAGCATGAAGCTGGTGGGCTATGACATGACCCAGGACGCGGCGCGCAAGGTCTACGAGCAGTCGGGCAACGGCCCCGAGGACGTGGACGTGGTGGAGCTGCACGACTGCTTCTCCGCCAACGAGCTGATCACCTACGAGGCCCTGGGGCTCTGCCCCGAGGGCAAGGCGGGTCAGTTCATCGACTCGGGCGCGCAGACCTACGGCGGCCAGGTGGTGGTGAACCCGTCGGGCGGGCTCATCTCCAAGGGTCACCCGCTGGGGGCCACCGGGCTGGCGCAGTGCGCCGAGCTCAACTGGCAGATCCGCGGCCAGGCCGACGCACGCCAGGTGGAGGGCGCCAAGGTGGCCCTGCAGCACAACCTGGGGCTGGGCGGCGCCGCGGTGGTGGCGCTCTACCGCAAGGCCGACCTGGCCTAGAGGATGCGGCGGCGGCCGGCGCACGCGCCGGCCGCCGCACCCTCTCTCCCCCCTTTGACGCTTCGCGACGCCACCATCGCCGTCACCGGCGCGACCGGTTTCCTCGGTCGCTACCTGGTGGACGTGCTGCAAGCGCGCGGCGCTCGCGTAGTCGCCGTGGTGCGCAATCCGGACAAGGCGCCGGAGCTCTCGGCTCGCGGCGTCGAGCTGCGCCGTGCGGACCTGACGGAGCCCGAGGCGCTGGAGGAAGGCTTCCGCGGCGCGGACGCCGTCGTCTCCAATGCCGCGCTCTTCGCGCTCTCCTACCGGCAACCGACCGAGTACCTGGAGACCAACCTGCTGGGCTCGCGCAACGTCATCGAAGCCGTGACGCGCGCGGGCGTGAGACGCATGGTGCAGGTGTCCACCTCGGTGGTCTACCGCCCCGGGGGCCGCGAGTTCCACAGCGAGGATCACCCGCTGCGCACCGCGCAGGACCGGAAGTGGCCGTGGAACGTGTACGCCATCAGCAAGGCCGCGGCGGAGAGCGAGACCTGGCGCTCCGCGGACAGGCACGGCATCGAGCTCTCGACCGTTCGCCCCGGCGGCATCTACGGGGCCTTCGACTCGAACTTCACGCGGGTGCACGAGATCCTGATGCGCTGGCCGATCAGCTTCTACCCCGTCTTCTTCCACAACCCGGTGGTGTACGCGGCGGACGTGGCCGACGGGGTGGCGCGCATCCTCGAGAACGATGCGTCCGCCGGCCGCGCCTACAACCTGGCAGGAGAGCCCGGCACCACGTCCTGGGACTTCCTTCGCGCGTGGCGCGACGCCGGCGGCTACTGCCCCAAGCTGACGATCCCGATCCCTCTCCCCGTGCGAATGCGCCTTTCCATTTCGCGCGCCAAGGAGGAGCTCGGCTGGCAGAACCGCCCCATGACGGAGGGCATCCGCGAGCTGCTGGCCGTGGAAGCCGCCGGGTCGGCGCAACGGCGAATCGGTGTGCCGTCTGCTAACTAGGCGCTCTTTCGAGCGCCTGGCCGCAGACGGAAGGCGAAGAGAACCCAACCCAGGAGACGAAACATGAGCGAAATCCGTTACGACGGCCGCGTGGCCGTGATCACGGGCGCGGGCGGTGGACTCGGCAAGACCTACGCCCTCGAGCTGGGACGCCGTGGCGCCCAGGTCGTGGTGAACGACCTCGGCGGTTCCGCCGACGGCAGCGGCGGCGGCAGCAGCATGGCCGACCAGACGGTGAAGGAGATCATCGAGGCCGGCGGCGAAGCCGTCGCGAACTACGACTCGGTCTCCACCCCGGAGGGCGGCGAGGGCATCATCCAGACCGCGCTGGACAACTTCGGCAAGGTCGACGTCGTCATCAACAACGCGGGCATCCTGCGCGACAAGACCTTCGTGAAGCTCGAGCCGGAGCACCTGGAAGCGGTGATCGACGTGCACCTGAAGGGCGCGTTCTTCGTCAGCCAGCCGGCCTTCAAGAACATGAAGGAGAACGGCTACGGCCGCTTCATCTTCACCGCGTCGGGCGCCGGCATCTTCGGCAACTTCGGCCAGACCAACTACGGCGCCGCCAAGATGGGCCTGGTGGGCCTGATGAACGTGCTGGCCGTCGAGGGCGCCAAGTACAACATCAAGTGCAACACCATCGCGCCCATCGCCAAGACCCGGCTGACCGAAGGTCTGCTCGGACCGATGGCGGAGCACCTGGATCCCAACTACGTGACGCCCCTGGTGACGTTCCTGGCCTCCGAGCAGTGCGACCTGACCCACGAGGTGTTCGACGTGGGCGGCGGCCGCTACGCCCGGATCTTCGTCGGCCTGGCCAAGGGCTGGACGGCGGCAAAGGGCGTGATGCCCGCGGCCGAGGACATCCAGAAGAACCTGGGCCAGATCCGCGACCAGGAGGGCTACACGGTTCCCGACAGCATCGCCGGCGAGATGCAGGCGACCATGGAAGCGCTGAAGGCGCGGGGGTAACGAGATGCCGATCGATCCGAGCAAGGCGCTGGGTGCGGAACTGGGCGAAGGAAAGCACTCCTACACCCGCGACGACGTGATCCTGTACCACCTGGGCGTGGGCGCCGGCGTGCCGGCAACGGATGCCAACGAGCTCGAGTACACCTACGAGAAGAACCTCAAGGTGCTGCCGAGCTTCGGCGTCATCCCCACCTTCGCCTCCATGGGCGGCCTGGGCAGCGTGGAGGGGATGGACTTCAACTTCGCCATGCTGCTGCACGGTGAGCAGGATCTCGAAGTCCACCAGCCGATCCCGCCCGAAGCGACCATCACCAACAAGGGCAAGGTCGCGGAGATCTGGGACAAGGGGAAGGCCGCGCTGGTGGTGCTTCAGGTGGACAGCAGCGACGAGTCGGGCAAGCCGCTGTTCACCAACCGCTTCTCCCTCTTCCTGCGCGGAGAGGGAGGCTTCGGCGGCGAGGCCGGCCCCAAGGCCGGCAACCAGGCGCCGGACCGCGAGCCCGACGGCGTGGTCGAGGTGAAGACGCTGCCCCAGCAGGCGCTGATCTACCGGCTGTCGGGGGACAAGAACCCGCTGCACGCGGATCCCGAGTTCGCCAAGATGGCCGGCTTCGACACGCCCATCATCCACGGGCTCTGCTCGTACGGCGTCGTGTGCAAGGCGGTGGTGGACGCGGCGCTGGGCGGCGACGTCTCCAAGGTGGCCCGCTACCAGGCGCGCTTCGCTGGGGTGGGCTTCCCGGGCGAGACCTACCGGATCTCGTACTGGAAGGAAGGCGACAAGATCCTGATCCAGGCCAACAGCGTGGACCGGGACAACGCCCCCATCATCAGCAACGCCGCCATCACGGTGCGTGCATAGAGGGACGTTCTTGCGTAAGTGCAGGAAGTGCCAGTCCTGAGGGGCGGCTCCGGACCCCGGAGCCGCCCCTTCCGGTTCGGGTAGAATGCCCGGGACAAGGAGTCCCCGTGCGCCTCGCCCGAACCGCCCTGGCCGCCGTCCTGCTCGGCACCCTGACCGCGGGATGCAAGTCGCTCACCGGCTCCCCGACCAACCCGTTCACGCCGGATACCCACTACATCGTCATGCTGACGGAGCGCGGCGGTTACCTGGACGCGCACCTGTCCGGCGACCCCGAGATGCGCCTGCTGTTTCCCAGCACCGGCCCCTGCGCCGAGTTCCTGAAGCCGGAGGCCCAGGTCTCCTACTCGTTGCGCGGTCGCTACGGCCAGCTCATCAACCCGGACCCCAACGGCAAGCCCTGCATCCCCATGGGCGTGGGAAACCTGCACGTGTGGCGCAACAAGGGCCCGCGGCCGGATCCCTACCTTACCGGCAGCCCGTTGCCGCGCCGCACCGCGCGCTTCACGGAGATCCACCGGGACGAGGCCGACCTCTTCCTGCGCGGTCGCTGGCCCCTGGCCTCCTGGGTCGGCTTCGCGCGCTCCGACGACATCGTCGCGATCATTCCCAACATCGAGAACTGCCGGCGCGCCGCCGACGACGGCAAGGCCACCATGGAGTACCGCTACAGCGGTGAGCCGGCCTTCGCGATCATGATGCAGCCGCCGGCGAAGTGCCCGATCGAGGCGTTCGCGATCCCGCTGCCCACCGCACCGAAGCCCTGATCCAGCTTGGCGAACTCCGCTCCCGATCCGACTGCAGGCACGGTGTCCATCCGCTGGAGCCTGTTCCGCAACCTGGGGCTCCTGGTCCTGGGCCTCGCCGTGGCCATCCTGGCGACGACGGCCGTCACCAGCCATCGCATCGTGTCCCTGACGTCGGAGCGCATGATCCAACGCGCCCTCGAACGAACCGAGGTCGAGCTGGACGTCCTGTTCGACCCCGTCGCGGCGAACCTGCGGGAGGCGCGCCTCTGGGCCGGCAACGGAATCCTGGATCCCGACGACGCCGACTCCCTGAACGAGCTGTTCGTACCCCTGCTCCGCGGGTTTCCCCAGATCTCGTCGGTGAACATCAGCGACGCCGAGGGGCGCGGCTGGATGCTGCTGCGCCTGGGCGAGCGCTGGCGCAACCGCCGTACCGACCCGACCCGCTGGGGCCATGGCCTGCGCTTCCGGGAGTTCAAGCCCGGCGCCGACGACGTCCGAGAGTGGTCCGTGGACGACCCGCCGCCCGAGGAGCGCTACGACCCGCGCACCCGCGACTGGTACCGGACGGCGGTGGAAGGCGCCCGAACGGTGGAGCCCAAGGCGGAGGTTCCGCGCGAGATCTACTGGACCGAGCCCTACGTATTCTTCACGACGGGAGAGCCGGGGATCACGGCGGCGGTCCACGCGCGCACGGCCGACGGCCGTCGCATGGTGGTGGCCTTCGACGTGCTGCTCCGCGACATCTCGGACTACACGAGCAACCTGATCGTGAGTCCCAACGGCTTCGCCGCCATCCTGGCCTCGGACCGGCGCATCATAGGACTGCCGCGCCTTCCCGAGCTCCGGGATGCCGACATGCGCAAGGCTGCGGTCCTCCAGAAGCCCGAGGATCTGGGAATCGCGGTGCTGGAAGACGCGGTCCGGACCCACACGGAACGCGGGCTGACTCCCGCACTGCAGGCCGCAACGCGCTTCGACTTTGAGAGCGCCGGCGAAACCTGGTGGGTCGGCGGACGGGCCATCCGCGTCCACCCCGAGCGGCGCTTCGCCGTCTTCGTCGCCATGCCGGAGCGGGACCTGCTGGGCCCGATCCAGGAGCTGCGGGTTTTCGTGGCGGCCCTCTCCCTGTTGGCGCTCGGCATCGCCGTCGTGATGGCGCTGCAGCTCGCACGCCTGTACAGCCGCCCCCTGGCCAGCCTGGCGAACAACAGCGAGCGGATCCGCAAGCTCGAGCTCCACGGTACAACGCCCGTCGAATCGAGCATCCGCGAGGTGAGCCTGCTCGCCGGAGCCCAGGAGCGCATGAGCACGGCACTGGACTCCTTCGTCCGCTACGTCCCCTCCGACGTGGTCCGCGAGCTGCTCGAGCGGGGCGACGCCGCGCGCCTGGGCGGAGCGCGCGAGACGCTGAGCATTCTGTTCACCGACGTGGAGGGCTTCACCTCCATCGCGGAGCGCATGACCCCAGAGGCGATCACAGCGCACATGGCCGAGTACTTCGAGGCGCTTCTGCCGATCATCGATGAGTACGGAACCGTCGACAAGCTGATCGGCGACGCGATCGTGGCCTTCTGGGGTGCGCCCGCACCCGACGCGGACCATGCGCGCCACGCCGTGGAAGCCACGCTCGCCTGCAGCGACCGGCTCGACGAGCTGAATGCCGACTGGGAGCGCAGAGGACGCCCTGCCCTGCCAACCCGCTTCGGACTCAACTGCGGGCCGGCGATGGTCGGCAACGTCGGCTCGCGCTCGCGCCTCTCCTACACGGCCGTCGGCGATTCCATGAACCTGGCGGCCCGCCTCGAAGGGCTGAACAAGTTCTACGGCACGCGGATCCTGGCGGCTGAGCCGCTTCCCGAGCAGGCCGGCGACGCCTTCGTCTGGCGACGCGTGGACAGGGTCAGCCCGAAGGGCAAGACCGAGGCCGTCGAGCTCTTCGAGCTTCTGGGCCGCACGGACGAGGTGCCGCCGGAGCGTATGGAATTTGCGCGACGCTACGAAGAGGCGCTCGACCTGTACCGCGGGCGGCGCTGGCGCGAGGCGCTGGACGCGCTCGACGCGCTGCCGCCCGAGAAGGCCGCCGACCTCTCGGTCCTGCGTCTGCGCGACGGCTGCGAGGCGTGCCTGCGCGAGCCGCCCGGGGACGCCTGGCAGGCGGTCACCTCGCTCGACCAGAAGTGAGCCCTAGGCCGAGCGGTCCATGGGACGCAGCAGCACCACCGGAATCGTGCGCTCGGTCTTGCGTTCGTAGGCGGCGTAGGGCGGGTTGTAGGCGGTGAGCAGCGGCCAGAGGCGCTCGCGCTCGGCGGCGTCCGCCACCTCTGCCCGCACGTCGTAGACCTCGCGGCCCACGCGCACGCGGGCATACGGCTCCGCCCGCAGGTTGTGAAACCAGGCCGGGTGGCGCGACTGACCCGCGTTCGACGCCACTACTACCAGGGCGTCGCCATCGACCAGGTAGGCCAGGGGCAGGGTTCGCGGCTCACCCGAGCGACGCCCCTTGGTGGTGAGCAGCAGCATGTCGCGACCCGCCATGCGTGCGCCGATGCGTCCGCCGCTGCGCTGGTAGACCCAGGTGTGTGCGTCGCCGAAGTGCTTCCAGGCGCTCATGCGCTTGCTCCATCCCCTGCCGCCAGCAGGCCCTCGTAGGAGATCGGCACCAGGTCGTCCGGCTTCACGCCCAGCTCGCCCAGGAGCCAATCCACCTTCGCCTGCTGCTCCGGCTCGGCCTCCGGCGCGCCGTCGAAGACGGCTTCCAGCTCCATGAAGGTGCCCAGCCCCTCGACCCGGTCCAGGTGGATGCGCACGTTCTGGTACAGAAAGATCTCGCGCTCCTTGCGCACCACGCGGTGCACGCCCAGAAGCTCGGCCAGCAGCTCGCGGGTGCCGGCGGGATCCGGCACCGGGATCACCTGGTAGTCGGAGCGCCGCGGTCCGGCCGCGTCGGCGCGCCGGTAGGGGACGAGCTGGCCGCCGGACAGGCTGGACTCGCGCAGCTTGAGCCGCCCGCTCGCGGTGCGGAAGTAGGTGTCCACCTGGCGATCGACGCCCAGGTACTCGGTGGCCAGCGCCTCGGCGCGGCGGCGCAGCGCAGCCAGGTCGGCGCAGCGCGCCTTGATCTCCAGGTTGGCGCTCACGGCGCGCACACCAGGGGGATCACTTCGTCCAGCTGCTCGAGGCGGCGCTCGCAGTCGAAGCGCAGGCCTGCGAACGCGATGCCGGCGGCGCGCGCCGCGTCGCAGTCGAAGGCGGTGTCGCCCACCAGCAGAGCCCGCTTGGGCGCCACGCCCAGCAGCTCGCAGGCGCGCAGCGGGATGTCCGGCTCGGGCTTGGGCCGCGGCACGTCGGTTCCGCCCACCACCGCGTCCAGTCTCAGCCCACCGCGATCCAGGATCGCCCGGGCCAGTGCCCCGGGCGTGTTGGTCACCAGGGCCGTCGGCACCCGGCGACTGCGCAGGGCATTCACCACCGCGGCGGCGCGGGGATCGAACTCCAGCTGGTCGAGCTGCTTGGGGTAGGCCTCCTCCAGGCAGCGCTCGATCTGGGCAACCGTGTGATTCCGGTAGAAGTGCTCCACATCCGCCTCGACCCCCTGCCCCCAGCCCGCCGCGAAGGCCTCCCGCGAGACCGCCGGATAGCCCAGGTCGTCTGCGATGACGTTCATGGTGCGAAACCATGCCTCGTAGCTGTCCACCAGGACCCCGTCCAGATCGAAGAGCACCGCATCCCACATGGCGGGCCACTGTAGGCAGTCGAATTCCGGGGGGCCAGCGCCCGCGTGCGGCTAGACTGTGCGGCTCATGGCCGACGCCTCACAGCGCCGACTGACGGTCGCCACCAAGGTCATCTATGCGATGGGCGACCACACGATCAACGTGTTCCTCACGGCGATGACGATCCTCTACATCCGCTTCCTGACCGACGTGCTGCACTTCCCCGCCGCGCTGGCGGGAGCCATCCCCCTGACCGGCCGCGTCGTCGACGCCATCACGGATCCGCTGATGGGCCGGATCTCCGATCACACGCGCTGGCGCTGGGGCCGGCGCCGACCCTACCTCCTGATCGGCTGCGTGCCGTTCGCCGTCAGCTTCGTGCTGATGTGGGTCAACCCGCCCTTCGCGGGCCAGACGGCGGACTTCATCTACTACTCGTCGGTGTACGTGCTGCTCTCGGTCTTCAGCACCGTCGTCTCCGTGCCCTACATCGCGATGATTCCGGAGATGGCGCGCAACTACGACGAGCGCACATCGCTCAACACCTATCGCAGCGCGGCCGGGCTGATGGGCGTCTTCGTGACCCTGGGAATGAGCGCGCTGGCGCGTTCAATGGGCGACGACGGCCAGGCCTGGCTCTTCGCCGCCATGATCATCGGCGTGTGGTTGGTGCTGCCCTGGTTCGCCGTGTACCGGGTGACGTGGGAGCGGCCCCAGGCGGCGCGGCAAACCCTGCCCATCCCCGAGAGCCTGCGGCTGGTGGCGCGCCACCGCACGTACATGCACCTGTGCGCCATCTACATCCCCGGGCGCATCGCCATCGACCTGGTCTCGGCACTCTTCTTCTACTACATCGCCTGGGTCATCGGCCGGCGTGAGGACTTCGAGATCACCCTGGCCGCCTTCCTCATCGTCGTCATCCTCGCGCTGCCCTTCTGGCTCTTTCTCTCCAAGCGCTTCGACAAACGCAGCGTGATGCTGATCGGGCTGATGTGGTGGATGTTCGCGCAGCTCATCCTCTTCTTCGGCGACGCGGACTGGCCGCGCTGGAGCGTGTTCCTGATCGCGGGCTTTGCGGGCGTCGGGTACTCCGTGGCCGACATCATGCCCTGGGCCATGCTGCCCGACGTGATCGACGAAGACGAGCTGAAGACCGGCGAGCGCCGCGAGGGCCTCTACTCCGGGATGTTCACCTTCCTGCGCAAGATCGGCGGCGCGGTGGCGATCTTCATGATGGGC
>CAMYOO010000068.1:0-2658 GCA_947260035.1 uncultured delta proteobacterium
CACTCGGAGCTCGTCGAGTACCCCGAGTCCGGTCACTTCGTGCACATCGAGCACCCGCGCGGGGTCGCCGATCTGGTCGTGGACTTCCTGTCGTGATCCACTGGCTCGAGCACTATCGCGTGCGGCTGGCGTTGCACGAGCTTCGGCCGGGATCCGGCCGGGCCCTGCTGCTGCTGCACGGCCTGGCCGAGCGCGCGCCGGAGCAGGTTCCTCCGGAGCTCTCGGCCTGGCCGGGGCCGATCTACGCACTGGACTTCACCGGGCACGGCGCCTCGACGGTTCCCAAGGGCGGTGGCTACACCTGCGAGCTGCTCATCTCCGACGCGGACCACGCCCTGGCGCACCTGGGCTCGGCCACCGTCGTGGGGCGTGGCCTGGGAGCCTACGTGGCATTGCTCACGTCGGGCGCGCGCCCCAAGCAGGTGCGCGGCGCCATCCTGCTGGACGGACCCGGCTTGGCGGGGGGCAGCGCTATTCCCGGGACGCCGCAGATCCATACGCCCGACCCCGACGCCGTGTCGCCTCCGGATCCCCTGGCCCTGGTAGAGCTGGGCACCGACGTGCGGCCGCCGGACTACGCCATGGCCTATGCGCGCCAGGCCACACATCTCTCGGATCTGGATGCTCCCATCTACGTATGCACCACCGAGCGGCCGCAGTGGCTGCGCGCCGTGGTGGAGGAGCCCGGTGTGCAGGAGACGACGCTGGAAGCCGCGCTCGCGGCCTGCGCGAAGGAGAGCTAGGTGGCGCGACTGGAAGGCAAGGTGGCCGTCGTCACCGGCGGTGCGTCGGGCATCGGCGCGGCCACGGTGCGGCGACTCGCCGAGGAAAGCGCGGCGGTGGTCGTCGCCGACCTCCAGGACGAGAAGGGCGAGGCGCTGGTCGCGGAGCTGGCGGAGGCCGGCCTGCGCGCGCTCTACCGGCACTGCGACGTCGCGGAGCTCTCCCACGTGGAAGAGGCCGTGGCCTGCGCCTGCTCGGAGTTCGGCGGGTTGGACGTGATGCACAACAACGCCGCCTGGTCCGGCGGCGGTTACGTCGCGGACATCGATCCCGAGGTCTGGCGGCGCAGCTTGGCGGTGATGCTGGACGGCGTCTTCTACGGCTGCAAGGCGGCCATCCCCGCCATGCTCGAGCGCGGCGCGGGCTCCATCGTGAACACATCCTCGGTGGACGGCTTCTACGGCGAGATGATCTCGTCGCCGTACACCACGGCCAAGGCCGGCGTGATCAACCTGACCCGGAACGTGGCCATCGAGTACGGCCGCAAGGGCATCCGCGCCAACGCGGTCTGCCCCGGGGTCGTGGATACGCCCCTGCTTGAAGTCGTGCTCCGGGCCGGGACGCGGACCCGGGAGCAGATCGCGGACATGCACGCCCTGGGACGGATTCTGGAGCCCCGGGAGATCGCCAACCTGGTGCTCTTCCTGGCCAGCGAGGAGGCCTCAGCCATCACCGGGGCCGCCATCCTCGCGGATGGAGGCCTGACGGCGGGCACCCGGCTCACCGGATTTCCGACTTTCGGTGGCGGCTCGTACAGCTAGACTAAGCGGCTTCCACAAGGAGGACTCATGCGCATCATCACGACACTGGTCCTGGTCGGGGCCCTGGCGGCCCTGGGCTGCGCCAAGCCCGGCCCGTCGGACCAGGCGCTGGCCACTGCGGACTTCGCGGTGAAGCAGGCCCGGGACCAGGGCGCGGACCAGGTGGCTTCGGCCCTCATGCGCAGCGCCGAGGAGAAGCTCAGCCGCGCGCGGGCCCTCCATGAGAAGAAGAAGTACGACGAGTCCGAGCGTCTGGCCCAGCAGGTGGCCGTCGAGGCCCAGCTCGCCGACGCCATCACGCGCAACAAGCAAGCCAAGGACCGGCTGGCCAAGGTCCAGCAGGCGCTGCCGCCGACGACGGCCGGCGAGAACGCAGGAGAGATTCGATGAAGCGGCTCGTTCTCGTAGCGGCGCTCCTGGCGTTCGGCGCCGCGTGCGCCAACAAGACACCCAGTCCCGAGGTGCAGCGCGTGAAGCGCGAGTACAACGATGTGCTCGACGATCCGCGCATCGACGCCAAGAACTCGATCCAGCTCCTCGATGCATCCAAGGAGATCAAGCTCGCCGAAGAAGCAAACCGCGCCAAGAAGCCGGAGATCGTCTCGCACAACGTCTACATGGCCGAGACGCGGATCCGGATCGCGCGCCTCAATGCCGAGACAAAGCTCGCCAACGAGCAGACCGAGGACCAGATGAAGAGCGTGGCCCTGCGGGCCCGCACGTTGGAGAAGGGGCTGGCGGACCTGGAAGCGCGCCAGACCGAGCGCGGCGCGGTGCTCGCCCTGGGCGGCGTGCACTTCGACTTCAACGACACCGAGCTCAAGGCCGATGCCAGCCGCAAGCTGTCGCGGCTGGCCGGCTTCCTGATCGCCAATCCGAACCGGATGGTGCTGGTCGAGGGCTACGGCGACGTCGTGGGTCCGGACCCGGCGAACCAGCGGGTCTCCCAGGCCCGGGCCGAGGCCGTGAAGCGCTACCTGGTGGCCAACGGGATCGCCCCGGAGCGGATCACCGTGGTCGCCTATGGCGGCGCGGATCCGCTGGAGAGCAACCAGTCGGACGAGGGCCGCGGCCAGAACCGCCGCGCCCAGATCACGATCCTGCCGCCGGGCGT
>CAMYOO010000068.1:2722-31880 GCA_947260035.1 uncultured delta proteobacterium
TCGGCATCGTCGTTCGCAACATGGGGCCGCAGGCCGAGGCCGAGACGCTGGCCTCGTCCGCGCGGGCCGCGGAGGATGCCGGCCTCGACTCCATCTGGGTAGTCGACCACGTGGCGATTCCCCCCGACGACGCCGAGGGATCGGGCGGGCGCTACCTGGATCCCCTGGCCACTCTGGCCTTCCTGGCGGGCCGCACCCGGCGTATCGGCCTGGGCACGTCGGTGCTGGTGCTGCCGTACCGGCCGGCGCTTCCCACCGCCAAGTGGATCGCCACGGTCCAGGAGCTTTCGGGCGGCAGGCTCCTGCTGGGCGTCGGCGTCGGCTGGATGGCGCCCGAGTTCCGCGCCCTGGGCGTGGAGCGGAGTCGGCGCGGCGCCCTGACCGACGAGGTTCTGACGCTGCTGCAGCGCTGCTTCGCCGCCGACGAGGTGGAGTGGAACGGCCAGCGCTTCCTGTTCCGGCCGCGCCCGCCGCCGCCGCCCATCCTGGTGGGCGGCGCGCCGCCCCAGGCCATCCGCCGCGCGGTGCGCTTCGGGGCCGGCTGGATGCCCATGGGCGGCGAGCCCGAGGACCTGGCGCCCCACGTCCGCGAGCTGCGGGCCGCGGTGCCCGATGCAGAGGTGGTGGTGCTCACCGCGCTGCCACTGGACGCTCCCGCCCAGGCGCGCGCGCGGCTGGAGGCCTACGAGCGTGCCGGTGTCACCCGAGTGGTGCACGGAGCAGGCCGCGTGGACCTCGACGAATTCACGCGCGCGGTCGAGGGTCTCGCGTCCCTCACGGACGCGGGCTGATCTTCCGGAACGCCAGCCGCATGAATCCGCGCGGAATTTCCACGAGGCCGGTCAGCGCGCGCAGGTAGCCCGGCAGCACCACCTGGTAGTGGTTCTCGCGGATCGCACGGACGATGCCCTGCACCACGTCCTCGATGGGGAAGCGCACCTGGTCCACCGAGCGCTTGCCGCGCAGCCGCTGGTACGGCGCATAGGCCTGGGTGGCGTCGTCCATGTCGGTGGCGGTGCTGCCGATCTGCACCAGGGTCAAGCCGACGGGCAGGTCCTTCAGCTCGAGTCGCAGACCGGCCGTGTAGTGGGCGAGGCCCGCCTTGCTGGAGCCGTAGTGCACCAGTCCCGGCGGCGTCACCACCGCGGCCACCGAAGACAGGTTCACGATGTGGCCTGCGCCCCGTTCCAGCATGCGCGGGATGATCTGTTGGCACAGGTGGATGGGCGTCAGCAGGTTGGTGCGGAACAGGGACTCGATGTCCTCGGTTTTCCGGTCCAAGACGAAGCCGATGTTGGAGACGCCGGCGTTGTTGATCAGTACGTCGACGGGACCGTCCTGCTCGATTCTCGCGACGAGGCCGTCCACCTGTGCGGGATCAGACAGATCGGTCGGATACGCCCGGGCGTCGAGCTGTGCCGCAAGCTCCTGCAAGGGGCCGGGGCTGCGCGCCACCAGGGCCAGCTCGGCGCCCTCGTCGTGCAGCGCCTGCGCCAGCCCACGGCCGATCCCGCGCGATGCGCCGGTCAGCAGGATGCGCCGGCCGGAAATCTCCATGGCGCGATGGTACGCTCCCGTCCGTGTCCGACCAAGCGACCACCGTCATCCTCGTTCGCCACGGAGAGACCTCCGCCAACACCGAGCGCGTGTGGCACGGCTCGACGGACACCGAGCTTTCCGATCGCGGTTGGGAGCAGGCGCGGCTCGTGGCCCGGCACCTGGCCGAGGCCGAGCCGCCGGCGACGGCGCTCTACACGAGCCACCTGCAGCGAGCCTCCAACACCGCGCGCGAGATCGGCAAGGCCCAGGGGCTGTTGCCGCGTCTCGAGCGCGGGGTGGCCGAGTACCACCTGGGAGCCTGGGAGGGTCGGCGCTTCCACGACCTCCTCGTCCAGGAAGACTTCTGGACCCGGATCCATGCGGACCCGGACTTCGCGCCGGCTGAGGGCGAGTCCGTGCGGCAGGTCGCCGACCGCTTTGCCGACTCCATGCGGAGGATCGCCGAGACGCACCCGGGCGAGCGCGTGATCGTCGTCTCCCATGGCGGGGCCATGGCGCTGGGGCTCGGCTGGCTGATCGACGGCCAGTACAGCTCCTGGAAGCGCGTCATGAACAACTGCGCCATCTCGGAGCTGGTTCTCGGGCCCGTGCCCCGCCTGGCCCGCCTAGCCCGGCTGAATGACTCGGCGCACCTGGCCGGCGTCGAGCCCGTCGATCCCCGCGACCTGAGCGGTGACGAAGGGTCGGACTGACCCCTACTCGACCACCTCCAGCAGCTCCACCTCGAAGATCAGGGATGCTCCGGGGGGGATGCGCGGCGGGGCGCCGCGGTCGCCGTAGGCGATCTCGGGCGGACAGGTCAGGCGTGCCTTGCCGCCCACCTTGACCAGCTGGAGCGCCTCGGTCCAGCAGGGGATGACGCCGTTCAAGGGGAACACCGCGGGCTGGCCGCGCTGCACCGAGCTGTCGAAGACGCTCCCGTCGAGGAAGGTGCCGTGGTAGTGCACCTTGACCCGGTCGGTGGCCGCCGGGCTGGCCCCTTCGCCTTCCGTGGTGTGCACGATGATCAGGCCCGACGCCGTGCGGACGGCTCCCTCTTCCTCGGCCGCCTTGGCCAGGAAGGCGGCTTCGGTCTCCCGCCGATCCTCTGCCGCGCGGGTTGCCCGACGGGCGGCGAGCTGCTGCACCTTGGATTCGGCCTCGGCCATGTCGATCCGCGCCGCCGTGCCGTTGGCGGCGTCGGTGAGACCCTGGCGCAGGGCGTCGATCTCCACCTCGCTCAGCTCGAGGCTCTGGATGTTCTCGCCCAGCTTGTAGCCCAGTGCGTAGGACGTCTGCTGCTCCTCGGTATCGAGCGGAGCCTGCGTCGCCTGCTGCGGCTGGCACGCCATCGCGAGCATCAGCGCCACACTCCACACTCCAATTCTCACGGTCTCATCCCCCTGGCCCGCGTTCCCGTTTGCGAGCACGTGGTCGCGTACGCCCTACGGGACCACTCCACGAGGAGCGGGCGGGTGTCACGCGGATCGATGATCTCTTCGACGCCGAAGGCTTCGGCGGTAAGGAAGGGAGAGCGCATGGATGCGTACTCCTCCTCCAGCTGACTGCGCATCGCCTCCGGGTCCTGGGCTGCTTCGAGCTGACGACGATAGGCCGCTTCGACGCCGCCTTCGATGGGCAAAGAGCCCCATTCGCCCGACGGCCAGGCGTAGCGCAGGCTCATGCGGTGGTGGGCGCTGTTCCCGGCGCCCGCCACCCCGAAGCACTTGCGCACCAGGATCGAGGCCCAGGGCACCCGGGCCTGATACACCGCGGTCAGCGCGCGCACGCCGGCGCGGATCGTTCCGGTGCGCTCGGCCTCCACCCCCACCATGAACCCCGGGTTGTCCACGAAGTTCACCACGGGGAGATGGAACGTGTCGCACAGATCCACGAAGCGGGTCATCTTCTCGGCGGCGGCCGCGTCGATGGCGCCGCCGCGCTGCTTGGGGTCGTTGGCCAGCACGCCTACGGCGATGCCGTCCAGCCGTGCCAGCGCCGTCACCAGGGGCCGGCCGAAGCCGCGACCCAGCTCGAAGATCGAGCCTCGGTCGAGCACCGCCTCCAGGATCCGGCGCATGTCGTAGACGCGGCGCCGCTCGCGCGGCACCGCGGACAGCAGGGCCTCTTCCCGCCGCTGCGGATCGTCCTCCGCTTCGATTCGCGGTGGGACCGTATCCACGGAGTCCGGCATGTAGGAGAGGAAGCGCTTCAGCTGCTCCAGCGCGTCGGATTCGCTCTCGGCTTCGTTGTCCACCGCCCCGGAGCCCCGCGCGTGGATGTGCGAGCCGCCCAGCTCTTCCTTGTCCACGTCGCGGCCCAGCGCCCGTCGCACCACGGGCGGGCCGGCCACGAAGAGCTGGCTGGTGCCGCGCACCATCACCGAGAAGTGCGAGGCCGCCACCCGCGCTGCCCCCAGCCCCGCTACCGGCCCCAGCGCGGCAGCCGCCACCGGAACCGTCGCCAACAGCTCGACGGATACCTCCCAATCGGGGATCAGGGGCACGTACGAGCGCCGCAGCTTCTTCTGCTGCTTGACGCTGCCTCCGCCCCCGGTGCCGTCCACCAGGCGCACCAGCGGCACGCGCAGGTCTCGCGCCGCCTTCTCGGCCCAGCCCATCTTGTTGCCGATCGCGCCGTCGGCCGCCCCGCCCCGAACGGTGAAGTCGTCGCCGCCCACCACCACGTCGCGCGCCGCGATGCGCCCACGCCCGCACACGAAGTTGGACGGGCGGAAGCCGATCAGGCGGCCGTCGTCGTCGTACTCGCCGGCGCCCGCCAGGGTGCCCGTCTCGCGGAAGCTACCTGGATCCAGCAACGCGTCGATCCGTTCGCGGACCGTGCCGCGACCGGCCTCGCGCGCGCGGGCGATGCGTTCGTCGCCACCCATGCGTTGCGCCAGCTCCCGGCGACGCTCCAGCTCTTCGAGTTCCGGCTTCCAGGCCATGCGGAGCATGGTAGCGTGAGGGGCCATGCATGCGGTCGAGCACCTCCTCATCGTGATCGCAGTCGCCGCGCTGGGCGCGGCGATCTTCGAGCGGCTGCGCATGCCGTCCATCGTAGGCTTCCTGGTCGCGGGCGCGGCCCTGGGGCCTGGCGGCCTGGCCCTGGTCGACGACAACGAGAGCGTGCGGACGATCGCCGAGTTCGGCGTGGTGTTCCTGCTGTTCGAGATTGGTCTCGAGCTGCCCTTGGACGAGCTGCGGCGCAGCTTCCGCACCGCCGTGATGGCGGGCGTGCTGCAGGTGACGGTCAGCATCGCCGCCGTCGCGGCGTTGTGTGTCGGGCTCGGTCTGCCCCTCGAGACATCGATCATCGTCGGCATGCTGCTGCAGGACCTGGCCATCGTTCCCTTCCTGCTGGCCATCCCGCTCCTGGCCGGCGAGGTGCCGCGCGAGGCGGGTCCCATGGCGATGGCCATCGGCGACGCCGTGGTCAAGCTGCTGGTCCTGACCGGGATGCCGCGCGAGGCGGGTCCCGTGGCGATGGCCATCGGCAGCGCCGTGGTCAAGCTGCTGGTCCTGGCCGGGGTGGCGCGCTTCGTGCTGCCGTGGGTGCTGGAACGCGTGGCGCGCATGCGCTCGCCGGACCTGTTCAGCCTCTTCGCCTTCCTGCTCGCCATGGGTAGCGCCTTGGTGGCCGAGAGAATAGGGCTGAGTCTGGCGGTGGGGGCCTTCATCGCCGGTCTGGTCGTCAGTGCCTCGCCCTACGCCACCCAGCTCTTCGCGGAGGTGGCGCCCCTGCGCGGCGTGCTGCTGGGCGTGTTCTTTACCTCGGTGGGCATGCTGCTCAACGCGGGGGAGGCGGTTGCCAACTGGCAGGGCGTCCTGGTCTTCGTGACCGGCGTCGTGGCCTTCAAGGCGGTCGTCGTCGTGGCGATCGCGGCGTTGATCTTCCGACTGCACATGCGCACGTCCGTTCAGGCAGGACTGGCGCTGGCCCAGACCGGTGAGTTCTCGTTCGTGCTGGCCGCGGCGGCGAGCAGCAAGGGGCTCCTGACCGGGGATCTGGAGCAGGTCTTCGTGGCGGGATCGATCCTCACGCTGATCGCCACGCCCTTCCTCATCAATGTAGCGCCGCGCGTGGCCACCCTGCTGGCACGCTCCGAGGGACCGGCGGCCGAGACCGACAAGGATGAGTTGGCGGACCACGTGGTGATCGCGGGCTACGGGCTGGCGGGACGCACGCTGGCCGGCGTGCTTCGCGCGGCGGAGATTCCCTACCGGATCGTGTGCGCCAACGGGCAGTCGGTGGACCAGGCGCGATCCAAGGGCGAGCCCATCATCTTCGGCGATGCCACGCGGCCGGCCGTGTTGAAGCACCTGGGCATCGCGCGGGCTCGGCTCTACTGTGTGGCCATCAACGATCCGGAGGCCACGCGGGACACCCTGGAAGTGGCCCGGTCGATCGCGCCCGATCTGCACATCCTGGCGCGGGCGCGCTACGAGCGCGATATCGACCACCTGGTGGAAGAGGGCGCCAACGAGGTGGTTTCCGAGGAGGTGGAGTCGACCATCGAGCTGACCAGCAAGGTGCTGCGGCGCTTCGACATGCCCGCTGCGGCGGTCGCCCACTTCACCGAGGAGATGCGCGACGAGGGCTACGAGCTGGTGCGGGGCCCCTTCGCCGGACAAATCGATCCCTGGCTGGCGGAGATCCTGGAAGAGGTGGCTTCGGAATGGGTGGAAGTGCCGGCCACGGCGCCCGTGCGCAGCATCGCGGTGCTGGCTGTGCGAGAGCGCAGCGGGGCCAGCATCCTGGCGGTGCGCCGCGGGGGCGACACCCACTCCAACCCGCCCGCGTCCTTCGAGGTGCAGGGCGGCGACGGCCTGCTGGTTCTGGGGTCGGGTGAGCAGCTGGCCGCGCTGCGGGCGATCCTGGCGAACGGCGACGCGTGAAGCTGCTGGCCCTGGATTTCGACGGAGTGATCTCCCACAGCGCGCCCGAGTCGTTCCACGTGGCGTTGCGCACCTGGCGCGCGTTGCGGCCCGAGAGCCGCGTCGGCGAGGATGTCTACGACGCCTTCCTGGAGATGATGCCCCTCGGCAACCGCGCCGAGGACTACGCGGTGGAGCTGTTGGCGTTGGACTCCGGCCGCGAGATCGTCGACCAGGAGAGCTACGACGCGTTCAAGGCGGGCTGTGACGCGGAATGGCTGCGCGCCTTCCACAAGCGTTTCTATCGCGAGCGAGCGGATCTCTACCGCGAGGATCCCGCTGCGTGGTTCGCCCTGATGCGGCCCTATCCGCCGTTCCTGGATGTACTGCGGCGGCGCGCCGGCGAGGTGGAGCTGGCCATCGCCACCTCGAAGGATCGCGGCTCGGCGACGCGCTTGCTGGACGCGTACTCCGTGGGCGACCTGTTTCCGGAAGGCCGGGTCCTGGACAAGGACACGGGCGTGTCCAAGGCCGCGCACCTGAGCCACCTGCACGAGGAGACCGGCCTGCCCTATAAGGAGATGACCTTCGTGGACGACAAGGTCAATCACCTGCTGGACGTGCAGCCCCTGGGCGTGCGCTGTGTCCTGGCGGCGTGGGGCTACAACGGGGTCCGCGAGCACGACGTCGCGCGCGCGAACGACTGCCTGGTCTGCTCGCTGGACGACGTGGAGGCGACGCTCTTCGGCTAGGAGCCTGAGCCAAGATGGAGTGCGCCGGCCCGGGCGTCGAGACGCCGCGCTGGCAAGGCGCGCGACTGAGCCATAGCCGTAGCTACGGCGCAAGGGAGCTGCCGTGCCAGGATGACGGGGTCCTCGGTGGGTGCATCGCAGACGCGGTTGCGGCACACGTAGGCGGTCGCACGCCCGCCGCGGGCCACCTTGTTGCGGACCAGGGGAATGGCCCTGCCCAGCAAGTCGATCTGCGCCGGCTCCACCACCGCGAGGATCTTGTTGGGCACGAGGCCGCTGCGCAGCGGCGCCAGCAGCGGGTCCAGCCCCTCTCCGGCGACCACTACGACCTCGCGCGTGGGCTGGGTGGCGAAGTCAAGCGCGAGCAGGAGTTCGGCCATGTCCTGGGGCCGCTCGGTCAGCACGTCGTGAAAAGCGGAAAAGAGCAGCGAGGCGCGCTGCAGGTGGACGGGATCGGTGGTGAAGGCGTGGAGTCGCAGCAGGTTGAGCGCGGCCACCGAGTTGCCCGAGGGCACGGCACCGTCGCGGGCCGGCTTCTCGCGCACCAGAAGTGTTTCTGCATCGTCGGCCGTGCGGAAGTAGCCCCCGCCGGCCGCGTCGGCAAAGTGCGCATCCTGCGCTGCCTGGACCGCCAGGGCCTCGCCCAGCCAGCGGGGCTTCCCGGTCGCCTCGAACAGATCCAGCAGGCCGGCCACCAGGAAGGCGTGGTCCTCCAGGAACGAGGGCCCGCCGCCCCACAGGACACGGCGCAGCCGCCCGTCGGCGCTCCGCTTGGAGAGCAGGATGGATGCCGCGCGCTCGGCGCGCTCCACGTAGTCCGGGCGCGACAAGGCGAAGCCCGCCTGGGCGAATGCGGAGATCGCCAGGCTGTTCCACGCAGCCAGGATCTTCTCGTCGCGCAGCGGCGCTGGCCTCTTCGCGCGCGCGATGTAGAGGTCGCTTCGAGCTGCGACCCGACTCCGGGGCGGGAGCTCGTCACTCGCACGCAGGACACTGCGCTCGTCCCCTACGTTCCAGTAGGCAATCAGCGCGTCGGCCCGGTCGCCCAGGACATCGCGGATCTCGGCACGGGTCCAGGTGAAGAAGCGTCCTTCCTCCATCTCCCCATCGGGTGTCGGGCTGTCGGCATCGGTCGCCGAATAGAAGCCGCCGTGGGGCGCGCTCATCTCCCGGATCAAGTAGTCCAGGGTGTCGCGCACCACCTCCGCGAAGGACTCGCGACCCGTCGCCTGCCAGGCCTCCAGGTACGCCAGCGCCAGCAGTGCGTTGTCGTAGAGCATCTTCTCGAAGTGGGGCACGTGCCAGTCGGGATCGACGGCGTAGCGATGGAAGCCGCCGCCCACCTGATCCCGGATGCCGCCGAGAGCCATGCGCTCCAGGGTGAACACCGCCATGCGCAGCGTGTCGGGGTCGCCCGTGCGACGGTGGTGGCGCAGCAGCAAGCGGATCGGCAGGCTGGCGGGGAACTTGTGGGCGGCGCGCAGTCCGCCTCGCGCCCGGTCGTAGCGGCCTTCGTACCAGGCTATCGCCGTCTGGATCGGCTGCGTGGACGTCGCGTGGCTGGCACGGGCTTCGTTTCCCGCCAGGCTCCGGCGCAAGTGCTCGCGCAGTCGCGCCGCCGATTCGCGTACGGCGTCGGGCTCCGCTTCCCAGCCCCGCACGATGGCGCGCAGGGTGTCGAGGAAGCGCTCGCGGGGCAGGTAGGTGGCTCCGTAGAAGGGCTCGCGGTCCGCCGTGACCCACACGTTCAGAGGCCAACCGCCCTGGCCGCGTATGGCCTGGAGCGCGCTCATGTAGACCGAGTCCACGTCGGGCCGCTCCTCCCGGTCCACCTTGATGGCGACGAAGTGGCGGTTGAGGAACTCCGCCACCTCGGGGTCGTCGTAGGACTCCTCCTCCATGACGTGGCACCAGTGACACGTGGAGTAGCCCACCGACACCAGCAGCGGTCGGCCCAGGCTTCTCGCCCGCTCGAATGCATAGTCGCCCCAGGCGTGCCAGTCGACCGGGTTGTGGGCGTGCTGCTGAAGGTACGGGCTCGCCTCCAGGATCAGACGGTTGGTGTAGGTGGGGCTTCCGTCGGGATTCCGGTGCCGCGTGCGCGGCACGTGGTCACGGCCGAGCGCCGCCAGCTGGACCTCCAGCTCGCTTCGCAGGCTCTCCGGGAACGGCTCGGCGCCGGGCAGGGCCGCGGGCACCGACAGCGCCGCCGCCAGCAGCAGGACGCCGCTCATGCCGCTGCCACGCTTCGGCGCCGTGTTTCCGTGCGGGCCACCGCGCTACTTCTCGACGGCCAGCGTGAGCAGGGTCCGTCCCACGACCTTGGCCGAGGGGTCCCGGTGGAGGACCTGCACGAGGGCCCAGTGCTTCTCCGCCCGCGCCAGGTAGTCGAAGCCGAAGCCCTGGGAGAAGCGCAGGGCGGGCCCGTCCTCGATGACGACGCTCCAGGGCGTGAGCGTGTCGATGCGCGTGGCGGGATCGTTCGTCACGTCGCGGCGTCGCCCCAGGCCGTCCTCCAGCGTGACCTCCAGCTTGCTCACGACGCCGTGCTTCCAGGTCGTGGGCTTGTCTTCCGGGATGTCGGTTCCGTCCAGAGTGATCCGGAGCCGGACGTTCGTTCGAGGCTCGTTGCCGTAGAACTGGCCCTGCTCGGGGACGAAGCCGGCGCCGGTCGGCGGGCCAAAGCGGATCGGGATGGAACGGCGGCTTCCGTCCGGGCGGTTGACGTGGACCGCAAAGTGGAGGTGGGGGCCCTGGGGAGCGCCGGACATGCCCGAGAGACCGATTGCGTCACCCCGTTTCACGCGCTGTCCCTCCGTCACGGGGATTCCCTTCTGCAGGTGGACATACGACGCCCACGTCCCGTCCCGGTGGAGGATGATCACCTCGTTGGAGGCCCGGGCCGCCATCGGGTCGGGGTCCTTGGGAGTGGCCGGGCCGAAACCGTCGATGACCCTGGCGACGACCCCGGGTCGCGCCGCCCGCAGCGGAATCCCGATCGGCATGGCGAAGTCGAAGGCCTGGCGGTTGACGTCGTCGGTGTGGGTGACTTCGCCGTTGGGGCCCTGGGAGACGTAGCGCGGAACGAGCGGCGCGTAGGGCAATGCGTAGCGGTAGGAGTCTTCGTGGATGGCGTTGGGCCTTCCGATCCGGAAGTAGTCCCGCTCCGTGATCGCTGGAACGAACTTCTCCAGGATCTCGTCGTCCCCTCGCCCGGCTGCGCGTTCCTCCACCGCCTGCGCGACCAGCGACTCCGTGTCCAGGTGCGCGACATCGAAGTGGCGCTTCTCGACCGTGGCTGCGACCGCGCTCCGCGCCCGCGCTGCGAAGACGTCGTCCGGCTCCTGGGCCGTGGCCGTGGCCGCAGCCACGGCGGCCGCCGCGAGGAAGGCGGCGGCCCGGATCACTCCTGGGACTCGGCTTCGACCCGGTCCAGGTGGCCGCGGCCGGGCACGAAGTTCATCTCCAGGCGGATCCCTTCCGGGTCCTCGAAGAGCACGGAGTAGTACCCTGGCGCGAACTGCGCCTCCTCCGGCGCATGGACGATTTGGGCGCGGATCTCCAGCAGCAGCGCGTGCAGCTCATCCACGTCCTCGCGCCGGCGTGCGCGGAAGCAGGCGTGGTGCAGCCCCACGCGACCCTGGACGAAGCGGTCGCCGGCCTCGACGAACGCGTCATCTCCCCGCTGGATCCCCAGCGCCGTGCGACCGCCGATGCAGTAGTACATGCCGTCGGCATCGATCAGCGGCTTCAAGCCCAGGGCCGGCAGGAGCCGCCCGTAGAAGGCGCGGGCCCGGGGGAAGTCCGCGACGGTCAGCATCGCGTGGGCGATGCCGTTGATCTCCATGGCACAAGGGTACGGCTCTGTTAAGCTTTTTGCATGGTCGATCCGGGCTTCCGCATGCATGCCGAGCGCACGCCCAACCCCGACAGCATCAAGTGGGTGTTGGGGTCTCCCGTCGCCGAGGCGGGCGTCGCCGCCAGCTTCGAGCAGCCGGTGGACGCCTCCACTTCTCCGCTGGCCGCCAGGCTCTTCGGCGTGCGCGGAATCGTCGGCGTCTTCTTCGCCTCGAACTTCATCACCGTAACCAAGCAGAGTGAAGTGGACTGGCAGGACATCGGTCAGGATCTGGTCGACGCCATCCGGGCCCACGTGGACTCGGGCGACGTGGCGACCGGTCCGGACTTCGAGCAGCAGAGCTCCGGCCTCGCGGGTGAGATCGAGGGCCGGATCCGCGCGATCATCGACGCCGAGATCCGGCCGGCTGTAGCCATGGACGGTGGGGACGTGGTGTTTGCCGGCTACCGGGAAGGGCGCGTCGAGGTCTATCTCCAAGGCGCCTGCGCGGGTTGCCCGAGCTCGACCGCGACGCTCAAGTTCGGGATCGAGGCGCGCTTGCGCGAAGAGATCCCCGAGATCACCGAGGTCGTGGCGCTCTAGCTCCCGCCTCATCGCCCCCCAGCGGAGATCGACCGCACTGTGACCAGCTGGCGGGACTCGCAGCGACGCGGCCAGACCTCGACGATTCGCAGCCACCTGACCGTGGTGGCGGGGCTGCTGGGACTTGCGCTGGTGGGCGCGGTCCTCTCTACGTGGTTGAGTCCCATGGCCGAGCTGTCGCCGGTCTCCGCGGCCCCTCCCGTGGAAGCGCGACCGCCGGCCGAGCCGGCTCCGGTGCCCACCTACGATCCCCAGCTGGTGACGCGGGTCGAGCGCATCCTGGAGCGGGGACGGGTGTCGCTGGGGCACGTGATCCTCATGGATCCCCGCGACGGCCGGCTGCTGGCGGCGGTCTCGACGGACACCGAACGTTTCCCGGCCGATCGCACCTACCCGGCCGCGTCACTCATCAAGGTGGTGACCGCCGCGGCTGCTCTGCATCAGGACCCGGGCGTGGCCGGATGGTCTTGCCGCTACACGGGAAGCCCCTGGCGCCTGACCCGCTCGCGCATCGATCCGCCGCGCCGCGGCAACGAGTCGAGCTTCCGCAAGGCGCTGGCCATCTCCAACAACCAGTGCTTCGCGCAGCTCGCGGTTCACACGGTGGGTGCGGACGTGCTGATCGACGCCATCGGCCGCTTCGGTTTCCTGGAGTCCCCGGCGCCGGGCTTCCCTGCGGGCCGCGTGGACGCGGGCGCCGACCGCTACGCCCTGGGGCGCCTGGGCTCCGGCCTGTCGGGCACCTGGATCACGCCGCTGCACGCGGTGCAGATGGCCGCCGTTCTTCACGACGGCATGCTCCGCGAGCCCGTCACCCTGGCCGGCGCCGTGCCGTCGCACCCGCCGAGGCGCGTCCTTACCCCAGCCCTGGCCGATGAGCTGCGCGAGATGCTGGTGGACACCACCCGGCGGGGCACCGCCCGCAGCGCGTTCCGCGATCCGCGCGGCCGGCCCCTGCTGGGCCCGGTGCGCGTGGCCGGAAAGACCGGAAGCCTTTCGGGCCGCGACCCGGATGGGCGCTACGAATGGTTCGCCGGCATCGCTCCCGCCGATGCTCCGGAGATCGCCGTTGCGGTGGTGCTGGTGCAGAGTGACCTCTGGTGGCGCAATGCCTCCCAGATCGCCGCGGCGACTCTGAAGGCGTACTTCTGCCCGGATCGGACGTGTCGCTAGCGGTCCGTCCCGCGCAGGTCCGGGACCTGGACGCCATCGACGCGATCTACGAGTACTACGTTCGGGAGACCCCGATCACCTTCGACGTGGAGCCGCCCGCACCTGCGGCGCGGCGCGCCTGGTTCGAGCAGTTCGACACCCAGGGCCGCCACCGCCTGCTGGTCGCCGAGCGCGAGGGCAGGATCCTCGGCTGGGCCTGCTCGCACACGTTCCGGCCCCGGGCCGCCTATGCCACGTCGGTGGAGACGACCCTCTACGTGGACCGCGATGCCGGCGGCCAGGGTCTGGGCTCCGCGCTCTACGACGCGCTCTTCACGGCCCTGGCCGACCAGGACGTCCACCGAGCCTATGCCGGCATCACACTGCCCAACGACGCCTCCGATGCGCTGCACCGGCGCTTCGGCTTCGAACCCCTCGGCACCTTCCGGGAGGTGGGCTTCAAGTTCGGCCGATTCTGGGATGTGCGCTGGTACGAGAAGCGGCTCGACCAGTTGTGATTCCCAAAGAGGTTGTTCATCCAGGGGCCCTCCGGGAACAATGGGGTTGCAAAGCCAACCACCATCCTCATAGGGAGCTCCCCCAGATGAACCTCCATCGCAACGCGAAGACCACTCCGCAATCTCGTCGTCTTCTGGCCCTCCGGATCGAGCAGGCTGGACGGTCGGCAGGGCGGCCTTGGTGAAGAACGCGCCCAGGCCCTCGAAGTCGCCTCGGTAGAGCGTGTCCCAGAACGCTTCGATGAGCTGGCGATTGCCCATGGGCGAGGATGCTACCGTTGCGCACCGGAGGAATTCCATGCGCGTACGAATGCTCGTTCTGGCTCTGCTGCTGGCGGCCGGCCCCGCCGCTGCGGGCGATGTCATGATCCACGTGGGTCACAACAAGCTCGATCCCGCCAAGGTGAAGATCCAGGCGGGTGACTCCGTGGTCTTCCACAACATGGACAAGATGCCCGGTGGGCACACGATCGTCTCCGAAGACGGAAAGCTGAAGAGCCCGCCGCTGGCCATGGACGGCAAGTGGTCCCACACTTTCGTGATGCCGGGCCAGTACAAGTTCCACATCAAGGAGCACCCGGACGCGAAGGCGACGGTCACCGTCGAGTAGCCCCCGGCCGAGCATCGGCAGGAGGAACGGCATGCCGCTCCGCTATCGCGTGAATCGCGGCGTCGGGCCGCCCGGCGGCGGGTCGTGAGCGAGCCCCGCGCACGACGCACGTTGACGCGCGAAGAGGCCCGAGGCGTCTACGACCGCATCGGTGCGCGTCAGGACTCCCAGGCCTTCTACGAAGACCGCGCCGTGGGCCGGGCCGTTGAGCACGCGGCATTTGGAGAGGCCCGGCACGTCTTCGAGTTCGGTTTCGGCACGGGCCGTTTCGCGGAGCGGCTCCTGTCCGAGCTGCTTCCCGAGCAGGCTCGCTGGCGCGGCGTCGACGTCTCTTCCGAGATGGTTCGGCTGGCCCGCCAGCGCCTGGCCCGCTTCGGTGCGCGAGCCCAGGTAATGCAGAGCGACGGTGGGCCGCCCAACGACGAGCCCGCCGGCGCCTACGATCGCTTCGTCTCCAACTACGTTCTGGATCTGCTCTCCGAGGAAGACATCCGCGCGGTGCTGGACCAGGCGCAGCGCATGCTTCGGCCCGGGGGCCGTCTCTGCCTGGTGAGCCTCACCACGGGATGCAGCGCCGCGTCGCGTGCGGTCATCGGGGTCTGGTCGCGCATCCACGCCCTGGCGCCGAAGCTCGTGGGCGGCTGCCGTCCCCTGGAGCTGCGCCCGCGGCTGGGAGAGTCGACGTGGAAGGTCCTCTACCACGATCGCAGCGCCTCGTTCGGACTGCCCTCGGAGGTGATCGTGGCCGAGCGCAAGGGAGGCCCTCCGAGCGATTCGTGATCCCGATTTGAACCCGGTTCCGGACGGCTCCGTCTAGGCTGGAAGCATGCGAGCGGGTGCAACGGATCCGGCGGGCGCCTTCGTGGGCGCCAGCGAAGCGGCCCGGGAGGTGCGGCGTCGCATCCGGGCCTTCGCGCCCGTGACGGCGCCCGTGCTGGTGACCGGCGCCACGGGAACCGGCAAGGACGTGGTGGCTCGGGCGCTCCACCATGCGAGCCCGCGGGCCGCGGCGCCCTTCGTCCCGGTGAACTGCGCCGCACTTCCCGAGGCGCTCATGGAAGGAGAGCTCTTCGGTGCGGCTCGCGGCGCCTACACGGGAGCGGATCGGGACCGGGACGGCCTGATCGCGGCGGCGGCCGGCGGAACCCTGTTCTTGGACGAGGTGGGCGAGCTGCCGCCGGCGGGCCAGGCGAAGCTGCTGCGCTTCCTGGACGCCGGTGCGGTGCGTCCCCTGGGCGCGGCCCGCGAGCGTCGTGTGGAGACTCGCGTCGTCACCGCGACGCATCGGGATCTGGCCGCCGAGGCCCGCATGGGTGGCTTTCGAGAGGACCTGCTCTTCCGCCTGGACGTGCTGCGCATCCACGTGCCTCCGCTTTGCGAGCGGCCGGAAGACCTGGTCGCCCTGGCGCGTCATTTCGCCGCTCGCCTGGCGGGAGATGCGGGCGCCGTCCACCTGACTCCCGAGGCGCTCCGGGACCTGGTGCGGCGTCGCTGGCCGGGCAATGCGCGGGAGCTGGCGGCTGCGCTGGCGCGCGCGCTGGTCGACCAGGGGCCCACGCTGCAGCGCCTGGGCGAAGCCGAGGACGGCGCTGCGCCAGTCGACGAGAGGGCGGATTCCACCGCGCGTCTGGACGCGATGCTGGCGCGTCACCAGGGCGACCTGCACGCCGTGGCTCTTCAGCTCGGGGTGTCCGTGCGGACCGTGCAGCGGCGCCTGGTCCGCAGCGGGTTGAGGGCCGCGGCCTACCGTGCGGCGCCCGAAGCCGTCAGCGGACGTCGCGGGTGAGCTCGCGCGTCAGCGAGTCCTTCAGGAGATCCAGCTCGGATGCATGCAGCCGCGCGCCCGGACCGGCCAGCACCAGGCTCGAGGCCAGGCCGGACAGGACCGAGATCGTGTAGTGCTGGAGGATGGGGTGTCGGCGGCGCGGGATCGGGGCATCTCCCAGGAACTCCATCCAGATCCGGTCCCAGGAGCGGAGCAGCTGCTGCTGCCAGCTGCCTCCGGGCGGCCGATCCTCGCGGCCCAGATGGTTCAGCAGGATCTCGAAGGTGGCCCGATAGGTTGCGCTCGAGAAGTGCTGCCAGGCCCCGTCGACGAACAGGGAGACGCGCGTCTCCAGGCTCTGGTCCTCGATGGCGAGATCCGAGAGCCGCGAGGCGAAGTGGGCGAACGCGGCGCCCCAGGTCACGCCCGCGCGCCCGGTGATCTCCACGGCCGTTGCGCCCGCGTAGCCCAGGTCGCCGACGCAGTCGATCACCGCGGCAATGACCTTGGCGCGGGTCTCGGTCGTCCGTTCCGCCTGGCTGCGTCGCGGGCGGCGCCGCGCAGGGCCCTCCGCGCGGGCGCCGCGCGCCACTAGCCCGACCCCTCGTCCTCGACGCCGTAGATCCGGCCCATCAGACCCGAGGCCAGCTCGGTGCCCGGCAGCTCCAGGTCCACCTCCCGCGCCAGGTCCAGCGTCCAGGTCAGGTCCTTCTCCGCCACCTTCCGGTAGCCGTCCAGGATCTTCTGCATCGGCTCACCGCGCCGCGCTTCGTCGGGCATCTTGTGGATTCCGAGGAACTGGAGCATGGGGTCGGTCATGTTCCCGTTGGAGCGGGTCACCTCCTCCAACACTTCCTGGGGAAGGCCGATCGCGCGGGCCAGGGACGTGGCCTCGTAGGCCGAGATCCACGCCAGGTAGGTCATCAGGTTGTTGCAGAGCTTGACCTTGGCGCCGCTCCCCAGCGGGCCCGCGTGGACGATCTTCTTGGCGGCGGTCTCGAAGACCGGCCGGCAGCGCTCCAGGGCAGCCGCCTCGCCCCCCACCATGTAGGTGAGCGTGCCCTGCTGGGCGCCGCCGGGCCCGCCGGTGATGCAGGCATCCACCACGTTCACGTCCCGGGCGCGCGCCGCCTCGGCGACCTTCCCCACGGTGCGGGGTAGCACGGTGCTGTGGATCGCGATGACCGAGTCGGGCTGGCTCCCCGCCAGGATGCCGTCCTCCGCCAGGCAGACCGCCAACACGTCGTCGTCGTCGCGTACGCAGACTCCCACCACGTCGCAGGACGCGCCCACTTCGCTGGGCGACTCTGCGGCGCGGGCGCCCTGCGCCACCAGCTCGTCGACGGGGGCGCGGGCCACGTCGTAGACGACTGTCTCCAGCCCGGCGCCTACCAGTCGCCCCGCCATGGGCTTGCCGATGCTCCCAAGCCCGATGAAACCCGCCCGAACCATCACCCCACCCCCCAATCCCTGCACGAAGTACCACTCCTGCACAGAGGGACGTTCCTGCAGAACTGCACGGAGGGTCACTCCTGGCAGGACTGGCACTGCGTGCAGTTACGCAGGAACGTCCCCCAATGCAGGTTGCGAGGGTAGCTGAACTTCCGTTGCGGACAATATGTAAGTGAGATAGCGTCGGCGGGCCATGGCCGAACCTCTTTCGACCCTCGACTTCGACCCCTACGCCTACGAGACCCACGAGGATCCGTACCCGGTCTACCGGCGTCTGCGAGACGAGGATCCCGTGCATCGCAACGAGCGTCTGGGCTTCTGGGCGTTGTCGCGGTACCAGGACGTGATGGACGCCTTCCGCGACTCGGCGCGCTTCAGCAATCGCCACGGTGTCTCGCTCGATCCCGACGCCTTTCACGAGCACGCCTACACCAACATGTCCTTTCTGGCCATGGATCCGCCGCGCCAGACCCGCATGCGCGCTCTGGTGTCGCGCGGCTTTACGCCGCGGCGCGTGCAGGCCATGGAGCCGCGCATCCGCGAGATCGCGCGCGAGCACATCGAGGCGTTTGCTGGCGCCGGGCGCTGCGACTTCGTGGCGGACTTCGCCGGGAAGTTGCCGATGGACGTGATCAGCGAGCTGATCGGCGTGCCTCGGGAGGATCGCGCCGAGCTCCGCACCTGGGCGGACCTGGTCGTGCACCGCGAAGAAAGCGTGATGGGCGTGCCTCCCGCAGCGGCCGAGTCGGCCATGAAGCTGGTTCGTTACTTCCAGGACATGATCGCCGCGCGCCGGGCGCGGCCCAGGGAGGATCTCACGTCGTCGTTGCTGGAGGCCGAGCTCGAGGGAGAGCGCCTGAGCGAGCGCGACATCCTGGGCTTTCTCTTCCTGATGGCCATCGCCGGAAACGAGACGACCACGAAGCTCCTGGCCAATGCCATGTACTGGCTGTGGCGCCATCCCGGCGAGCGCAACCGGGTGCGTGCCGACCCCGGCATGGTTCCGCGCTGGGTCGAGGAGACCCTGCGCTTCGACAACTCGACCCAGGCCCTGGCCCGCCTGGTCACCGAAGACGTGGAGCTGCACGGGCGCACGCTGCACGCCGGCGACAAGGCGGTGCTGCTGCTCGGGTCGGCGAACCGGGACGAGCGCATCTTCCCGGACCCGGACCGCTACGACCTGCTCCGGGACACGAGCCAGTCGTTGTCCTTCGGGCGGGGCAACCACTTCTGTCTGGGGGCCGCGCTGGCGCGCCTGGAGGGCCGGGTCGCCCTGGAGGAGATCCACGCCCGGATCCCCGACTACGAGGTCGATACCAGCGGGATCGTGCGCGTACACTCCGTCAACGTGCGGGGCTTCGCTGCCCTGCCCATCGAGTTTCCGGAGGCCCCCACGGCGTGAGCGATTCCGCGGCCCGCACCGCCTTCGTAACCGGCGCTTCGTCGGGGATCGGGGCCGCCACCGCGCGGGCGCTGGGTGCGCGTGGCTTTGCCGTGGCCCTGGGCGCGCGCCGCACGGAGCGCCTGGAAGAGGTGGCCAGGGATGTGGAGCGCGCGGGCGGTCGCGCCTTCTTCTGCGCCCTCGACGTGCGGGACGCCGACTCCATCGATGCCTTCTTCGACGCCGCCGAGTCGGCGCTGGGACCGGCCGACGTCGTCGTCAGCAACGCCGGCGTCGGATTCGCGCGCCTCCTGGGCGAGTACACCGCGGAGGAGCTGCGCACCGAGCTGGATACGAATCTGCTGGGGCCCATGCTGGTGGCGCGCCGCGCCGCGCCCGGCATGGTGGAGCGTGGCGCCGGCGAGCTGATCTTCGTGTCGTCGCTCAACGCCGTTGCGCCGCGCACCTTCCAGGCCGGCTACACCGCGAGCAAGGCGGGGCTGGAAGGATTCGTGCGCGTGCTGCAGATGGAGCTGGAGGGCTCGGGCGTCCGCGCCGGCGTGGTCCGCCCGGGCCCGACCGGAAGCGAGTTCGGGGCAGGCTACGGCGCGGAGCGCTCGCGGCGCATCCTGGCATCCTGGAAGCACTGGGGCGTCATGCGCGAGCTTCACTGGATGGATGCGGAACGCGTGGCCGACGCCATCGTCACCGTCGCCACCACACCTTCCGGGATGCACCTGGACGTGGTGCAGGTGGTTCCCGTCGACACGCGCAAGGGCCCGCTCTAGGCGGACGCGAGGATAGACCCATGGGTGAGCTCGAGGCACTGGCTCCGGAGACCCGCAACCTGATCGACGGCGAGCGGGTCGAGGCGAGCAACGGCGGAACCTTCGAAAACCTGAATCCCGCCACCGAAAAAGTTCTCGGGACCTGTGCCGACGGCACCAAGGACGATATGCAGGCGGCCATCGCGGCCGCGCGTCGCGCCTTCGACGAGAGCGACTGGTCGCGCGACGCCGAGACCCGGGCGCGCTGCCTGCAGCAGCTCTACGACGCCATGCTCGAGGAGAAGGAGCAGCTCCGCTCGATCGTGGTGCACGAGGCCGGCGCGCCGGTGACCCTGACCCCGTGGATGCACGTGGACGACCCGATCGGGATGATGGCCTACTGGGTCGAGAAGGCGCGCGGCTTCGCCTACGAGCAGGAGATGGACCCCGTGCCCTTCATGGGCCGACCCCAGCGCCGGATTCTGCAGCGCGAGGCCGTGGGTGTGGTGGGCGCCATCACGCCGTGGAACGTGCCCCTCTACCTGAACATCGCCAAGATCGGCCCGGCCCTGGCGGCCGGCTGCACGCTGGTATTGAAGCCCGCGCCCGACACGCCCTGGAGCGCCACCCACATCGGCCGCCTCGCCGCCGAGAAGACGGACCTTCCGCCGGGCGTCCTCAACGTCGTGGCCTCCTCCGATCACCTGCTGGGCGAGATGCTGTCCAGCGACGCCCGGATCGACGCGGTCACCTTCACCGGCTCCACGGCCGTTGGGCGCCGGGTGATGGAGTGCGCCTCGGCCACGGTGAAGAAGGTGTTTCTGGAGCTGGGCGGCAAGTCGGCCAATCTTGTTTTGGACGACGCAGACTTCGCCGGCGTGCTGCCCGGCGCGGCCATGACGTGCGTGCACGGGGGACAGGGCTGCGCCATCACCACGCGCCTGCTGCTTCCGCGCTCGCGCTACGAGGAGGGCCTCGAGATCGTGAAGGGCGCCTTCGAGTCCTGGGGCTACGGGGATCCCACCAATCCCGCCTTCTTCCAGGGGCCCCAGATCAGTCGCAAGCAGCAGCAGCGCGTGCTCGCGTACATCCAGCAGGGGGTGAAGGAGGGCGCGCGACTGGTGACCGGAGGCGGCATTCCCGCGCATCTGGAGAAGGGCTTCTTCGTCGAGCCCACGCTCTTCGCCGATGTGGATCCGGGCGCGACCATCGCCCAGGAGGAGATCTTCGGGCCGGTGCTCTGCGTGATCCCCTACGAGGACGACGACGACGCGGTGCGCATCGCCAACGAATCCATCTACGGCCTCTCGGGCAGCATCGCCTCGGGCAGCGACGAGCGCGCCCTTTCCGTGGCGCGTCGCATCCGCACCGGCACCATCGGCTTGAACGGCGCTCAGTGGTTCCACCCGGACACGCCTTTCGGCGGCTACAAGCAGAGCGGCCTGGGGCGCGAGAACGGGACTGCGGGCTTCGAGGAGTATCTGGAGACCAAGGTGATCGCGCTGCCGGTGCGCGACGGCTGACGCCCGTGGCCGCTTCGGTATGATCCGCCGATGGCCTACGGAACCCTGCTCTTCGAAGTCGATGCCGGCCTCGCGCGAATCACCCTGAACCGCCCCGACGCGGCCAACGCACTCAACCTGGACCTGGTCCGCGAACTCTCCGACGTGGCGTTGCGCTGCGACGAGGATCGCACCGTGCGGGCGCTGGTAATCGGCTCCCAGGGACGTTTCTTCTGCTCCGGCGGCGACCTGGCTTCCTTTCGCGGCGCAGCCGATGCGATGCCCGCCGCCATCAAGGAGGTCGCCACGAACCTGCATACGGCGATCTCGCGCTTCGCGCGCATGCGCGCTCCGGTGGTGATGGCCGTCGGAGGCACCGCCGCCGGCGCGGGAATGAGTCTGGCCTGCGCCGGAGACCTGGCCGTCGCCGGCGAGTCCGTGAAGCTGACGCTCGCCTACACCGGCGTCGGGCTCACCCCCGACGGAAGCTCCACCTGGTTCCTGCCGCGGTTGATCGGCTCGCGCCGTTTCCTGGAGCTGGCCCTGACCAACCGCACCCTGTCGGCCCAGGAGGCCCTGGGCTGGGGACTGGTGAACGAGGTGGTGGCCGACGACGCCGTGGCCGAGCGCGCGGCCGAGATCGCACGGCGCCTGGCCTCCGGCCCGACCGAGGCCTACGGCATCACCAAGCGACTCGTGCTCTCGAGCTTCGTCGAGTCCCTGGAGTCGCAGATGGAGATCGAGGGACGCGGCATCGCCGACGCGGCCCGAACGGCAGATGCCCGCGAGGGCGTCGAGGCGTTCCTCGCCAAGCGCAAGCCCTCGTTCCAGGGCGAGTAGAAAGGAGGGGAAACCGATGCTCTCCACGGCCGAGCTGCCCAAGAAGTCCATCGAGGTGCGCGGCAAGCGCATGAGCTACGTCGAGTGCGGGGAGGGCGATCCCATCGTGTTCCTGCACGGGAACCCGACCTCGTCCTACCTGTGGCGAAACGTGATGCCCCATCTGCAGGACCAGGGGCGCTGTTTGGCGCCGGACCTGATCGGCATGGGCGACTCGGAGAAGCTGGACGATCCGGGCCCGGACTCCTACCGCTTCGTCGAGCACCGCGAGTACCTGGACGCGCTGCTGGATGCGCTGGGCGTGCACGAGAACGTGACCCTGGTGGTGCACGACTGGGGCTCGGCCCTGGGCTTCGACTGGGCCAACCGGCACCGCGATGCGGTGAAGGGCATCGCGTACATGGAGGGGATCGTGCGCCCGGTCTTCTGGGAGGACTGGCCCAAGGCGGCGCGGGCGGTCTTCGAGGCGTTTCGCTCGCCGGCGGGCGAAGCCATGGTGCTGGAGCAGAACGTGTTCGTGGAGCAGGTGCTGACTACCTCCATCCTGCGCGACCTCTCCGAGGAGGAGATGGCGGTCTACCGGCGGCCCTTCGCGACGCCGGGCGAGGACCGCCGGCCCACGCTCACCTGGCCGCGGCAGATCCCGATCGAGGGCGAGCCCGCCGATGTCGTGAAGATCGTGGAGGACTACGGTGCCTGGCTGGCGCAGAGCGAGGTGCCCAAGCTCTTTCTGAACGCCGAGCCGGGCGCCATCCTGCGCGGCCCGCAGCGCGAGTTCTGCCGCGGCTGGCCCAACCAGACCGAGGTCACGGTGAAGGGCATCCACTTCGTGCAGGAGGACTCACCGGACGAGATCGGTCGGGCGGTGGCCGAGTGGAGGCGCGGCCTGTAGAAGCCTTCGCGCTCAGGCTTCGTCGACGATTTCGGCGACGACGGTCCCCATGGCTTCGACCTCGGTGTCGGCCAGGCGTTCGACGGCGGGCAGGCCGGCCACCAGCGCCTCCAGGCGCTCTGCGGCCTCCGGCAGTACGTCTACGAACTGGAGTGCCATTCCGCTCTCGTCATCGCGCACGACGCGTGCCTGCACGCGAACCGCATCGTCGCCGTCGCGCCCGAAGATCTCGAGCACCGGCGTATCGCCCAGGCGCAGGTCCAGGTTCTGCTCGACCAGCATCCCTCCGGTGGAGAGGTCGCGCCCGACCAGGGCGCGGGCGGCCCGGTCCTGCAATCGAACCTCGCCATGGAACGCGTGTCGCCCGCCCTCCCGCCGGTCGCTCAGCTCGGTCAGGGGCGTTCCGCCGTCCGGATCCAGGCCCTGGATCTTGCGCTTCAACACGGTTCGCAGGCTGCGCTCGACTCGGTTGGAGAGCGCCTCGAAGGCGATGGCGAGCTCGTGCGAGCCTTCGGCGTCGGGCTCGCAGCGCACCACCCAGCCCGGCAGGGAAACGGACTTCGTACCGGTGAAATCCTTGGGCAGCACCACGGAGATGCGCGCGTCGGAGTCCACCGGGTTCGCGGCCAGGAGCCGGCAGCCGCGCAGCGAGACTTCCAGCAGGGTGGCCCGCCGGCGCCGAAGCCCCAGCTTGTAGGCGACCTCTCCGCCGATCGGATAACGAACGCTGACGCGCCGCTCCGGTCCCCGGTAGAGTGCGCGCAGCAAGAGCAGGCGCAGGGCGCCCGGGTGGATGGGGCGTCGCACCAGGTAGTCGAAGCCCACACCGCGGAGCTGGTCGCGCAGCGACACCGAGTCCTGCTCGGTCACGGCGATCCGGACCGCGCGGTCGGCGTTCGGGTCGGGCTTCCCGGTGGCCCCGCGCAGCCCCAGGGCCCGGCGCGGGGTGGCTACCAGAAGCTGGCGCGGCGGCTCGACGTCGATGCCGTCGGACGCTCCCCCGCGCAGGTAGGTGTATTCGACACCAAGCTGCTGGAGAGTTGCGCGGACGTCGTCCAGCTCTCCGTCGTCGAGAACCAGGGCCGCAGGACGGGGATCCATGCTCGGACGCGTCGGTCGATCGCCCGCGCGGCTGTAGGCCAAACTAGCCGGATGCGCCCCCGGGGAAGGGCGCCCCGCTGGGCGCCGCGGCGGCGCTCGGGGCCGGCCTGCGGAGCCGCCAGGCCAGCGCCAGGGCCCCGCCGGCCAGGGCCAGCTGGCCGGCCAGCAGAAGCCCGGCCCAGGCCGGCACATGAATGCCGAAGGAGGCGCTCAGCACCGCGCCCAGGTTGTTGACCACGTGGCAGAACATGGCGGGCCGGACGCTGCCGGTCAGCCGGGTGACGGCCCCCAGGTAGAGCCCCAGGAAGAAGGCCGCCGGAGTGTGCACGGGATCCCAGTGGGCCAGGGCGAAGGCGGCCGACGCGGTCAGGACTGCCAGCACCGCGCCGCCGCGCACGCCGGCCAGGCGGCGCTCCTGCGACCTCTGCAGGAGGCCGCGAAAGAAGATCTCCTCCGCTACGCCCGCGACCAGTCCGATGCTGACCAGGGCCAACACCAGGCCCGCACCCCGGCTGCCTTCCAGCGTGCTCGTGATCTCCGCGAGCGTGCCCACCTGGTCTGCGCCCAGCATGGCGATCAGGGTCTCGGCCACGTTGGACAGCGACAGCGTTCCGCAGGCCAGCGCGAGGGTGACGCCCAGCGCCACGCGGCTGCGCCTCAAGCCCAGCCTCTGCGCGGCGCCCCCCGGCGTGACGGGAGGAAGCCCGGCCAGACCGAACGCAAGCAGCACGAAGATGGCCGAGGTCGCCAGCGAGGCCAGCGCCATGCCGGCGACGGCGGGTTCGACGCGGCTCCCCAGGCCGGCCAGGCCGAGCAGGAGCAGCGTGCCCGCGACGATGCCCAACACGCGGTCCATCGTGTTCATGCGGGGTTCAGACTAGCCGCTCGCGCGTCAAGGAGTCGGGCCGATGCTACCTTCATGAACGTGTCAGAACCCTCCCTGAGCACCTCCCTGCTCGTCGCGATGCCTCAGCTCGGAGATCCGAACTTCCGCCGGGCCGTGGTGCAGGTGGTGCATCACGATGGGTCGGGGACCTTCGGCCTGGTGGTGAATCGCGGCGCCGGCGTGACCACCGGCGACCTGTGCGACCAGCTGGAGATCGGCTGGAGTGGAGACCGGGACTGCGAGGTGGGCACCGGCGGGCCGGTTCAGCCGGAGACGGGCTGGGTGCTCTACGGCGACGATGCCTCCGTGCGGCCCCCCGATGTACACGAGGTGACCTCGGGCATTCACTTCGCGGGGTCCTTGGATGCGTTGCGCGCGTTGGGCGAGGAGCCCCCGTCCCGCGTGAGGCTGTTCCTGGGCTACGCGGGTTGGGCGCCGGGGCAGCTCGAGGCCGAGCTGGCCGAAGGTGCGTGGCTGGTGGTTCCGACCAACCCGGCCATCGTGTTCGATGGGCGCGGCGAAGAGGTCTGGCTGCGCGTGCTGGAGGAGCTGGGCATCGACCCGGCCACCCTGGTCTCCAGCGCCGGCATTCACTGACGGGAGTTCGGTTCGCCATGGTCGAAGCCAGCAGCGAGATCCCTCTGAGCTACAGTCCCCAGGAGCTTCTCGACGGCGGAAGCTACGAGGAGCCGCTGATCGCCGGAGGCGTTCGTTGCCACGGCGGCTTCGACTCACAGGGGCGCTACCGGTCGCCCCGCACGATCCACCGCATGCCCGCGGTGCAGGCTTGGCAGGATCGCCTGACCCGCGACGGGCATACGTTGCTCGCCATCGACACCGCGCTCATGCCGCCCCAGTTCCCCAACGTGGAGCAGGCCCGGCTGCTGCTGAAAGAGGGCGTACGGGATCCGGTGGTCCGGCGGCTGACGATCATCTCCATCGTCGAGGGATTCGGCGCCATCATCCGCGACGTGGCCGTTCCCGACCTGGCCTCGCAGCTGGTCGAGCCCATCGAGGGAACGGCGCTCGCCCACCTGGGCTCCGGTCTCTTCGAGGCCCACGCCCGGGACGAGGCGGGCTACAAGGACGAGGGAGGCCACAAGCAGATGTGGGAGGCCGCTCGGGACATGGCGCTGGAGAAGCCGCGAATCCCGGGCGACGTCCTGTTGCGCATGATGGGGCTGGGGCCGGGCCGCCGCCGCGAGCGCAAGCGCGTGTTTCCCCAGCTGGACGAGGATCTGGAGCGCATGCTCGCCACCATGGCGCAGGTGCTGGCGGTCGAGGTCTTCGCCATGGGCGCCTTCGACTGGGGCGAGCGACTGCTATCGGATCCGGAGGTCTCCGCCGATCCTCAGGGTGCGGGCGCCATGGTCTCCTACATCCGCGCCGACGAGAGCCCCCACGTCGAGTACCTGCGCACGGCACTCTCGGAGGCCGCGGCCCGCGACTTGCGCACGGTGGACGGCAAGACGTTGTCGGGCCGCGACGTGGTGCGCGAGCTCCTACATCGCACGCTGCGCGGCCTGACCCACGAGCGGCGCGAGGAGCAGCGTCGGGACATTCGTGAGAACCTGATCGAGGCCATGCAGGTGCACGCCAACCCCGCGGGCCTGCTGGAGCGCTTCGACGCCCTGGAGACGCCGTGGACGCCCCCCGAGCGCACAGGGTTCGAGGGAGACCCGGCGGCTTCGGGTTGAGGATCCTCGTCCGCGTCTACCGCAGCCTGCGCATCGGCGGCACGGCTGCAGCCATCTACCTCCTCTACAAAGTTCCGGCCTGGACACGCAGGTTGCTGCGGCGCCCGCCCATCGGCGACGAGGCGCTGACGGCCACCCACGAGCGCGCCGCCCGGCTGCTGCTGGGAACCGCGCTCTCGCTGCGTGGGGTCCTGATCAAGGTCTGCCAGGTCGTGGCGACCCGGGCCGATATCTTCCCGCCGCCGATCATCGAGATCCTCAAGCAGTGCCACGATGCGGTTCCGCCGCACTCCTTCGAGGAGATCGAGGCCCAACTGGTTCGAGAGCTCGGCAAACCCCTGGACGCGGTCTTCGCCGAGTTCGATCGCCGGCCCATCGCATCGGCGTCCCTGGCCCAGGTGCACCGCGCCCGGCTCCTGGACGGGCGCGAGGTGGCGGTGAAGGTCCAGTACCCGGATATCGAGCGCATCGTGCAGACGGACCTGGCGAACATGGCCCGGGTCTGCGCGGTCTACGAGCACTTCGATCCCCAGCCGCTGGCACTGCTGCCGTTGGTGAAGGAGCTCACGAAGCACCTGGAGCTGGAGCTGGACTTCCGCCGGGAGGCCGACTGCGCCGACCGGATCCGCGGGCTCTTCGAGCGCGACGGCCACGTGGTGATTCCGCAGATGTACCGCGAGCGCTCCAGCGGGCGGGTGCTCGTGATGGAGCTGGTGGGCGGCATCAAGATCACCGAGAAGCAGCGCATCCAGGCCGCGGGCCTGGAGCCTGCCGAGGTCATGCAGGAGCTGATGCGCATCTACACGCGCATGATCCTGGCTGCGGGATTCTTCCAGGCGGACCCGCATCCCGGGAATCTCTTCGTCCAGGAGGACGGCCGCATCGTGCTCCTGGACTTCGGACTTGCCAAGGAGCTTCCCGAAGGATTCGGCCTGGGGCTGTTCGAGCTGATGTTCAGCATGATGACCCTCAACCAGTCGGCCATGATCCGCGCGTTCGAGGAGCTGGGCTTCGAGACGAAGAACGGCGACCCGTCCACCTTCCTGCTCATTACCGAGCGGATGATGAAGCGCAGCGAGACGGGGCGCTTCGAGGGGGAGTTCACCGAGGACATGACCGACGAGCTCTTCGAGGCCATCCGCGAGAACCCGGTCGTGAGCGTGCCCAGTGATTTCGTCCTGGTCGGGCGCGTCTTCTCGCTGCTGTCGGGAATCGGTGCGTCGCTCGGCGCTCGGGCCAACGTGCTCGAGGCCATGGGCGCCTCTACCGGCGGCACCGCCTGACCCGACCGCAGCGCGGAAACTCACGGGGAACTTGCGGGACTGTCCCTCAGGTTTCCGTCGGTATACTCGGCGGCGCTCCCGCGCATGGCGTTTGGGAACGGGAGAAGGAGGACTCGCATGAAGGTGCGCGCGGCTGTGGCCCACGAGGCCGCGAAGCCCCTCGAGATCGAAGAGGTGGATCTCGACGGACCCAAGCAGGGCGAATGCCTGGTCCGGCTGGCAGCGACGGGCGTGTGTCACACCGATGCCTACACCCTCTCCGGCAAGGATCCCGAAGGCCTGTTTCCGGCGGTCCTCGGCCACGAGGGCGCCGGCGTCGTCGTAGAGGTGGGTCCGGGCGTGCAGTCCCTGGTCCCCGGCGATCACGTGATTCCCTGCTACACGCCCGAGTGCGGCCAGTGCAAGTACTGCCGCTCGGACAAGACGAACCTGTGCATCACCCTGCGGGCCACCCAGGGCCAGGGGCTCATGCCCGACGGCACCAGCCGCATCTCCCTGGGCGGGAAGAAGGTGCACCACTACATGGGCACCTCGACGTTCGCCGACTACACGGTCGTTCCGGAGATCGCGCTGGCAAAGGTCCGCAAGGACGCGCCCCTGGACAAGGTCTGTCTGCTCGGCTGCGGGATCACGACCGGGATCGGCGCCGTCACCCACACCGCGAAGGTGGAGCCCGGCGCCACGCTGGCCGTGTTCGGACTGGGTGGCGTGGGCCTGGCGGTGGTGCAGGGTGCGGTGATGGCCAAGGCGGGTCGCATCATCGCGGTGGACACCAACCCGGACAAGTTCGAGCTGGCGCGGCAGCTGGGCGCGACCGACTGCGTGAACCCCAGGGAAGTGGGAGACGTGGTCGAGGCGATCGTCGAGATGACCGACGGCGGAGTCGACTACAGCTTCGAAGCGATCGGCAACGTGGAGGTCATGGGCCAGGCCCTGGCCTGCACGCATCGCGGCTGGGGCCAGTCGGTCGTCATCGGAGTGGCCGGTGCCGGCGAGGAGATCCACGCGCGCCCCTTCCTGCTGGTCACCGGGCGAAGCTGGCGCGGCACCGCGTTCGGTGGCGTGAAGAGCCGCAGCGAGGTCCCGGGCCTGGTAGACCAGTACATGGCCGGCGCCCTGAAGATCGACGAGCTGGTGACCGGGAGCCTGCCCCTGGAGCAGATCAACGAGGCCTTCGAGCGCATGCACGATGGGCGGGCCATCCGAACCGTGATCGAGCTCGGCCAGGCCGAGTGAAAAAAGTTTCCTCTCGACGGAACGTCTGTTCCCCATAAGGGAAAGCATTTTCCGTCGCGCGAGACGCAACGTCTCTTTAAAAGCGCAAGTATCTGTTTTATAAAGTTTTCTAGACGCGTCAGGGATGGCATGGCGGTTGCATTTTCCCTAGTCGACGTCGGTCTGGTCGCCTGCTGAAACTGCTGCTGTACTGCGCGGGAACCTGCTGGGTTGTTTGAGTTGCGCTCCTGACCGCCGACGATCGCGCGGAGTCAAGACGCGAGCCGTGCGCCTGTAACGCCCCGGCCCTCTGGGTCGGGGCGTTCTTCTTTTGAGGCACCGCGGCCGATCGCATGGTTCCCGGCCGGGCCGAGCTGGGGACCTGAAGGTCGACGAGCAGACTCTATTCGAATCCCCCGCGCCGGCAACTAACGGGACTGTCCATTTAGTTGCCGGCGCGGTTAGTTTCGGCGGAGGAGGGCGAGGCC
>CAMYOO010000069.1 GCA_947260035.1 uncultured delta proteobacterium
TGAAGTACATGCCCGATGCGATCCGCGCGATGATGGAGCTGATGGAGGCGGAGCCCGGCAAGCTCGTTCATCGGAACGCCTTCAACGTGGCGGCCATGAGCTTCGCGCCCGAAGACCTGGCCGCCGAGATCCGCGCGCATATCCCGGACTTCGAAATCGACTACGAGGTGGATCCTGTCCGGCAGGCCATCGCCGACTCGTGGCCCGAGTCCATGGACGACGAAGCCGCGCGGCACGAGTGGGGCTGGAAGGCGGAGTACGACCTCCCCCGGATGACCGCGGATATGCTGGAGAAGCTCGGCCGGCGTGCGGGCTCCGCTCGCTGAGCCGACACCGCGAAGGAGGCCTGCACCATGGCGTTAGACCGGATGGATCGCGTCCTGGCCGCCCGGCTCGAGCAGCTGGAGAGCGCGGGCACCCGCAAGGGAGCAGAATCGGTAGTCAATGCCGTGCTCCCGGCAGAAGGGGCGCGCGGCCCGCGGGTGCGCATCGAAGGCGAGGGCGACCGGCCGTTCCTGCGCATGAACTCCAACGGCTACCTGGGCCTGGCCGGGCATCCCGAGCTGATCGCGGCCGAAGAGCGCGCGGCGCGCGCCTTCGGCACCGGACCCGGGGCCGTTCGCTTCATCAGCGGCACCTTCGCACCCCACGTGGAGCTGGAACGACGCCTGGCCGCCTTCCACGGCCGCGAGGCGGCCATGATCTACAGCTCGGCCTACGCGGCGGTGATGGGAATCCTGCCTCCGCTCATCGACGAGGCGACGGCGGTCATCAGCGATGCGCTCAACCACAACTGCATCATCAATGCCACGCGTCTCGCGCGACCCGGCTTCAAGAGCGTGTATCGCCACCTGGACCTGGATGCGCTGGAACTGGCGCTCGAGGAAGCGGCGGGCTCCTGCCGCCGGGCGATCGTGGTGACCGACGGCGTCTTCAGCATGCGGGGTGACCATGCGCCCCTGGAGCACATCGCCGAGTTGATCCAGCGCTTCGACGCGCGTTTCCCGGAGAACGCCTGCCTCGTGGTGGACGACTCGCACGGCGTGGGCGCCTTCGGCGCCACGGGGCGGGGCACCGAGGAGATCACGGGCGGCCGGGCCGACGTGCTGGTGGCGACCCTCGGCAAGGCGCTGGGCGTGAACGGCGGCTACGTGGTGGGTTCCGCCACGCTGGTGGAGTTCCTGCGCGAGACCTCCCCCTTCTACGTCTTCTCCAACCCCATCACCCCGGCCGAGGCGGCAACAGCCTTGCGCGCCGTAGAGCTCCTGGACTCCGAACTCGGGCGCGAGCGGCTGGCGCACCTTCGCGCGATGACGCAGCGCTTCCGCGCGGGGCTCGCAGACCTCGGCTACGAGAGCCTGCCGGGCGAGCACCCGGTGGTGCCGGTCGTCGTCCGCGACACGCCGCGCACCCGCGCGCTCACCGCGCACCTGCGGCGCTCGGGCGTGCTGGCCACGGGGCTCACCTTCCCCGTGGTGCCGCAGGGCGAGGAGGAGGTCCGCTTCCAGCTGAGTGCGGACCACACACTCGCCGACGTCGACCAGGTCCTGGCCGCACTGGCATCGTTTGCAGAGCGGAGCTGAGCGGCGACGTGAAAGGCCGAGCGCTGCTCGTCGACCTCGACGGCGTCCTCTACGAAGGGGAGCGGGCCGTGGCGGGGGGCGCGGCGGCGATCGCCTGGCTCCAAGAGCGCGAGGTTCCGCACCTCTTCCTTACGAACACCACTTCGCGGCCCCGGGCGTCCCTGGTCGAGAAGCTCGCGGGGCTCGGCGTCGCCACGACGGAGCAGTCGATCCTGACGCCACCGGTTGCGGCGGACCGTTGGCTCGCGACCCACGCGCCGGGTCCCGCGGCCCTCTTCGTTCCGGCCGCCACCGCCGACGAGTTCGAATCGGTGCAGCCTCTTCCCGAGGACTGCGAGTCCGGGGCCGCGAGTGTCATCGTCGGCGATCTGGGCGAAGGATGGGACTTCACCGTCCTGAACCGCGCATTTCGCCTGCTGATGGCGGAGCCGCGCCCAGCGCTGGTGGCGCTGGGGATGACCCGCTACTGGCGCGCAGCGGACGGCCTGCGCCTCGACGTGGCGCCCTTCGTGAAGGGGCTCGAGCACGCGAGCGGCGCCCAGGCGGTGGTGCTGGGCAAGCCCGCGCCGGAGTTCTTCCACGCGGCGCTCGGCATCCTGGGTTGCGAGCCGGGGGATGCCGTGGTGATCGGCGACGATGTCGTCGGCGACGTGGGCGGCGCGCAGGGCGCGGGCCTGAGGGGCGTACTCGTGCGGACCGGGAAGTTTCGCCCCGCGGACCTCGAGCGCGAGATCCGGCCCGACGCCGTGCTGACCTCGATCGCCGAGCTTCCGGACTGGTGGGAGGCGAGCGGGTAGGGCGCCCCGCCGGTTCGGCGCCGGCCATCGGCTCGCCTCGAACGTCGGACTCCCGACGCCACGGAGCTGCAACGCATCGATCGAGCCGACCGCGACCTTACGGGTGGGCGCGTCGGGATTCGAACCAGGGCGCCTTCGGCTGTGAGCCGAATGCTCGAATCTCGAGCAACTGGAAGCGCAGTTGCTTCACGATGCTCCGTGATGAAGATGTGTGCTACTCGCGAGGTCGCGCTTCGCCGCTGCGCGCCCAGCGGCGCGCCAGCGGCGCCGCGGCATTGCGGCGGTCCGTCAAGGCGCCGTGGGACTCGAGCCAGGCCGTGAGCCAGAGCCAGCGGACGATGCTCTGGGTGCGGAGCGGGTTGGCCTCTGCCGGAGCCGGGCACTTCACGGTGCGTTCGACCGCAGCGAGGTCGAGCCAGCCGTCCTGGACGGCGGGGCCTTCGAGGATGCGGCTGGCGATCTCGGGCAGGAGAGGGCCGGAGAGCCACTCGTCGTAGGGCATGCCGAAGGGGCGCTTGCCGCGCCGCCACTGGACCTGCTTCGGGAGGTCGCCGTCCATCGCGCGGCGCAGGGCGAGCTTGCGCCAGCCGTCGCGGATCTTGACCCAAGGAGGCAGCGAAAAGGCGAACTCGGCCAGGGGGTGGTCGAGGAACGGCACGCGGCACTCGACCGAGTGCGCCATGATGAGCTTGTCGTCGTAGCGCAGGAGCTGCGGGAGGGGGTGGCAGGTGATGTCGTAGTAGAGCCGCCGGTTCAGGGCGTTGACGGGGTTGCGCGGGTCAATGCCCGGAGCGCGGCGCTGCGGCGGCGAGACGTCGCGCAGGCGTTCGCCCAGCGCGAAGTCGGGCTCCGGATCGCCCACGCCCAGGTCCTGGCGCAGGACCTTCGCCGCCTGGACCACTCCCCAGCGCGATGCGGCGGACCGGAACTCGCGCGCAAAGCGGAGCAGGCGCCCCCGGGCCAGGTAGTCCCGCTGCAGGAGCACGTCGTAGCGCGTGTAGCCGGCGAGGAGCTCGTCGGAGCCCTGACCGCTCAGGAGAACCGTCACGTCACGGCTGGCGCGCTCGGCGACGCACCAGCGCGAGTAGACGCCGTGGAGAAGCGGCGGCTCCTCCAGGTGCCAGATGATCCGCGGCAGGGTCTCGAGGAAGCCCTCGGGCGTGGGCTGAAGGTACGTGGCCTCGGCCTCGCACTGCTCCACCACGCGTTCGGTCCAGCGCCGCTCGTCCCAGAACCGGTAGGGATACCACGAGCTGTAGACCGGGAGGCCCGGCCCCGTGGCCCGGGTGGCCAGGACGAGGACCGAGGTGGAGTCGAGGCCGCCCGAGAGGGCGACGCCCACCGGGACATCGCTCACGAGATGCGAGCGCACGGCGGCGTCGAGCCGATCGCGAAGCTCCCGCTCCGGCCGGCTCCCACCTTCGACGGCGGCGAGGTCCAGGTCCCAGTAGCGGCGGCGGCGGGTCCCGGCCGGCGAGATCGTGAGGGCGTGGGCCGGAGGCAGGCGACGCACGCCCTGGAAGAAGGTCTCCTCGAGGCCATCCACGACGGCCGGCGTCGCGAGGTAGGCCGCCAGCGAGGAGGGGCACGGCTCGGGCGCGGGGCGTCCGCCGGCGAGAATGGCGCGGATCTCGGAGGCGAAGACGAAGAGGTCCCCGTCGTCGTAGTAGTAGAAGGGCTTGATCCCGAAACGGTCGCGGGAGCAGAAGAGCGTCTTCTCCTTCTCGTCCCAGATGGCGAAGGCCCACATGCCGCGCAGGCGCTCCACGCACGCCTCTCCCCACTCCGCGTAGGCCGCGACCAGAACCTCGGTGTCACCGTCGGAGCGGAAGGTGTGGCCGTGCGCCTCGAGCTCTGTGCGCAGCTCGCGGAAATTGTAGATCTCGCCGTTGAAGGTCACCCAGTAGCGGCCGCTCGGGTCGGCCATGGGTTGGGCGGCCCGGGGCGAGAGGTCGAGGATCGAGAGCCGCCGGTGCGCGAGCCCCGCGCGCCCCCCGTCGAAGATCTGCAGCCCGGCCCCGTCGGGGCCCCGGTGGAGCAGGGTGTCGCGCATCCGGGCGAGGCGCGCGACGTCGATGGGGGCGGCGCCCCTCCGGCTCACGAATCCGACGATTCCGCACACGCGGCTATCCCTGCCTCCGCCCGTCCGCCGAGGGGGGCTTCTGGACGGCCGTGTAGCGCGGGCGGATCTCGTCCACCGCCCACTGGGTGAGGAAGTCCTGGAGGGTGATGGGCAGCTCGTAGCGCCGATCCGCGACGAGGGGCTCAGTGAGCCGGGCCCAGCCCTTCCGCTCCAGGCGACGCCGGGTCTTGGGCGCCAGAGGAAGGCGCACGCGGTGAAGCCGTTGGGCGATGGCGAAACGCAGGCGTTCCAGCGGTCGCCGGTCGTGGCGGTTCCGCGCCAGCCAGGCCTGGAAGCTGGCGAAGCCTCCCGGTGTGAGCGTGCGCTCCAGCGGCAAGTCGTGGAACTTCCGGTAGCCGGCGACCGCCGTGAAGGGCTGGCCGACTGCCCTCTTCTCGCGGGCGAAGCTTCCCCGGGCCAAGCCGGCCTCCTCGAGGAGACGGCGGGGGATGGGACGGTCGTAAGCCCCGCCCAGGCGCCAGGGGCGAAGGGCCTCGCTGCGCGTGATGGCGTTGATGTCGGCGACGCGCGTGGCGCCGATGAAGGGCACCGGCAGCACGAGGAAGCCCACGCGCAGCCGGAACTCGCCGAAGGAAGCTCCCCCGACCCCGCCGCGCACGAGGTAGGGAGTGAGCGAATCCGGGCGCCGGGCCCACGCCTGGTCTCCGTGGGTGCCGAGGACCAGGATCCGTCCTTCCAGCAGGCTTTCGGCGGAGAGGAAGACGACGTCGCTGCCACCGAACCCGCAGGCGAGGAACTCGGCCTCGGGAACGCCCCCGCCCGCGCGCCAAGCGGTGCGGTCCAGCTCGGTGACCTCGATCCCCAGCCGTTCCCCGATCTCCCGGCCCGCGTCGTCCGGGTCCGCGAACTCGTCGTACTCGGTGCGGGCCTCGGCGAAGCCGAAGGCCTCGGTGCAGCCCGCTCCGCGTACGAGGAGCGCGCAGGTGGGCGAGTCGTACCCGGCGGAGAGGGTCGCCAGGAGCCGGTAGGGGCGCTTGCGTGCCGGATCGGCGGCGTTGGCCGCCAGGCAGGCGATGCTCTCGGACAGGCACGCGACGTAGCCCTCGAAGTCGCTGAAGCGACCCGGCACCGGTTTGGGGCTCCGCGTGAGCGAGAGATCGGCACCAACCGTCGCGTTCACGTGGTCCAGGAATTCGACCCAGCGGCCGGCGCGCGTGCGAACGCGCTTCTTGCAGCGGCGCAGGCCGTACTGGATCGAGGCGAGGTCGCGCAGGTAGTAGGGATGGCGCGGATCGAGATCTTCTCCCGTCGCCACCAGCAGGAGCGCGAGCGAGTTCGAGAGCACCATCCGCTCGCGGTGGCGCAGGAAGTAGAGCCGCTGCACGGTGTCGGTCGCGCTGGCGAAGAGGAAGCCGGCCGCGGTGGTGCGCCCTCCCGAGCCCGAGAAGACCGTCGCCTCGTCGAAGCGGCCCGCCGCCAGGTCGCCGTTCCACGCGCCCTCGAAGAAGGCGTCGCCGCGAATCTCGACGCCGGGACCGTGTTCCAGAACCACCCTGTCCGCGCGGGCATCGATGCGCGCGCACCAGGCCAGGCTCGGGAGATCGAGCTGGCGCGACTCCAAGGCGAGCGGCACGGCGCGCACCCGCTGACTCACGAGCCGGCGCCTCCGACGCGTGCCAGGGCTCGCTCGATGGCGGCGAGCTGGGGCGCCGCGGGCCGCGTGCGCCGGTAGGCGTCGCGCGCGGACTCCAGGTAGCCGCGCGTCGTGACGAGCTCGACCTCGAGCTTCTCGATCTCCTCCGGCGTCGGGACTCCGTGCAGCGTGGCGCAGCGCTCGAGCGCCCCGACGGAGTCCAGCGTGACTCGGGCCACGACGCACTTGCGGCAGACGCCGCAGTTGTACGCGCCATCGGGATTCTGCCAGCAGACCCGCAAGTGGCGCATGGCCTCCGGCTCGCCGGCCAGCCGGGCCGCCTTCTCGGCGCGGCTGGCCCCGGTGCCGTCATGAACGATCTCCAGGGCTTCGCTGCTCCAGAGGGGGTCGAGGTCCGGATGGCTGCCCCAGGCAACCGCCTGCTCGCGTCGATGGGTAGCCGCGATCAGCGCGCGCTCGAGCACGGGAGTCAGGAGGGTCGCCACCCAGGCCAGCGCCGCCCCGTGGGCGATCTCCCAGTTGACGCGGCGGTGGAGGAGCTGGCGGAGGTTGGTCTCGACCTCGATGAAGCCGCATCCGAGCGCCGAAGCCGCCGCCGCCAGATGGGCGCGTACGTCCCGCCAGAGCGATGCGTTCTCGAACGCCACGTCGAAGCCATGGACCGCAACCAGGATCCCTACGCCCGGCCGGTTCGTCACCAGCGAATAGAAGGAGTCGATGCCGCCCGAGAAGAAGACGCCCGTGCCGCGCCGCGGTGGGGCGGGCAGACGGCGCCGGAGGCCCCGCTCGTGAAGGGCGATCTGGTGCAGATCGGGAAACATCGAGCGGAGCGTCGCCTGGATCTCGGGAATCCCGGCGCGGAGGCGACGCGAGCGGAGGCGGGGCAGGCTGAGCGACAGGTCCTCCTGCATGGCAAGGACCAGGCCCAGGGACGCCGCCCCTTCGCCGGTCCAGGGATGCGGGTCGCATGCGGGCGCTACGCCCTCGGGCAGGTGTACGTCGGCCCATACTTCCCTGCTCTGGCGGGCCAGCTCGACGCGGTAGGCGGAGCGCCAGCCCCCGGGTCGCGCCCGTGTGGCGAGCGGCTTCACGCGCAGGATCCGGTCCCGCGAGCCGAGCCCGAGCGAGCGGATCATCGGTTCTCGTCGTGGCGCGTGACGGCCTCCACCAGGGGCCCGACCCCGAAGCGCAGCACGTCGGCGGCGGGGAGCCCCGTGCGCACCTCGGCCTCGCGGAGAGCGGCCCGGGCGGCGGCTTCTCCGAGGTCTGCGGTCTTGACGGCGACGCCCACCACCCGACTCGGATGGATCAGGGCGGCCATCCGCTCGTAGAGCTCGACGAAGAACTCCGGGGGCGGAATCGGGTCGGCCTCGCAGTTGCGGATGGCGCGGCGGGTGGCGTCGAGGCAGAGGATCATGGCGTCGGGGGCGCAGCCGTGCAGGAGCCCCAGGGTGCCGGCAGAGAACTGGGGGTGCACCAGGCTTCCCTGGCCTTCGATCACCAGGATCCCGGCGTCGCGCTGCGCCAGGACCTGGGCCTCGATGGCGCCGGAGACGAAGTCCGCGGGGACAGCGTCGATCGCCACGCCGTCTCCCGCCAGCAGGATCCCGGTCTGGCCGCTGGCCAGGAAGCGGGCGTCGTGGGCGCGCTCCCTCAGGGCCCGGGCCAGCTCCACGGCCACGGTCATCTTCCCGACGGCCCCGTCGTGGCCGACGGTATGGACCCGCAGGCAGGCGGTGTGCCGCGCCCGATTCTGCCCGAGCGCCAGCTCGGCGGGGAGCCGGCGCAGGTCGCGCAGCGTGCCCCCGTGGCGCTCCGCCAGCGCCCGCAGCTCCGGATCGTCGCCCAGCAACTCGTGCAGGCCGCTCACCACCTCCATTCCGCGGGTCACGGCATCCCGCACCGCCTGGCGCATGTCGGGGGGAAGCCGCCCCCCGGCGGGTGCGGTCCCGATCACCAGGCCATCGGCCTCGACCTCGGTGAGCTTGCCGATGACCGGCAGGGCGCCGCCCAGGCCGAGGCAGTCCTCGGCCGTCCGCCCTGCGTTGCGCGAGTCGAGCAGTGCGACCACGTCGCCGCGGCGGTAGCGCAGCATGGCCACCGCCGTCTTGGCAGGAACCGGATGGGTGCTGCCCTCCGTCAGCAGAACGTACCGTCGCGCCACAGCGAGCAGGGTAGCCGTACCGAAGCGCCCAGGTCCACGCCCGACCCGTTGGCCGGGGCCATGTTAGGATTCCCGGCGACGCACTGGGTGCGAGCCTCCTCCGTGTGAGGGGGAAGTCGGGAGACGGGGAACCGCAGCGAGGCGATGCCGGGTGGCAACCATCAGTGCTCTTGTCCGCTTCCGCGACGACGCCGATACCCTGCCCGCAGTGCTGGCGGCGCTGCGCGCCCAGAAGCGGGTGCCCGACGAGCTGATCGGCGTGGACACCGGAAGCCGCGACGACTCGACCGCCCTGGTGCGCGGCGCCGGCGGGCAGATCGTCCCCTGGGAGCACCGCTACGAGCCCGCGGCCGTGCTGAACGCGGGTCTCGCGGCCTGCCAAGGCGAGCTGGTACTGATCTGCTCCTCCCACACCGTCCTCCAGGATCCGGGCACCGTGGCGGACCTCGCCGCCTGCTTCGAGGACCCGGAGGTGGTGGCTGCCAGTCTCGCCTGGGACGACAAGCCCGACCCCGGTACCCGCATCCATGCCGAGGCCCTGCGCCGCGCTGGGCTGCGCTTCGGCAGCTACTACTCCAACAGCATGGGCATGCTGCGGCGATCCGCCTGGGAGCGAAGGCCCTTCGTGACCGGCTGGCCCCACGCCGCCGAGGACTATCGGTGGGTGGTGGAGGAGGTCCTCGACGGTGGCGTGGTGCATCGACTGCGGCGCCCCTTCGGCTGGCTGCGCGACGACAAGCCCTGGCCCGAGACGTACCGCGTGGCCTGTATGGTCTTCTCCGTCGCGAGCCGCAGCCGCGTGCCCCTGCACTGGAAGGGCGTGCGGGGAAGCCTCGGCGCGCTGAGACGAGCACTGGGCGGGGTACTCCGGAGCGCGGGCCGCGACGCACGTTCGCGCCGGGACGTGGTCGTCCACAGCGCGCGAATCGTGGCCCGCTGGACCTGGCGCCTCCACCCCGCCCGTCAGCCGGCCGTGTCCCCGGGCTCCGCCCCGCACCAGGTGACGAGCTCCGAGTCGGAGGTCCACGCGCGGTAGAAGTCGCCGTTCTTGCCGTAGCTGTTGTCGTACAGTCGGTGGGGAATCCCCAGCAGCAGGCAGAGGATGTGCCCGTGCAAGCGATCGGTCACGACGCTTCGGCCCGCCGCCAGGAGCCGCACACCGCGCTCCAGCCGCTGGCGCGCCACGGGCGTGTAGGTGGCCGAGAGGGCACGGCGGAGCCGCTCGTCCGGGCCGCCCCGGTCCACCCTCTCCCGCAGCCGTGCCTGGAAGCGCAGCAACCGCCCCGGCTCCTCGACGGTCCAGTCGCGGGACTCGGCATCGCGGTTCTCGGGTCGATCCGCCGCGCCACACGACTCCTGGTCGGTGCGGAGCAGGTGCACCACAGCCCGCCGGGGCCGGATCGGACGCTTCAGAGGTCCCAGGAAGAACGCCATGTCGGGACACAGGAGCGTACTGGCGCGAAAGGCATCGCTGGCGCGCTCGAAGCTCCGGCGGTCGCGCAGCAACAGGGTCAGGTCCGGGTGAGCGTCGAAGACGGCGCGGGCGCGGGCCAGGCTGTCAGCCCGCTGGAAGCACATCGTCTGGGGAAGCACGACGATGGGGTTCCCGGGAAAGGCCGTGACCACCGCCTCCCGAAAGCGCTGGTGGTCCTCCCACAGGTCTCCGAGGTTGCCGCCGCCGCCGAAGACGATCGTGCCGTCGCCGACGCAGCGCCGCAGCCGCTCCTCGGAGTAGAGCCTGCGGTCGGCGCTGTACACCGAGCGCAGACCCAGCGAGCGCAGCCAGGCGATCTGTCCCAGCCAGATGGCGCTGTCGCCCACGTTGGGGAAATCAGGGTAGTCGAGCAGCGCAAGCTTCCGGACGCCGGCGACGAGAGGCCTGAGAGTGCCTTCGATCTCACCGCTCAGTCTCCGCACCAACGCCCGGGCTTCCACGGAGTGCGAGCATAGCCGATGCTTCGCTCAGAGCGGCGAGCAGGGCGGCAACCAGGATGCGGTCGCGGAGGAAGGGTACTGGCGGAACTTTGAACATCGAAGGACGAGAACGGTCTAGAGACCCGGCCACCAGGAAATCAAGAAATCGAGGGCTTCGCTATTCTCCGAAGGCCCGCCCCCCCGAACCAATCACGCCATGCTCGTTTCGGCCATCGATCGACTTCCGCTTCTGCTGATGTCCGCGCTCCTGGCGCCGCTTCCGGCGCTGGCGGACGGCTCGGCCACGCCCGCGCCGGTGCACGATGCCGCCGCGCGCCTGCCCCAGGGAAGCGGGGCGTCCGAATACTGGGACCTGACCGCGCGCTTCGAGTCCGGACACCGCATGTTCGTGCGCTTCCTGATCACGGACATCGGTCCGGGAGATCACAACGCCGTGGCCATCGGCCACATGATCCTGCCGGACGGCCAGGTCGATCGCTTCGCCAACGGAGGTGTGGGAGGCGGCTTCGAGGTGCCGGCCGACGGCCTGCGGCTCGATGTGAAGAACAGCCACCTGGACCTGCACCCGCCGACCTGGCGCCTGCTCATCGACAAGCCCAATACGCGCTACGACCTGCGCATCACGCCCCGCGGACACCCCCCGACCCCTCCTGGTCTCACGCCCGAGGGCTACCGCTTCGAGCTGCTCGACATAGCCGCCCCGATCGAGGGCACCCTGTGGCACAAGCGCACGATCCCCGAGAGGATCCGGGTTCGGGGCGTCGCGGCAGTCAGCCACACCTGGACCGAGCGCGCCGAGGCGAAGCTCGTGGTGCGCCGGATCGAGTTCTTCTCCCTCGATCGGGAGCGCCCCCTGCACCTCACCGATCTCACGCGGCCGTCGGGCGAACGCACGCGCTGGCTGACCTTCAGGAATGGCACGAACACAAGGTTGGCGGACTCCGCATTCGAGCTCGAGCTCCTCGGCGAGGCGAAGGACGGAGCCTCGCTCTGCTACCCGGTGCCGGCCGAGCTGCAGCTGGCCGGAGCCCGTGTCCGGGGTCGCGTCGACCTCGAACGGACCTACGTCCGCCACGACCCGCTGGCGGAGCTGCCACAGCCCTTCCGCCTCCTGGCGGAACGCTCGATGCGCCCGCATCGCGTGTGGGAGAAGGCGCCCTTCGAGCTGAGCCTGCGAATCCAGCCGGAGCGCGCTCCGCTGGGGCTGCGGGGCACCGGGGTGGCCGTCATGAACTTCGTCGAGTCGCTCGAGGCTGACTGCAGGTGAGCCGCGCGGACCGACGTATGTATGATGGGAGACGGGATATCGGCATTCGCCAACGCAGGAAGCCCCGACGGTGATCGAAGAATTCAGGGATACCGGCGATCGGGCTGCCTTCGACACCGAGGTCTGCATCTTGGGGGCGGGGGCGGCCGGCATCAGCCTGGCGCGTCGGCTTGCGTCGTCCGGCCTCGAGGTCTGTCTGCTGGAGAGCGGAGGGGCGGACTACGAGCAGCCGATCCAGGATCTGGGTGTGGGAGATTCGATCGGGTTCCCCTACTACCCGCTCGCGCAGAGTCGGCTGCGGCTCTTCGGCGGCACGACCGCGGTATGGGGGGGACGCGTCGTTCAGCTCGACCCGATCGACTTCGAGCGACGCTCCTGGATCGAGCATTCCGGTTGGCCCTTCGGAAAGGAGACGCTTGCCCCGTACTACGCCGAGGCGCTGCGCTCGCTGGATCTCGAAGTGACCGACGGTGATGAGATGCTGTGGGATCGGTTGGGACTTCCCCGACCGGACTTCGATCCCGACCTGCTGCGAACCAGCTTCTTTCAATTCGACGACCAGTTCGAGCGCTTCACGCTGAGACGCTGCAGCGACCTGGCCGCGTCCGCCAAGCTTCAGGTGCTGCTCCACGCGACGGTGCTCGACATCCGGGCCAACGCCGAGGGCACCGCGGTCGAGTCGATCCAGATCGGGAATCTGCGCGGCGGGCGAGGCGTCGTCCGGGCGCGAGCCTACGTGGTCGCCGCGGGCGGGCTCGAAACGCCGCGGCTGCTGTTGAATTCACGCGGTGTCCACCCCCGAGGACTCGGCAATCAGGAAGACCTGGTGGGCCGATTCTTCATGGAACATCCTCACGCGCGCGCGGCGCGTGTCCACCCTCGGAAGCTGTGGCGTCTGCTGAGTCTTCTGTCCCGATCCCACCATCGCGAGGGGCAGCGTTATGCGGTGCTGACGCGAGGCTCGGAGGCGCTTCAGGAGCGCGAGGGGATCCTGAACAGCGCGTTTACGCTCTCGGTGCGCCAGCACCCGGGCACCCGGATGCCTCCGGGCAAGTGGCTCTACAACGAGCTCAAGTGGAGGGTGCCGCACGACCATCGAGGCCGGTCCCTCTGGTGGTTTCATAGGCGAGCCAAGCGTGCGCTTGGCGATCGACTGGGTCTGGTGAGCCGCTGGCTATGGACGAAGACGCCCCGACAGGGCCTCTACGTCGTGGCGCGCGCCGAGCAGGCTCCGAATCCGGCCAGTCGCGTCGTTCTTTCCGAGAAGCGCGACGCCTTCGGTTTGCCCCAGATCGCGCTCGATTGGCGCTTTCACGAGATCGACAAACGATCGCTCCATGTCGTGATGGGAGCGCTCGACAGCGAGCTGCAACGACTCTCGCTCGGCCGCGTCGAACCGAGTCCCTGGCTCGAGGAGGAGGAAACTCCTTGGGTGATGGACCCGCTGATCAGCAACCATCCCATCGGCGGCTATCACCACATGGGGACCACGCGGATGGCCGCCAGCCCGCAGCGCGGCGTCGTGGATGCCGACTGTCGCGTCCACGGCCTGGGGAATCTCTACATCGCCGGAAGCTCCGTGTTTCCCACGAGCGGTTGGGCCAATCCGACACTCACGATCCTAGCCCTGTCCCTCCGCCTCGGGGATCACCTTGCGCGGTCGATCCCGCCGCTGCGACCATCCGGCTGCTGAACCAGGCGGAAACCGCGAGTCCCTGGCCGGCGAAGGCGACCAGGGCGGCG
>CAMYOO010000070.1:0-15279 GCA_947260035.1 uncultured delta proteobacterium
GTAGACCGGCTCGAGCCAGCGACGCACGAAGCGCATGGCGTGCTCGCCTCCGGCCAGGGTCTCGTGCTGGATCAGGCGAGCCAGCGCGGGCGAGGCCGACAGGTGGCCCATCAACGCGACGAGCATCTCGGGTCCGGGCGGAGCCTCCGGATCGGCGGCGCGGTCCAGGATCTCGTAGACCGGGCGCAGGCCCCGCCGCAGCACCGCCTCGTAGAGCGCCTGCTTGCTCTCGAAGTGGTTGTACAGGCTGCCCGGGTGGAGCCCGGCGCGCGTAGCGATGTCGCGAACCGCGGTGCCCGCGAAGCCCTTCTCCGCGAAGAGCACCTCGGCCGCATCCAGGATGCGCTCGGAGGGGGTGAGGGCATCGGCCTCTCCGGAGCGGCGGCCGGGCTGGGGGTTGACAGCGGTCAAGTGCGAGGGGTCCCCGGGCTGGTGAACGAACGTTTGTACACCAGCCTGGGGGAGCGGAGCAAGGACGTGGGCGGGGCTGAATGCGCGGCCTCAGCCGAGCAGGGGCAACGCCGCGTCGCTGAGCCGACCCAGGACCAGCAGCAGCCCGAAGGCCACCGCCCAGGAGAGCGCCTCCTGCCCCGACGCCGCCTCGATGCGCGCCCGCAGCCAGATCACGCCCGCGAAGGCGGCGAGCACCCAGGCGTGGAGCAGCAAACGCGCCGCGAAGCCCATCTGCTGAGCGCCGGTCTCCCACTGGACGCCCAGGGTCGCGACCAGGATCACGCCCCCCAGGACCAGGCTCCGCCGCAACCAGACCGGGAGCCGCTGCCACGGCCCTTTTTGCGCGGAGCGCGGCGCGGTCTGGGCGTGCACCTCCTCCAGATGCTGGAGCGAGGCCTCGGGCTCCAGCCGGTCGGGAGCGCCCACCACGTCTTCGCCCGGCGCAAAGGGGCCCAGGCGCGCGCGGCCCAGCTCCTGGGTGGCCAGGCGCTGGAACTCGTCGTTCTTGCCTATCACCAGGTCCACCATGCCCACGTAGCCGTACGGTAGGACGGGAGCCTCCTCCCAGACTCGGAGCTGCTGGTAGGGGCGGGCGGGCCAGGCGTGGTGATCCGCGTGACGCGAGAGACCGATCAATCCATAGAAGGTGAACCAGGAGTGGGTGTCCCAGGAGTCCACCGGGCGCACCCGGCGCTGGGCACGAACCAGGCCCCAGTGCTCGAAGTAGTTCACCGCCTCCAACAGCCGCACCGCCACGAAGGCTTGGAGCAGGAAGGCGAACAGCGCCGTGCCGCCGAAGGCCGCGAAGATCGCCAGGGCCAGGCCCCACTCCAGAGCCAGGCCGTGCAGCACGCGGTTCGAGAGTGTGCGCCGGTCCCAAAGCTTCATGTCGGCGTCGCCCAGGCGCTGTTTCTCCAGCCGCCAGGCGCTGCGCAGCTGGGCCGGCACGGTGCGCCGGAAGAACGACTCGTACGCCTCGCCGAAGCGCGCGGTGGCGGGGTCGTCGGGCGTGCCCACGCGCACGTGGTGACCGCGCAGGTGTTCGGTGTAGAAGTGCTCGTACAGCACGGTGCACAGCAGGGCTCGGCCCAGCTCCTGCTCCCAGCGCCGCTTGCGGTGGATCAGCTCGTGGGCGGTGATGATCGAGAACCCGGAGGCGCCGCCGACGATCAGGAAGACCATCACCATGTCCAGGGAGAAGATCCCCTGCACGCTGAACAGGCGCACGGTCTCGACGATCACCCAGAACTGCAGCCCGGCCAGCAGATAGACCAGCGCGTCGAAGGGCCAGGCCGGCAGGTCGGGCGCCGGCTGGCGCCGCTCTCGGCGCACCCCGCAGTCCAGCTGGTGGGCCAGCGCCATGGGCACCATGAAGAAGGGCGCCACGTACCAGGCGTGTGGGCCGGTCCAGAGGAAGAGCAGCGCAACGCCCGGGATGTAAAGCGCGGTGAGGTGCTTGGCCCAGAGGCGCGCGATCCCCAGCGGGGAGAGCGACGGGGCCTCGAGGGTGGTGGTGGCCGAACTCATGGTCTACTCCGCTTCGGGCGCGCAGCCCCCGGAGTGTAGGGGTCCAACCCGGGATCGCTCAACGCAGCCCGGCGGCTGCGGGGTGTCGCCTGGCTGACGCGCTCAGCCCTCGCGGGCGGCGCGATCCTTCAGCAGGGCCTGAAACTTGCTCGGGTCGATGGAGATGAAGATCCCCTCGCTCTCGGCGGTGACGGCGTCACCGGCGTGGCCTCGTCGAAGGCTGCGGCCACGTAGCCGCCGTGCACGCAGCCAGGCGCGCCCTCGTAGGCCGAGCCGAAGTGCACCCGGCCGTGGACCCGCATGCCGTCCTCGGCGGCCCGCAGCTCCAGCGGCGGCGCCAGCGGGTTGGCCAGGCCAATCACCGGGCTCTGGTCCAGGAAGGCGCCCACGTCGCCGGCAGGGGCCGCCTCGGCGAAGCCCTCGTAGCGCGGGTTGCGTGGATGCGTGTCCAGGCGGTCGGCGTACTCCTCCAGGCGGTCCGCCGCTGCCTTCATCTCCGCCTCGGGCGCGTCCGAGCGCACCAGCCGCTCGATCACCAGGCGCATGGCGCTGGCCAGCCGGCGCCGCTCGCCCCAGACGCCGCCGCTCACCTCGGCCTGGGAGGCGTCCCAGTGGGAGAAGCGCTTCCACTTCGGATCGGCCGACTCTTCGCTCACGCCGCGAACCTCCGCCCCGATCCATAGCGGATCCGCGGACGGGGGCCCCGCGTGCAGGGCGTCACGCGGGAGGAAAGACCTCGAGCATGGCGTCCAGGTTGGCGCGGGCGCGCTCGGGAGACACGCCGATCGTCGGTGCGTAGAGGATCGGAAGCTCGGTCAGGTCCTTCCACTCGGCCAGGCGGTCGGCCGCCTCGTCGGGCGTGCAGGCGATGGCGATCTCGTCCACCAACTCGTCGGGAACCGCCTCGGCCATGGCCTTGAAGTCGCCTTTGCGGAACGCGGCGCGACAGGCGTCGCCCACCTCGCCCCAGCCGTGGAACTCGAGGATCGAGTGATAGAGCGCGGTGGTGTAGTAGAAACCGATCTGGCCCTTGGCGTCGCGCAACGCGGTCTCGCGGTCGTCGGCGATGGAGGTCACCACGTAGGGCGCCAGCTCGCAGGCGCCCTCCGGCCGACCGGCGGCGGACTCGGCCTCGCGCAGGCCGGGCAGCGTCACCTCGCGGTGCCAGCGGCGCGTTGCGATGGGGTGGCCGACCAGGCCGTCGGCTGCGCGGCCGGCGGCGCCGATCATGCCGCGGTTCACCGCCGCCACCCAGAGCGGGATCGGACCCTTGGGCGCCGGGTGCGAGTACATGGGCACCTTGATGCGCCAGTGCTCGCCCTCCCAGTTGAAGCCCATCCCCTTCTGCTCGTGGATCGCCGCGCGCAGCAGGCGCACCAGCTCCACCATGCGCGGCGCCGGCGCCGTGAAGGGCACGTCGTACCAGTCCTGGTTCATGCGCCGGGTGGCGCTGCCCAGCCCCAGGATCATGCGGCCGTCGGACAGGTCGTCCAGGTCCAGGGCGGCGCTGGCGTGGAGCAGCGGGGTGCGGATGAAGGCGTTGGCGATGGCCGTGCCGATGCGCACCCGCGACGTGGCCTGGGCGATGGCACCCAGGGGTACGAAGCCGTGGCGGTTGAAGAACTCGATGCTGAAGACGGCGTCGAAGCCCGCGGCCTCGGCCCGCACGGCCAGCGCCACATCGGCCGACGCCGATCCGCCGGTGAGAATCAGTCCTCGCTTCACGATCTCCTCCGCACCGTCACGCCCCCGCCCCAGCAGAGGACCATCCTAGGACACGCCTCCTCTGGAGCCCCTGATTTTGTCCGAGAACCCGTGACCGGATCCGTCACGTCCCCATGGTTTCCTGAAGCTGCCCGGGTCGCCCCCCGCCCGGGACCACCCCCAACCGGCCGCGCCGGGGCGCCTGGAGGGCGACCCGACGCGACCCGGGAAAACGGAAAACGGAACGGAAAACGGAGATGGCCGATGATGACCCAACCCACGCGAACCCTGACCCGCTGCCTGGTGTGCGGCTCCAGCGAGATCCGCACCGACGAGGTGATCGACCACGGAGTCGTGCTGCTGGCCGAATGCTCGCGCTGCGCCCATCGCTGGACCCACAGCGGCGGGGCGGCGGGCGCGCAAGCGCGGGCTCGCCTGCGGCGGGCGCGTCCCGCAGCCAGGGGCGCCGCGGCCTGACGCCCCCCGCACCGAGAGGCGTGATAGCGTCCCGACGTGCGCCTGCTGCTCTACACAGGCAAGGGCGGCGTCGGCAAGACGACGACGGCCGCCGCTACGGCGGTCTGCGCCGCGCGGCGCGGCCTGCGCACCCTCGTGGCATCCACCGATGCGGCCCACAGCCTGGGCGACGTCCTGGGCGTTCGTCTGGGCCCCGAGCCTCAGCAGGTGGAGGACCGGCTGCACGCCGTCGAGATCGACGCGCGCGCCGAGGTCGAACGCCACTGGGGCCGCATCCGCGACTACCTGGTGGCGGTGCTCCGCTACCAGGGCATCGAGGACATGGTGGCCGAGGAGCTGGCCCTGCTGCCGGGCGCCGAGGAGATCACCACCCTGCTCGGCGCCGAGGGCTGGATCCGCTCCGGCGACTACGACCTCGTGGTGCTCGACTGCGCCCCGACGGGCGCGACCCTGCGCATGGTCACGCTTCCGGACGTCGCCCACGGGGCGCTGCGCATCCTGCTGCGGGTGCAGGGCGCGTTGGCGGCCGTCGTGACGCCGATCGCCCGCGAGGTGGTGCCGGTTCCGCTGCCGGACCGCCACGTCTTCCAGGACGCGGATCGCCTGCTCTACCGGCGCCTGCGCCGGCTGCGCCGCCTGCTGCTGGATCCGTCCACCAGCGTGCGGCTCGTGGTGACGCCCGAGCGCATGGTGATCGATGAGGCGCGCCGCGCCTGGACCGACCTGTCCCTCTTCGAGCTGCCCTGCGACGCCGTGGTGATGAACCGGCTGCTGCCCGAGGCCGCCGTCTCCGAGGACTTTTTCGCCGACTGGGGACGCCTGCAGGAAGAGCGGCTGCGCGAGGTGGCCTCGCTCTTCGCCCCGCTGCCGGTGCTGCCCGCGCCGCTGCAGGACGATGAGGTCACCGGCCTCGAGCGCCTGGCCGCCCACGGCGAGCAGCTCTTCGCCGAGCGCGACCCGGCGGCCGTGCTGTCCCCGCCCTCGCAAGCGGTCTTCGAGCGCGACGGCGACGGCTACGCCCTGTGCCTGCCGCTGCCCGGCGCAGACCCGGCGCTGCTGGACGTGGCCAAGCTGGACGACGAGCTGCTGGTGCGCGCGGGCCCGCTGCGCCGCTCGCTGCGCCTGCCGCGCCGCATCGCTCCGCTGGACCTGGCCGCGGCTCGCCTGGACGGAGACCAGCTGCGGGTGCGCTTCGCCCGGAGCGCCGACTGATGCGCGTGCTGCTGCTCACGGGCAAGGGCGGCGTGGGCAAGACCAGCCTGGCCGCAGCCACGGCGATGCACGCCGCTCAGCAGGGCCGGCGCACCTTCCTGCTCTCCACCGATGCGGCCCACAGCCTGGGCGATGCCTTCGCGCGGCCCATCGGTGCGCGCCCCATCGAGGTGGCGCCGCGCCTGGTGGCCCAGGAAGTGGGCGTCCTTGACGAGCTGGATCGCGCCTGGTCCGAGATCCAGGAGTGGCTGCGAGAGCTGCTGCGCGAGGAGACCTCCGAGCTGGTGGCCGAAGAGCTGCTGGTCTTCCCCGGCATGGAGGAGCTGGTCTCGCTGCGCGCGGTGCGCGAGGTCGAGGCCACCGGCGACTTCGACCTGTGTGTGGTGGACTGCGCTCCCACCGGTGACACCCTGCGCATGCTGCGCTTCCCAGACGCGCTGCGCCTGTTCATGGAGAACTTCTGGGAGATCAAGCGGCGCGGCGTGCGCGCCCTGCGACCCATCGTGAACCGCATCGTGCCCGGCAAGCTGATCCCCGAGGAGAAGTTCTTCGACGCCTTCGAGCGCCTCTACCGCGAGGTGGAGGACGTGCGCCAGATCCTGCTGGACGGCGACCGCACCACGGCGCGCCTGGTGGTGAACCCGGCGCGTGTCGTCGTGGAGGAGACGCGCCGCTCGTTCGCCTACCTGTCGCTCTACGGGGTGGCCACCGACGCGGTGCTGGTGAACCGGGTGCTGCCCGACGACGCCGCGGGCGGCTACTTCGCACGCTGGGCCCAGCGACAGGGCGAGGAGCTGGCCGAGATCCGGGCCTCTTTCCCGGTGCCGCTCCTCTACGCGCCGCTGCAGCCGCACGAGGTGCTGGGTGCCGAGGCGCTGGGCGCGCTGGGCGCAGAGCTCTACGGTGAGCGCGACCCGGCGGCGCTCTTCACCCGCGCGCGACCCATCCGGCTGCGCAAGCGCGGCGAGCGCGCGCTGCTGGAGATCGATCTGCCGGGCGCCAGCAAGGAGGAGCTGCGCCTGACGCGCAACGGTGAGCGCCTGCTGGTTCGCGTGCGCGACGCCGAGCGCGTGGTGACGCTGCCGGCCTCCCTGACGGGCCGCGAGATCATCAGCGCCCGGCTCGAAGACGGGGTTCTCGAGGTGAGCTTCGCACCGTGAGCCGACGCGATGCGCGGCGCATCGTATCGCTGGTGCCCAGCCTCAGCGAAGCGCTCTTCGCCCTGGGCCTGGGCGAGCGGCTGGTGGGCGTGACCGACTGGTGCGTGCATCCCGCAGAGGGCGTGGCCCCCCTGCCGAAGGTGGGCGGCACCAAGGACACCGACACGGACGCCGTGATCGCCCTGGCCCCGGACCTGGTGATCGCCAACCACGAGGAGAACACCCGGCGCACCGTGGAGCGCCTGCGCGGGGCGGGGATCGATGTGTGGGTGACCTACCCTCGCACGGTGCGCCAGGCCGCGGCGCTGCTGGGCCGGCTGGCAGACCTGGGCGCCCCGGCGCAGGCGCGCACGGCCCTGCTGGCACCGCTGGATGAGGCGCTTCGCCACGCCGAGACCCAGGGGCCGGCGCGCCGGACGCGCGTTTTCTGTCCAATCTGGCGCGACCCCTGGATGAGCGTGGGCGGCGACACCTACATCCACGACCTTCTGGCGCTGTGCGGCGGGCGCAACGTCTTCGCCGAACGGGGCGACCGGCGCTATCCGCGGGTGACCCTGGACGACGTGGCCCGGGCGGCGCCGGAGGTGATCCTGCTGCCCGACGAGCCCTACGCGTTCGGACCCTCCGACGCCGAGGAGCTGGCGACACTCCCCATCCCGGCGGCGCGCGACGGGCGCATCCATTGCATCGACGGCACCCTGGTGTCGTGGTACGGTCCGCGCATCCAGCGGGCGATCTTAGAAGTGCGCCCCCTCCTCGCACCCTCTCCCCCCGCCGCCCCGCAAGTGCGCCGGTCAACGGCCTAGGAGAGAGTGAGCATGCGACGCGTCTTGGTCCCGGTCCTGTTGCTGGCCGTGCTGGTTGCCGCACGCGCGGAAGCCGCACGCGTAGTCGACGTCCGCGTGGGAGCCCACAAGGGGTACACGCGCGTGGTGCTGGAGCTGGATGCGCCCAGCGAGTACCGCATCCGCAGTCAATCGCTGCCGTCGGCCGGGGGCAAGGTCACCGAGCTGACGGTCGAGCTGGACTCGGCCACGGGCGCCTACGCCATCGGCGGACGCCGGGGCCTGGTGCAGTCCGTGCGCGTGAAGCCCAAGGGCGATGGAGCCGTGGCGCTGATCCGGCTGACCGTGGACCAGCCGCAGGTTGCGGACATGACGCTGAAGGGCCCCAATCGAATCGTGATCGACGTGCGTGCGCCGGCCAAGAAGGCAGCCGCGCCGAAGGCCGCTCCGCCTGCGCCGCCCAAGCCCAAGCCGGCTCCGCAGCGCGTGGCCCAGGCGCCGCCCAAGCCGCCGGCTCCGCCCCCGGCCCTGCCGCGCGCGACCCCTCCGCCGAAGGGGCCGGACGCTCCGCCCGGCACCGAGGCCCCCCAGGGTGAGCCGGCTCCCCTGGGCGCCCGCGCACCCCAGCCTCCGGCGAAGCCCAGCCCGCAAGCGCCCGTGCCGCGCCGGCCCGAGCCGCCGGTCGCCGAGGAGGACGACTCCGGGTTCGGAATGCTGCCCATCGCAGCCATCGTGGCGGCCCTGCTGGCCGTCTGGTTCTTCCTGCGCCGGCGCGCCCAGTCCTCGGACCAGGAGATCCGCGACTCCCTGCCCGACTTCCCTCCCCTGGACGGCCTGAGCACCCAGGACAGCGCGGACCCGGTGACGATCTCGGAGGCCGACCTGGCCGGGCCCGGCGACGGCGACGAGCCGGAGGTCACCGCGGTGACCCCGGAGGATGAGGACCTGCCGGCCGTTCCGGGCCAGGTGATCCCGCCGCCGCCGACGGCGACGCCGTCCGTAGAGGTGCCCCCGGCCGGCGAGACCCCGGCGGCGCCACCTCCGGAGCCGACCCCGGCGCCCGAGCCGGCGCAGACGCCCTTCCCGGGCATCGCCGCAGCGCCGGTCGCCGCCCCGGACAGCGCTGCCGAACGCACACTCAGCGAGATCGAGCGCCGGCTGCGCCACATCGAAACGCGGATCGAGGAGATGGCGGACTCACGCGAGCGGCTCGATCGGCAGCTTGCAGCCCACACCGAGGAGTTGCGCGTTCAGCGCTCGGCCATTGCGCGCGCGCAGCGCGTTTTGCGCAACCTGACGCGCCCCGACGACGGAGGCGACCCCCCGCCCAGCGCTTCCGGGGACTCCTGAGCGCGAGACAGCGTGTCCGCCTTTTTTCGTGGGCGGCCTGGGACGAAAACACACCCGAAACCGGGGGTTTTCCCCGACCCTACGGGCTTCCCCCGAGCCGGACGGACGCCTAGAGTGGGGCTCGCGACGGCGCCGACACGATTCACGATCGGACGCCCTTCGCGGGAGAGCGAATGCAAACCAAGATCGTACTGGCGGACGACCACCGGCTCGTTCGGGAGGGCCTGCGCCGCCTCCTGGAAGAGCGCGAAGACTTCGAGGTGGTCGGCGAGGCCACGACCGGACACGAGGCGGTACAGCTCACCACCGACAGGCGGCCCGACCTGGTGCTGATGGACATCTCGATGCCGGGCCTCTCCGGCATCGCCGCGACCCGTCGCATCTGCAAGAACGGGAACACCGCCAAGGTGCTGATCCTGTCCATGCACGACAACCGCAGCTACGTGGAGGAGGTGCTGCGCGCCGGCGCCTCGGGCTACGTGCTCAAAGACTCGGCCACCGCCGACCTGCTGCAGGCCATCGACGCGGTGCGCGCGGGCGACTCCTTCCTCTCGCCCACCATCACGCAGCAGGTGGTGGACGCGATCGCCCACCCGACGGAGCGTCCCGAGGCCGCACTGGCGTCCCTCACGGACCGGGAGCGCGAAGTCCTGGCCCAGATCGCCGAGGGCCTCTCCAGCAAGCAGATCGCCAAGGAGCTCGGCGTCTCGCTCAAGACCATCGAGTCCCACCGCGCCAACCTGATGGACAAGCTCGACATCCACAAGGTGTCGGGCCTGGTCCGCTTCGCGATCCGCTCGGGCCTCGTCACCGCCTGAGGAGTTCTCAGGCGGCCGAGCCCCTACGCTCGCCTGCGGCTCGGTCTACCAGATCCTTCCGCTCGCCGAGCGCAGCTCGACGAGCGAGTCGCCCGCCTGCAACGACGGCGAAGACAACGAAGGCGGCGGAGCTGCTTCTGGGTCAGCGCGGCGAACCAGCGCTCCACCAGATTGAGCCACGGCGCGCCAGTGGACGTGGAAGCGGGTCCTTTGAGAGCTTGAAGGTCTCGCTGCGCTGCGGCCGATCCCGGCCACAGGATTCAGGCGACCGAAACGCACTGATTCCAAGCGCTTGCGCTCGGTCGGGCGCGCGCGTGCGCGGCGCAGCACGCGCCGGATCCTCTGCAACGGGGCCCCTGGGCGAGCCGAGCCGTGGCGTCCCGGACCGCGCCGGGCTCGTACCGTCCGAGCCCTTCACGGCCCTTACTCGTCGAGGTAGCCCAGGGCGCGGAGCTGCTCGCGAAGCGCGTCAGGGAACACCTGGTCGATGTCGAGCGCGATGTCCGCGTCATCGCCCGTCCGGTGCCAGTGCTCTCGCAGAGCCAGGCCGAGCCGATCGCGCACGGCGGGATGCGCGTCGGCCACGCTGGTGTGCTCCCGTGCATCCTCGGCGAGCTCGTAGAGCTCCAGCGGCGGGACCTCCGGGGGCCTCGGCGCCAGATTTGCGATCAGCTTGTGGCGGCCGTCGCGCATGCAGGTTCGCCGAAGGTCGTAGTCATGGATAGGATGGCTCCGACCGAAGGCCAGGCGGTCGTCCGACTCCTCGCCGCGCACCAGCGGGAGCAGGCTGCGGCCGTCGGTCTCCGCCGCCGGCGTCGTGTTGGCCAGATCCAGAAGCGTGGGGAGCACGTCCAGCAGGCGCACCTGCGCGGACACACGGCGGACGGGGTGGCGGACGCGGGGGTCGTGCAGGATCAGCGGGATGTGCAGCAGCTCGTCGTAGAGCCAGTCCCCGTGGCGCCCCAGGTGGCGCAGATCCCGCTCTCCAAGGGCCTCGCCGTGATCGCTGGTCACGACCACCACAGTCCGGTCGGCGAGGTCGAGCGCCTCGAGGCCTTCGAACAGGCGCTCCAGATGCTGGTCCACCACGCGGACGCCGGCGTCGTAGAGGGCGCGCACGTAGGCCACGTCGGCGGCGCTTGGCTGAAGCTCCCCTCGCTTCACCGCCCTGCTTTCCTTCGGCTCATACGCGGGCCCCAGTCGCCCCGGAGAAAGCGTCTTCGCGTAACCGTCGTAGGTGTACGGAAAATGGATCTCGTAGGTGTGGAGCATGAGAAAGAAACGCCGCCCGCCGTTCTGTTGCAGCCAGGAGAGGGCGGCGTCGACGGTCTTCGCAACGCCGCCCTCGTACGTTGGCTTGAGCAGCTCGCCGTCCTTCGCGAGAGCCACCTTTCCCTCCAGCTCCCAGTAGGTGTCGAAGCCCCGGTCGAACCCGAAGACGCTCGATGCGAAGCCGCCCTCGGTGAACGCCGCTGTGGCGTAGCCCGCCTCGCGAAGCGCCTCCACCAGCGTCACCTGGAGACGCTGTTCGGCGAAGACGCGGGGTGACGGGTAGCTGCCCGAGAAGAGCCCGACGAAGGCAGGCAGGGTCCAGGGCGCGTGGCTCACGGCCTGCTCGAACACGACGCCCCGCTCCGCCAGCCGGTCGAGGGCGGGCGAAGTGGCGCGCGGATTCCCATAGAGGGAGAGCCCGTCGGCACGCAGGGTGTCCAGCACGACAAGGAGGAGCCCGTGAGGGGCTTCCTGCGCAGCGCCGGGTGTGCCGGAGTCGGCGCCCGGGCACGCCAGAGTCAGAAGCAGCAGCAGCGCTGCGGGGATCGCCCGTCTTCGACTCGTCACGCGGGATCAAGTAGCACAGCCCCAGGCTGGCGGATCCGGCGGACCGGAGGGCACAACAACCCCGGGCCCCTCGGCAGTCAAGCCGGCCCCCGGGCGCTGACCCTGAGGATCGCCACGTCTTGGCTCTCCGCTACTTCTTCTTGCCCTTGCTCCTGGGCACGCTGACGGCGGCCTCGCTCGACGCAGCGTTGCCGCTCGCGTCGGCCGTCTCGTAGCGAACCGTGTAGACGCGACCGCTCCCCCCGCCCTGGCGCTCGGCGCGAAGCTCGAACTCCCGGTCGTCGCTTCCGAAGGCGGCACCCTGGACGTCGCCAGCAGTGTTGCCGTCGCCGCTGGCGTCGTCCGGCTCGCTGCTCGCGATCGAGACGAGCCGGATCGCGGGATCGGGATCGCAGACGTCGGTGGCCTCCGGGGTGGCCCCAACCGGGGTGAGGTGGTGGTTCGGCGGCCAGAGGAGGCTCGGGTCGAGCGCCAGGCTCAACGTAGGCGCGGTCGTATCCTGAACGGTCACCACCTGGACCGCGGTGCTCGTGTTCCCGGCGTCGTCGGTGGCGGACCACGTCACCACGGTCTGGCCCACCGGGAAGGCGGCCGGTGCGTCGTTGGTGAGGTCCACCGAGTCGTCGCAGAGATCTCCATAGATGGGGTCCCCGAGCGCCACAGGGGTCTGGGCCCCCGTGCACTCGAGAGCCACGTCCTGCGGTGCCGTGAGGTCCGGCGCCGTGGTGTCGACCACGAGAACGACCGCCGAGTCCTCCGAGCCCTGGAGGAAGGCATCGACCACCTTGAGGTAGTAGATCTCCGCAACGCCCAGGCCCTGGCCGACCTCCACCCCGAGCTCGCTGCCGATCTCGTCGCCCAGGCGCCCGCCGCGGAACCAGGTGGCGAAGACGATGTTGGCGTCGGGATCTTCGCTGCCCGAGCCGTCGAGGTCGACCGTGGTGTCCTGCGGCGACGTGCACTCCACCGCGCGGTCGTCACCCGCGTCCGCGCTCGGCGGCTGGTTGACGAGGATCCCGAACAGGTCCATCGAGACGCCAAGCGCGGACTCGCCCTCGACCGTGGCCCCGCTGAGCGCGCCCTCGACCGCGCACGTACGTCCCTGCCAGTTGACCCGCACGGCAATCGGCTCCGGGTTCGAGATCGCGACCGTCCCGCTCTCGCTGCCGGTCTCCACGCCGGCGAAGAAGTTGCGCCGGGTTCCCTGACCCGAGGAGCGGGCCGCCTGCGGCGGGAAGCTCCCCTGGCCGAGGCTGTCCACGCTCGCCGCTGCCGCCGCCGTACCGCCCGCGGCGAGCAGGTCCTCCACGCGCACCTTGCCCAGCCCGAACAGGCCGCTGAACTCGATCGAGTCCATGTCGAGTCGGTAAATCATGCCGACGTCACAGCTCTGCCCGGGACAGGGACCGCCATCGAACGCGACCGATCCGACCGCATCCACGGTCTTGCTCTTGTCGTCCACATCCACGGTGGCGTCGCCGCTCACGTCGCAGGTGCTGAGGCCGCCGAAGAGGGCCGTGCCCAGGGGCACCGGCTCCTCGCCACCGGACAGGCACACCGGGTCGAGACCCTCGGTATTGGTGAAGTTCGCGAACGCCTCCTCCAGGGCGAAATCCTCGCAGCGAGTCCGGTTCAGGAGAGGGCGCTCGAGACAGGGATCGTCACAGGACTCGACGTACTGGGTGGTCGCGGCGACGGCGCAGTCGCAGGTGAGCATCGGCCCGACGCGGCAGAAGCTCCCCATCGCCTGGATGTTCGCCTGGACGCGGGCCTCGCAGTCGGCCTCCAGCTCCGCGGCGCTCGGATCCGTTCCCATGCCGGGATCCAGGTTCGGGTTGAGCTCGGGCGTCATGCAGACCGGGTAGTCGACCTCTCCGGTGTCCAGCATGCGCGCTGTGCAGACGCAGCGGCACGTATAGGTGTTGTCGGCGAAGTCACCGACCGCCTCCCCGCCATCGAGAAGCAGCGTGCAGCCGAGGGTGGCCTCGAGGACCAGGGGAAGAACCAGCCCGCCCAGGCATAGCGCGGCGAGAAAGGTCTTCATGAAGGCGACCCTCCGGTGGAACCCCCAGTGTATTCTGGCCTGGTGTCGTGACCCACGTCAAGCACGGGAGCCGCCCCGGTCGTGATTCCGTACTTCGAAGCGATGGAGATCCCCCTGTGGGGCGGACGAAACACCGCAGCCTTCGGGACTCTTGTCGCAGCCGGCATCCTGGTCGGAGTCGCCTGGGCCTACCACCGCGCGAAGGTGCTCGGGATCCCCCGCGACGACATCTCCGAGGCCATCGTGTGGGCGCTGTGCGCCGGGTTCCTGGGCTCCCACCTGGCAGCGATCGCCTTCGATCCCCAGCCGCTCGGCAGTCGCGGGCTCGGCTTCTACCTCCAGTTCTGGAACGGCATGAGCTCCTTCGGCGGGTTCTTCGGGGCCCTCTTCGGGCTGTGGATCCACTTTCGCCGCAGCGGGCGACCCTGGCTCGTGGAGGCCGAGATCTCGCTCCAGGGGCTGGTCGTGGGATGGGTCTTCGGTCGGCTCGGCTGCACGCTGGTCCACGATCACATCGGGCGCCTGAGCGACTTCCCCCTGGCGATCCAGTTCCCCCACGGCGCACGTCACGATCTCGGTCTCTACGAGTTCCTCTACACACTCCTCGTCCTGGTGCCCGCCATCCTCTGCCTCAATCGCCGGCCGCGCCCGGCGGGAACGACGGTCTGGGTGGTAGCCTGGCTCTACGCGCCCGCGCGCTTTCTGGGCGACTTCCTGCGCCACACCGATCTGCCGGATCCCGACGCGCGCTACCTGGGACTCACGCCCGCCCAGTACGGTTGCATCGCGCTGGTCCTGATCGGCACCCACTTCTGGAAGCGTACGCGGCGGCCCGACGCCGGCCCCTGAGCCCCCGGCGTCCAGGATTCGGGCGGGTCTTCGCAGCGCGGCGGTCTGCCGCACTGGGGGACTCAATCAAGAGGGTCAGCGGGGCGATCCAATCCGTGGCCACGGGCTCGTCGGCCCGGCTAGGCTGGACTCGAGCCGCAGACCTTCTCGACACGCTCCACCGGGTCGCGAACCTCGAAGTCCATCAGGAGCCGCCAGTTTCGGCACTCGTCGTCGAGAAGCCGGCGAAGGCGCTCCCGGTGGAGTCCTGGCAGCCGGAGTCTGGCCCGGCGAGACGACGCGCCCGGATCGACTCCGAGCATGAACGCGAGCGCCGCTCTGCTACTCGATGTAGCCGAGCGCTTCGAGCCGGTCCTGCGTCTCCGAATCGAGAATGATTTCCTGCGCCACGCCGTCCTCGCCGAAGAGCGCGGTCCGGGTCTGCTGGCTCTCCCGGAGCCACCCGGTCAGCTCGTTCACGAGCGGTTCCGGTGGCGCCTCACCGGCGGCGAGCAGGTTGCTCTGCTCGCGGGGATCTTGCTTCAGATCGAAGAGGCGATCGGGCTCGCCGGCGAAGCTGCGGATCAGCTTCAGCCCGTCGCTGCGGCGCAGCGCCTTGCGCTGGCCCACGTAGGTGGCCTCGCTGATCGCGATCTCGGGCCCCTGCTCGGTGCGGCCCTCGGCCAGCGCCACCAGGCTCTGTCCCTGCACGCCAGGCGGCCGCTCGTCGATGCGCGCGAGCGCCAGGAGCGTGGGCAGGACGTCGATGTGGCGGACCTGGGCCTGCACCCGGCGCGGCTTCAGCCGGGACGGGTAGTGGAGGATCAACGGCACGTGGACCTGCTCCTCGAAGAGCGTGTAGCCGTGGCTGGTCGAGCCGTGCTCGAGAAACTCCTCGCCGTGGTCGGCGGTGACCACGATGAGGAGGTCGCGCTTCAGGTCGAGCCCGCGCACCCGCTCCAGGAGCTCGCCCACCCGCGCATCCGTGTAGGCAATCTCGCCGTCGTAGAGGCCGATCAGGTAGGCGAGGTCCTCGGGTGCGAGGTCGTTCACGGGCTGACCTCCCTGCAGCATCACGGCCG
>CAMYOO010000070.1:15338-17847 GCA_947260035.1 uncultured delta proteobacterium
GCCCGATGGGCGCCGGCGGGGAGTAGGGCGCGTGCGGATCGTTGTAGTGAACGAAGAGGAAGAAGGGCTCCTCGGGGCCCAGCTCCAGCCACTCGAAGACGCGCGCGTTCGTCTTCTCGCCGCGGCGCTTGACGCGCCCGACGGCCCGCGAGTAGTCGCGGTGCTCGTCGTCGTAGGTCAGGAAGCCGTGGGAGAAGCCGAAGACCGAGTTCACGTAGACGTTCGAGACGAAGCCCGCTGTCTGGTAGCCGTGGCGCCGCAGCAGCTCCGCCAGGGTGGGCTGCTTCAGGGGCAGGGTCTTCTGGACGGCGAAGGGCAGCGTGCCGCCGGCGGAGCTCTGCCCCGGCGCCCAGCTCACGCCACCGTCGAGGCCGTGCACCGACGGGTAGAGGCCGGTGAAGAGGCTCGCGAAGGAGGCCGCGGTCCAGGGCGCCTGGCTGATCGCCTGCTCGAAGACGACGCCCTCGTGGGCCAGCGCGTCGAGGTTGGGGGAGGTCGCGCGCGCGTAGCCGTAGGCGCCGAGGTGGTCGGCCCGCAGGGTATCGATCGCAACCAGGAGCACGTTCGGGGCGTGGGGCGACGCCGGACGACGGGGCAGCCTCGCCTTCGCCTCCTGCAACGTGGCGATCCGCGCGGCGTAGCGGGTGTCGTTCTCCCGCGTGGCGTTGAGCGCCCGCCGCATGAGATCGTACGCCTCGGTAGCCCGTCCCACCTGAAGGTAGGCCCAGCCGACGTTGTGGAGCAGGTCCGCGTCCGTGGGCTTCTGCCGCAGGGCGGCCTCCAGCAGCCGGACCCCGCGCTCGCGGTCCGCCTCGTCGGGCGAGCGCACGAGAAACAGACCGAAGTTGTTCAGCGCCGGGGCGTAGTCCGGACTCTCCTCCAGGGCTGCTTCGTACTTGACGCGCGCCTCGTCCTTGCGCCCCAGACGCTCGAGCGCGGTGGCCCAGCGCCCGAGCACGTGGGCCGACAGCTTCGGGTCGACGGCCGTGAGACGCTTGAACACCGCCAGCGCTTCTCCGTTCCGCCCGAGGACCACCAACCCGTCCCCAAGGTTGCGAAGCGCGTTCGCGGACCGGGGATCGATCTCGAGGGCCCTCTCGAACTTGGCAATGGAGGCGGGGACCTCGCCAGTGCGCGCGAGCAGCGTTCCCCACAGCTCGTAGGCTGCGGCGAACTCAGTGTCGCGCTTGGTAACGTTGCGGACGGTCGCGAGCGCATCTTCCACGCGCTGCTGACGGGCGTAGACCACGGCGATCTGCAGCTGGGTGGGCAGATGCTCCGGGTCGATCTCCCGAGCCTTCTCGTACTCCGCCAGCGCCTGCTCGAGCTGGTTCTGTGCCAGGTACGAGGCCCCCGCCTGACGGTGGACGTCCGCCGCCGCGGAGCGTTCGTCGCGGCAACCCTGCGCGAAGACGCTCGTCAGAAGGATCAGGGCGAGCCCGACGGCAGCGCGTCGGCGATCTGCGCTGTTCATGCAATCCGCTCTAATGCCGTCCCGGGCACGAACTCCCCCCTCCCGTGCCCGCTCGCACGCGCTGGACTCGCTCAGCGAGGAACGCAGGGGCTCGACCTGGCCTGGGCACGGCGGGGCCGTCCCTGGTCCTCGTGCACAGTCTAGCGTCAGCGACGCCCCGCCCGAGGTCCCGCGGGCCGGCAGCCCCCAGGGGGATTGCCACTCCGGGCGCGCGGTCTGGTTCGCCGCGGCCTACGATGCGTCGGGGCCCGGTTACGGATGCCGGCGGCCCGGATCGGGAGCCGACAGACAGCAGCATGGCCCGGCGAAAACCCTCGCGAAGAGCCCGCTCCTCCACCCGGCGCGCGAGCGGCGGAGCTGCGCCGGTGGCGTGGGTCCCGCCCGCGTCCGCGGCGCCTGCCACCTCGACCGCGGAACGGCTCTTGCCGCTCGGGATCTTCCTGGTCGCAGCGCTCGTCTTTGCCAACACCATCGGGAACGGATTCACGCTCGACGACGGGCCGCTGGTCGAGAGGAACCCTCGCCTGCAGAGCCTGCGTCAGATCCCGGATCTCTTCTTGACCGACTACTGGTCCCATTACACGGAGTCCACGGGCTTGTATCGCCCGCTGGTCCTCACGTCGTTCGCCCTGGGAAACGCGCTCCACGGCGCTGCGACCTGGGGCCATCACCTGGTGAACGTGCTCCTCCACGCGGCCAACAGCGTGCTCGTCCTGCTGCTCTTCCGCCGCCTCACCGACGACCGTCTGGCGATCGCCGCGGGCGCCGTCCTGTTCGCCACCCACGCCGTACACACCGAGGCGATCGCCCCGCTCTCGGGCCGGGCGGAGCTGATGTGCTGCCTCTTCGTTCTGCTCTCCCTGCTGGCCTATGGGACGGCTGCGGGGCGCGCCGAGCAGCGCAGCCTCCCCTACGCCGCCAGTCTGGCGGCCTTCGCGATCGCCCTGCTGGCGAAGGAAACCGCGATCACGCTGATCGGAGTCGTGGTGCTCTTCGACTTCGTCTACTCGCGAGAGCCGGAGTCGCGGCCGCTCG
>CAMYOO010000071.1 GCA_947260035.1 uncultured delta proteobacterium
GAGCAGATCGTTGCGGAGATCAACATCACTCCGCTGACGGACGTGTTCCTGGTCCTGCTCATCATCTTCATGGTCACCACGTCAGTGATCGCCAACCAAGGCAAGGAAGTGAACCTGCCCGAAGCCGTAGAGGCGGAGACGACGCCGAGCGGTGTGGCGGTGACCGTGACCGAGACCGGCGAGATCCAGGTGGACGGCGTCACCGTCACCAAGGATCAGCTCTACCCGGTGTTGAAGGAGCGCCTGGACCAGGCCCGCGAGAAGGTGGTCATCCTGCGCGGCGACCGGAAGGTGGTGCTGGGCACCGCGGTCAACGTCCTGGACGTGGCCCAGCAAGCCGGCGCCAAAGGCTTCGCCCTGGCTACCAAGCCACCCAAGGGTGGCTAGCTAGCCAGCCTTCGCAGGACGATGCCCTACGCTCGCCTTCGGCTCACTGCGCGCGCCGCAGCGACCCTACGGGTTGGCGCGTAGTCGGGCGGGCGGCGCTTGCGGGCCGCAGGCTCGGCGCCCGCGCGGTCGCTTCAGCGGCTAGTGCCTATCCGGTTCGGCGGCGAATCCACGCCAGACCGGCGGCGATGAGCAGCAGCTCCGGGAGGAGCAGGCCGGCGCCGTAGAACATGGTCAGGGTCTGTTGCGGCGTGAGCGGGCTCTGGATCTCGGTCAGCATGTTGGGCCGTCGGGTGAGGCTCGCGTCGGGCCGCTGGGCAACCCAGGCCACCGCGTTCATCACCAGGTCCAGGTTGTAGAGCGACCGCAGGTAGGCGTTGGAGGCCAGGCCGGAGTCTCCGAAAGCCACGATGCGTCCCTCGCGCGCTCCTTGCACTCCCCGGGGATAGGCTCCCGCGCTGACCAGCGCGAAGCGGCCCGTCGTCGCCGCGTCCCGGTCCCGGGGCACCTGTCCCCGCGCGATGGTCGCGAGGTCGGTCGAGAGCCACGCCCGCGGGCTGCTGTACACGATGGCTCGCAGGCGGTCCTCGGGCTGGGGCTTGCGCGCGGCCTCCACCGGGCGGGTCTGCAGGAAGAAGGTCATGCGGTTCGCGTTCAGTACGCGGGTAATCGGGTGGTCGCCGTAGGAGTGGGCCAGCGGATGCACGCCCGGTGCGCCGCCCTCCACCGGGCCCGCAGCCGGGTCCACCACCACGGCATCGGGCGAGTCGAAACCCCAGACTTCCAGGAACTCCGGCAGGCCGGCCGGCATGCCGGGCTCCAGGAAGGCGAGCAGGCCGCCGCCCCCCTCCATGTAGCGTTGGAGCATCGCCAGGCTCTCGGGCCGCAGGCCGCGCTCGGGAGCGATCACCAGCAGCGCGGCCGCATCGTCGGGGATCGTCTGGCTGGCGGGCAGCACCAGGTCGCGGACCTGATAGCCCTCGGTGTCCAGGGCTTCGGCCAGCCCGGAGTAGCCCAGTGCATCGGAACGGCGCAGGTCTCCTTCGCCGGCGCCGCGGGTGTAGTAGACCACCTCGCGCCGGTCCCGCTGGCGCAGGCGTTCCAGCCCCTCCCAGATCGAGCCCTCGCTGGGTCGGCCCACCAGCTCGTAGCGGCCCTCGCTTTCGAGCACCACGGAGTTGGACGAGGTGATCCCGAAGCGGTCGGCTTCGCCGGCCGCGTCGTCCAGGACGCGCTCGCTCACGGTCATCTCACCGGTGCCCCGAAACGAGTCCATGAGCACGCGCGTTCCACGCACCCGCGGATCTTCGGGGTCGTAGAAAAGGGTGGCGGTCAGGTCGTCCGGCAGCTCGCCCAGCAGCTCGATCACCGCCGGAGACAGCGCATGGCGCTGGTCCAGCGTCCAGTCGAAGCGCAGCCCCGCGCGCGCCGTGGCCCGCTCCAGGCCGATCGACGCCAGCACCAGCAGCAGCAGGATCGCTCCGCGGCGCAGCAGGAGCCCGCGCGCCAGCGGCGTTCCGAAGCCGCGCGAGCGTCGCAGGGCCAGGACCCCGGCCGCGATCAGGGCGCCGCCGCCCGCGAGCAGGTTCAGGCGTCCGAAGATTCCCAGCTCGCCGGTGGCGTAGTTCGAGCCGAGCCCGAAGGCGATCGCAATCGCACCCGCGAGCGCCAGACCACGCACGTCAGCGCACCCGCTCGAGGTCGAGGGAGAGCCAGGCCAGTCCGAAGCTGACGGCGCCGAGCCCCGCGAAGTAGACCATGTCCGGCACGGCCACGAGGCCCTCGGCAAAGCCGCCGAAGCGCGGGTGCATGGAGAGCTGGTCCAGGAAGCTCGCCAGCGCCGGCTGCTCGGCCAGGAACTGGGTCGCCCAGGTGAAGTCGTACAGCACAAAGGCGATGGCGTAGGCCGATACCGCCGCGACCAGCTGGCTGGAGGTAAAGGCGGAGCACGCCAGCCCGATGGAGGCGATCCCCAGCCCCAGCGCCAGCAGCCCGGTGTAGACGGCCGCCAGGTGCTTCAGGCCGAGCCCGGCGGTCACGATGGATGCGGCCGGGTAGACGAAGCTCACGGCCAGCATGAGCGCCACCAGGGCGTAGGCGACGATGAATTTGCCCGCCACGATGCGCCCCGACGAGAGCTGGGTGGTGATCATCAGCTCGTCGGTGCCCCTTGCGCGTTCCTCCGCGAAGACGCGCATGGTCACCAGCGGCACCAGGCCGATCAGCATCAGCGCCAGCTGCTCCATCACGGGAAGGAAGACCAGAACACGCAGATTGATGTAGTCGGGAATCGTGTCGGTCTCGAAGCCGCCCATGGTGGAGCTCGACCACACGAACAGGGTCTGGTTGTAGACCCGCAGGTGGTCGAAGAAGACCAGGGCCGTGACGATGCCGACCATGGCCAGGGTCAGGTAGGCCACCGGCGAGCCGAACAGCACCGCCGCCTCCTTGCGGATCAGGGCGCGCAGGGCCGTCACGCGCTGGCCTCGTCGCCGGCCCGGAACAGGGCCAGCGGGTCGTCGGTCCCGAGCACCTCCTCGGTGGCGCCCAGCGCCACCAGGCGCCCCGCGCGAAGCACCGCCACGCGATCCGTCAGGGAGCGCGCTTCGGCCAGATCGTGGGTGCACAGGACGACGGTCCGACGCCCGCGCGTCTCGGCCAGCTTCGCGCGGATCTCCTCGCGTTGCAGCGGATCGAGTCCGCTGGTGGGCTCGTCCACGATCAGAAGCGGCGGGTCGTGCAGGAATGCCTGCGCCAGGGAGACCCGCTGCTGGAAGCCCTTGGACAGGTTGCCGACGATGCGGTTGGCGACGTCCTCCAGGGAGAAGCGCGCAAGGGTCCGCTCCACGGCGGCGTTGCGGTCGTGGCCGGCCAGCCCGCGGGCGCCCGCCGCGAAGCGCAGGAAGCCCTGCACCCGCAGCTCCGGGTAGATGCGGCTCGTCTCGGCGGCAAATCCCATGCGCGCATGCACCGCTCGGGCGTCGCGGATGGGCGAGAGCCCGTCCACGCGCACGCTGCCGACCGACGGCACCAGGTACCCGGTCAGCAGGCGGATGAAGGTGGTTTTGCCGGCGCCGTTGGCGCCCAGCAGGCCGAAGGTCTCGCCGGGCTGGACGCTCAGGCTGACGGCGTTCAGGGCCACGTGGTCGCCGAAACGGCGCACCAGGTCCTCCGCCTCGATCCGGCAGCCCCGGGAGGCCTGGTCTGAGTTCGGCTCGCTCATGCTCCTCTCCGATGCGGACGCGGTGCTTGCCGTTCCTGCACACCAACCCCTACAGTGCGAGCGCCATGACGAAGGCTTCCCACTACCGCCCCTACAGCAGTTCGTGCCCACGCTGTCAGCGCGCCCTGAACCTGGCTGCCGTGGAGGCCGCCGGCACCTGGTACTGCTCCGGCGCTTGTGCCCAGGGTCGCAGCGGGGAGCCCGCGCCCGGGCGAGTGGCCGAGAGCTGGCTCACCAACCGCCCGCGGCGTTTTCACCGCCGCCGGATGCCCAAGGAGCTGCGTTCCGCGCAAGGCCGGGAATCCTCCTGACCTCATAGACCCGCGAGCGCCTCGAAGTATTTCGGCCAGGACTTGCTCACCACCTCCGGGTCGCGGATTCGCACGCCCGGCACCTGCAGCCCCGCCATGGCGAAGGCCATGGCCATGCGATGGTCGTCGTAGGTGTCGATCTCGGCTCCGCGCAGGGAGCCGGGCTGGATCTCCAGGCCGTCGTCGTGCTCGCGGGCCTCACAGCCCAGCTTGCGCAGCTCCGTGGCCAGCGCCGCCAGGCGGTCGCTCTCCTTGATGCGCAGGTGGGCCACGTTGCGAATGCGCGTCGGGCCCTTGGCGAAGGCCGCCACCACCGCCAGGGCCAGCACGGCGTCGGGCATGGCGTTCATGTCCACGTCCACGCCCACCAGTCCATCGCCGGGGCCCCGCAACGTCACGCCGCCTGCTTCGGGCTCCACCCGGCAGCCCATGCGCTCCAGGATGCCGAGCAGCCCCACGTCGGCTTGCCGCGAGTCCGGAGCCAGCCCGGCTACGTGGACGCGACCGCCGGCCACGGCGGCCGCGCAGAAGAAGTAGGCCGCCGTCGAGGCATCCGGCTCGATGCGGTAGCTGCGCGCGGTGTAGGGACCGGCGGCGCGCACGAAGAGCGTGGCGTCGTCCTCCCAGCCCGCGTTGGCGCCGAAGGCCTCCATCACCTGGAGCGTCACGTCCACGTAGGGCCGGGACACCAGCGCACCCTCCAGCAGGCGCAGGCGCACGTCGCTCTGCGCCAGCGGCGCCACCAGCAGCAGCGCCGACACCGTCTGGCTCGAGCGCCGTGCATCCACGTCGGCTTCGCCGCCGCCCAGGCCGCCCCCCTGGACGTGCACCGGCGCGCAGCCGCCGGGGCCCCGGGCTTCGACCGCTGCTCCCAGGCGGGTGAGCGCCTGGGTCAGGTCTTCGATGGGGCGCTCGCGCAGGCGCGGGATGCCGTCGACGGTGGAGGGGCCGGGGGCCAGGGTCGCCAGCGCCGTAAGGAAGCGCGCGGCCGTGCCCGAGGCGCGCACGTCGAGGGTGTCGGCCGGAGCGCGCAATCGGCCGCCGGTCCCGGTCACGGTCCACACGTCAGCGGCCTCGGCGGTGACCTCCGCCCCCAGGGCGGCGACGGCGCGGCGCATGACCTCGATGTCGTCGCTCCGCAGCAGCCCCTCCAGGCGGCTACGGCCCTCGGCCAGGGTGGCTACGACGAGGGCCCGATTGGAGAGGCTCTTGGAGCCGGGCAGGCGGACGTCGGCATCCAGGGGGCCTCGCGGCTCGACGGCGATCGGCTCGCTCACCGAGCCTTGCATCCGGGCGTGAAGCCGTGATCCTGGCGGGCGTGGAGAACGGGGGGGTGGGCGTCGCGCATGCTTTCCTCGGCGGGCCGAGGCTAGCAACATTGACACCCCCGGGGCGCTCGGGCACATTCCCGGTCGTTCCCGATTCGCTGAAAACAATTCCTTTTCCAGGGGTTACAGCTTCCCTGGATCCCTGGAGATTCGAGCGCCTCTCATGTTGAAGCGAAGGCTCTTCACACCGGGCCCCGTGCCCGTTCCCGAGCGCGTGCGACTGGCCATGGCTCCGGAGATCATTCATCACCGGGCGCCGGACTTCCTGCCGATCTTCCAGCACTGCAAGGCCGGACTCCAGCGCATCTTCCAGACCGCGGAGCCCGTCCTGATCTTCGCGAGCTCCGGAACCGGGGCCATGGATGCCTCGGTCTCCAACCTGCTTTCGCCCGGGGACCACGCCCTGGTGGTGCGGGGCGGCAAGTTCGGCGAGCGCTGGGCCGAGATCTGCGACGCGTATTGCGTCCGCACCACCTGCATCGACGTGGAGTGGGGCACTGCCGTGGACCCCGCCCGGGTGCGCGCCGCGCTGGAGGAGCACGACGACATCAAGGCGGTCTACGTCACCGCGTCGGAGACCAGCACGGGTGCGCGCCACCCGATCCGCGAGATCGCCGAGATCGTGCGCGAACGCGACGATCGCCTGATCGTGGTGGACGCCATCACGGCCGTCGGCGTGTACGAGCTGCCGGTGGATGCCTGGGGCCTCGACGTCGTGGTATCGGGCTCGCAGAAGGCGTTCATGATGCCGCCGGGGCTGGCGTTCATGGCACTGTCGGAGCGCGCACGGCGTTTCCATCAGAGCGCCACCTGCCCGCACTACTACTTCGACCTGGGCAAGGAGCTCAAGGCCCTGGACGGCGACCAGACTGCGTGGACGCCGGCGGTGTCGCTGCTCTTCGGTCTGGAGGAAGCCCTGCGCATCATCCTGGACGAGATCGGACTGGAAGAGACCTGGCGGCGCACCGAGCGGCTGGCCCACGCCACGCGCGAATCCATGCGCGCCCTGGGGCTGGATCTCTATGCGCCGACTGCCCCCAGTCCGGCGCTGACCGCCGTCAAGGTGCCCGACGGGATCGACGGCCCGGCGCTGCGCAAGCGGCTGAAGGACGAGCTGGGCTACACGGTGGCGGACGGGCAGGGCGCGGCGAAGGGCAAGATCTTCCGGATCGCCCACCTGGGTTACTTCGACCGCTTCGACACCATCGGCGCCATCGCGGCCGTGGAGATGGCGCTGGCTTCCCTGGGCTTCTCGTTCAAGCTCGGCGAAGGCGTGCGCACCGCCACCGAGCTGCTGCGCGACTGACGCGAAGGAGACATCGCCCGTGCCCAAGGTGCTGGTGAGTGACAAGCTGGCCCAGGAGGGCCTCGACATCCTCGAGCAGGCTCGCGGGATCGAGGTGGACTACCGCCCGGGCCTGGCGCCGGAGGAGCTGCTCGACGCCATCTCCGACGCCGAGGGTCTGGTGATCCGCAGCGGCACCCAGGTGACCGCCGAGGTGATCGCGCGCGCCGAGAAGCTGCGCGTGATCGGCCGCGCGGGCATCGGCGTGGACAACGTGGACCTGGCCGTGGCCACGGAACGCGGCATCGCGGTGGTGAACACGCCCGAGGGCAACAACGTCACCACGGCCGAGCATGCCATCGCGCTCATGGTCGCGCTGTCCCGCCACATTCCCCAGGCGGCGGCCTCCATGCGCACCGGCAAGTGGGAGAAGAGCAAGTTCACCGGGCTCGAGCTCTTCAACCGCACCCTGGGCGTGATCGGCCTGGGCAACATCGGACGCATCGTGGCCCTGCGAGGCCAGGGGCTGGGACTCAAGGTGGTGGCCTTCGACCCGCACATCGCGCCCGACGCCGCGCGGCGCCTGGACGTGGAGCTGGTGGACTTCGAAGAGCTGCTGAGCCGGGCCGACATCATCACCGTGCACGTGCCGCGCACCAAGGAGACCACGGGCCTGCTGGGCGCCGAGGCCTTCCGGAAGACCCGCCCCGGGGTGCTGGTGGTCAACGCGGCCCGCGGCGGCATCGTGGACGAGGCGGCCCTGCTCGAGGCGCTGGACGACGGACGTGTGGGAGGCGCGGCGCTGGACGTATTCGTGACCGAGCCGCCGCCCGCCGACCACCCGCTGCTCGCCCACGAGAACGTGATCTGCACGCCGCACCTGGGTGCCTCCACGGAGCAGGCCCAGGTGAACGTGGCCGTCGCGGTGGCGGAGCAGGTGCGCGACTTCCTGCTGTCCGGGCTGGTGCGGAACGCGGTCAACATGCCCTCGGTCTCGGCCGAAGTGCTGGAGCAGATCCGCCCCTACCTGGCGCTGGCCGAGAAGCTGGGCCGCTTCCAGGGTCAGATCTGTCCCGGCGCCCTGGAGGAGATCGAAATCGAGTACGCAGGGGACGTGGCGGACCTGCGCGTGGCGCCGATCACCGTGGCGGTGCTGAAGGGTCTGCTGGAGTCGGTGAGCGAGCACGTCAACATGGTGAACGCGCCGGTGATCGCCCAGGACCGCGGCATCCGCGTGATCGAATCCAAGTCCAACCGGCCCACCGACTTCGCCAGTGCCATTACGACCCGCGTGCGCGGGGGCATGGATCGTCTGATCGCGGGAGCGGTCTTTCACGGTCACCAGCCGCGCATCGTGCGCATCGACGACTTCATGCTCGAGGCCATTCCGGAGGGACCGACCTTGCTGATCAACAACCGCGACGAACCCGGCGTGGTGGGAGACGTGGGCAACGTGCTGGGCGAGGCGGGAGTCAACATCTCGCGCATGCAGCTGGCCTTGATCCCGGAGCGGGGCGAGGCCTGCATGCTGGTCAACGTCTCCCCGGCGCCCGACGACGCCACCCTGGAGCGCCTGCGCGGCCTGAGCCCGATCGTGACGGCTCAGCTGGTGGACCTCTAGCCGTGGCGGCACTGGTAGCCGTGGGCGCTCAGTGGGGCGACGAGGGCAAGGGCAAGGTGGTCGATTGGATCGCCGCACAGGCCGACGTGGTGGTGCGCTTCCACGGCGGCAACAACGCGGGACACACGTTGTGGGTCGAAGGCGAGAAGACGGTCCTGCACGTGGTGCCGGCCGGCGTGCTGCAGCCCGGCACCACCAACGTGATCGGGCCGGGCGTGGTGGTGGATCCGGTGGTGCTGCTGAGCGAGATCGACGAGCTCACGCGCCGCGGCGTGCTGAAGGACCCCTCGCGCGTGCGCGTGTCGGGCCGGGCTCACGTGATCCTTCCCTGGAACTGCTCCCTGGACAAGGCGCGCGACGAAGCGCGCAAGGAGCGCGCCATCGGCACGACCGGGCGCGGCATCGGCCCGACCTACGAAGACAAGGTGGCGCGCCGCGGCATCCGCGTCGCGGACCTGCTGGACGCCGAGACCCTGCGTGCCGGCATCGACGAGCTGGCGGCGGCGAAGAACCGCGAGCTGCGCGATCTGCACGGCTGGCCCACGGTAGACGCCGATGAGCTCTACGACGAGGCGGTGGCTTGGGGCCGGCGGCTCGGACCGTATGTGGAGCACACCACGCCGCTCCTGGATCGCGCCCTGCGCGAGGGCAAGAACGTGCTCTTCGAGGGCGCCCAGGGCACGTTCCTGGACATCGATCACGGCACGTATCCCTACGTGACGTCCTCCAACTGCGTGGCGGGCACCGCCTGCACCGGCGCGGGCGTGGGCCCGACGCGGATCGAGCGGGTGCTGGGCATCACCAAGGCCTACACCACACGCGTGGGCGGCGGCCCGTTTCCCACCGAGGAGACCGGCGAGGCCGGCGAGAACCTGCGCGCGGCCGGAGACGAGTTCGGCGCCACCACGGGACGCCCTCGTCGCTGCGGTTGGCTGGATGCGGTGATGCTGCGCGAGGCCGCGGTGGTGAACGGCTTCACCGGCCTGGCGCTGAACAAGATGGATGTGCTGCGCGGCCAGCGCGAGATCCCCATCGCTACGGCGTATCGGGTCGACGGCAAGCTGACCCACGACTTCCCCATGACCCTGAGCGAGGTGGAGCGCGCCGAGCCGGTCTACGAGACCTGGGCGGGCTTCAGCCAGGACGTGCGCGGCGCGCGGCGCTTCGAGGATCTTCCGGATGCGGCGCGCCGCTACGTGGACCGGGTGGAGGCCCTGGCCGGAGTTCCGGTGGAGCTGATCTCCGTGGGTCCCGGTCGCGACGAGACGGTGGTGCGAACCTCGCCGTTCTGACCGGCTCCGCGGCCGTCCGGCCGCGCCACGTTCGCGAGCGCTGCCAGCCCGGTGGAGTGGCTGGTCGTCAGTTCGCCAAGGGCCACCTGCCCAGAAAAGGAAGAGGCCCACCCCTTTCGGGGTGGGCCCTACCGGCTGGAAGCGCCTGCTAGGGCATCTGTCCAGGGGGGTGACCACGCTGAACCGTCTCCCACCGGCCCTTGGGGTGTCGTGACGATCGGCAGGATAAGCGAAAAAGAGACGAAAGTCAATCCCACATGAGGCGAAAACCCGCGCCCACGCCCGGGTTGACCCGGTCCCCCCGGGCGTGGGAGCATGGGTGTTCACCCTACTTGCGCGGATCGTCGGAGCCTTATCCATGAGAGTCGCCGTCACCGGTGCCACCGGGCACGTGGGTCACAATCTCGTCCGTTTCCTGGTAGGCGAGGGGCATCAGGTCAGAGCGTTCGACATCGGGGGCTTCGAGCGCCTTCCCGAGCACGAGGACGTCGAGCACTGGAAGGGCGACATCCGTGACGAGGAGGGCTTGGTCCGCTGTTTCGAGGGCGTGGATCTGGTCTTCCACCTGGCCGCCATCATCTCGATCGATGGCGACAAGGGGGGCCTGGTCCAGGAGGTGAATGTCGGGGGCGCCGGCGCGGCGGCCCGGGCGGCGTTGCGCGCCGGCGTAAAGCGCTTCGTGCACTTCAGCTCGATCAACGCCTTCGATACGCGATCGGTCGAGGGCGAGGTGGACGAGGACAGCCCCCGCTCCGGCGGCGACGACCTGCCGGCCTACGACCGCTCCAAGTTCCAGGGCGAGCAGGAGGTGCGCAAGGTCATCGAGGACGGCCTCGATGCCGTAATCGTGCATCCCACCGGCGTCATCGGGGCGGCGGACATCGGCCCCTCGCGCGCCGGCAAGGCGCTGCTGGATGCGGCGCGCGGGCGGCTTCCCATCATCGTGGAGGGCGGCTTCGACTGGGTGGACGTGGACGACGTCATCCAGGGCGCCTGGCTTGCGGCCACCAAGGGCGAGACGGGACGCAACTACATCCTCTCGGGCAACCACCAGAGCATGACGGACCTGGTGACGATGGCGGCGCAGCGTTCCGGCGCCTCGGGACCGTTGGTCACGATGCCTCGCTGGCTGCTGCGCTCATTTGCCGGCCTGCCCACCCTGGTGGGGCGGCTGCGCGGCAAGGAGCCGATGTTCACGGCGGAGTCCCTGGACTCCCTGGGCACCAACGCGCGCTTCAGCAATCGGCGCGCGCGCGAGGAGCTGGGCTACGCGCCGAAGACCACCCAGGATACGGTGCACGAGCTGGTGGATTGGTTCATCAGCGAGGGCATGGTCGAGCCCAAGGCCACGCGCGCGGCGGATGCCCTGCTGCAGTCCGAGTTCATTCGCCAGCTCCAGGCGCATCCGCTGGACGGCCCTTGCGAGCAGGAGGTCCTGGGCTCCGAGCTGGCACGCATGGCCGCGGCGGACGGGAACGTCGATACCTCGGAGCGCGAGCTGGTCAGCCAGTTCGCGTCGGTGGAGATCGAGGATCTGCTGGAGCGGCCGCGCTTGACCCCCGACCAGCTCCAGGAGCTGCCCGAGGGCGTGCGCGAGTCCGTGCTGATGGTGGCCATGGCGCTGGTCTGGGTGGACGAGCACTACTCGGAGCATGAGCGCGAGGCCATTGAACGCCTGCGCGCCGATCTGGGCGTGCCGGCGACGCGCGCCGTGGAGCTGGAGCGCTGGGCCCGGGAGTTCGTGGTGGACCAGCTCTTCGATGCCGTCTACGCCGATGGCGTGATGGACGCCGAGGAGAAGAAGCACGTGGAGCAGATGGCCACGCGCCTGGGCGTCAGCCCCGACTCGCTGGCGCGCCTGGACACCCGCGCCCGCAAGCGCCGCGGCCTGGCCGCCTAGCGGGCAGGCGCGGCGTTGCTGCGCGTCTGCGCCTTCGCCGCTGCAGCCTGGGCCGATGCGGTCTGGGTGAAGAGCTCGAGCTCGCCCAGCTCCGGCGCCTCCACCGGCGTCAGCGCCAGATCCGTGTACTGGCGATAGCCGGGCTCGCGCTTGATGGCCTTGCCCACGCGGCGGAACTTCAGGACCAGCGCGAGGAGACGCGTCTGGTTGTAGAGCGTCCGCCAGGCATGGCGCGGGTAGAAGACCAGCGGGCTCTCTCTGGGCAGGCTGGGCCGCCGCTCGCGGCGGCTGCGCATGCGCAGGAAGCCGCCGTCCAGCGGATGGATCTTCTCGAAGGCGACACAGCTGTAGAACCAGAGCAGGGACGTCCGGCGTCGGCTCATGCCCCGGCCCCGGGCGCGGCGCATCACCGTCTCGATGTGTTCGGGCGTGTAGTAGGCCTTCCAGGCGTGATCCACGGCGCCCATCCACGCCTCCGGCGTCATCTGTGCGTGCGCCGTGGTCACGTGCATCGTGTCGTACTTGTTCATGTCGGGATCCATCGGCACGCCCTCCTTGTGCAGGCGCTGGTGATCCTCGGAACCCGGTAGCGGCGTGAGCACGAAGAACTCCATCAGGTCGATGGGGAGCTCGCGCTTGATGATTTCGATGTCGCGGGCGATGGACTCCGGAGTGTCCGACGGGAATCCCAGGATGTAGCCCGCCAGGGTCATCACGCCCGCCTCGCGCCATTGCTGGAGCATGCTGCGGTATTCGGTGATGCGGTTCTGGCGCTTCTTGGTGTGGGCCAGCGCCGCGGGGTCGATGCTCTCCATGCCGATGAAGGCCCGCGCCACACCGGCACGCCCGCACTTCTCGATGAAGCGCGGGATCTTGTGGCTCATGGTGTCTACCTGGATGGTGAGCTTGATCTTCAGGCCCTCTTCGCGCAGCGAGATGACCCGATCCAGGATCTTCTCCCACTCGGCGTTGCGGGCGAAGTTGTCGTCGGTGATGAAGAAGTTGCGGACGCCCTGGGCCAGGTTGTGGCGGATCAGCTTCTCCACGTCGTCGGCACTGCGGCGGCGCGACTCGTGGCCCTGGACGTTGATGATGGTGCAGAAGCTGCACGCGAAGGGGCAGCCGCGGCCGGCATCGAAGCTGGTGGTGGAGCCCGCGGTGCGCTGGACCTGGCTGGCGGGGAGCCTCGGGCCCGGCGTGCCGCGCAGGTCCGGCAGGTCCTTCAGGAAGTTGTACAGCGGCTTCAGCTCGTCGCGGTAGGCATCCTGCAGCAGCTCGTCCATCCGGCCCTCGGCCTCGCCGGCGAAGAGTGAGATGCCCAGATCCATGGCCTCGCGCAGATCCTCCGGAAGCTCCGGCAGCATGGCCAGGCAGCCGCTCACGTGGAAGCCGCCGATGCACACCTGCACGCCTTCGGCGCGGAAGACGCGGGCCAGGTCTACCGCACGGGGGTACTGGTTCGACTGGACGCCCACCATTCCCACCAGACCGTGGCCGCCGTTGTCGCGGATCTGCTTGGCGATGCGCTCGGGGCGGATGCGCGTGTTGGTCTCGTCGTAGACGCTGACCACGATCTCCACGTCGCGACCCAGGCTGCGCCGTTCCGCGCAGTCCAGGCCCAGGCCGTTCAGCACGGCCAGGGTGTTGGAGGGAATGGCCGACCGCAGCCAGCGGATCGGGTAGCCCTCGTCGTCGTAGTGCGACGGCTTGATCAGGACGAGGTGGAAGACCTCGCCCTTCGGCGTTGAGCCCATGAAACCCCCGCGCGGGAGG
>CAMYOO010000072.1 GCA_947260035.1 uncultured delta proteobacterium
GCGCTGCAGGCGAAGCGTCTGCTGGGATCCGGCGCGCGAACCAACGCAGAGATCCCGGACCCGGCGCTCGACGACCTGGTCGCCGCCACCCCCGACGCGAGCGCCCTGCTGGGCCGCGCCGTCGATGGCCTGGGCCTCTCGGCGCGAGGCGCCCGCCGCGTGCTGCGCGTGGCACGCACCGTGGCGGACCTGGCCGGCGAAGCGCGCGTGGGCCCGAGCACCGTGGCCGAGGCGCTCAGCTACCGCGGCACTTGCTAGCGGTGGCCTGGGTCGAACACCGGTGCAAGCAGGCTTGCGCCTCAGCGCGATGGAGAACACACCGTGTTTAGGCAGATCGGCATCGTGATATGATCGAAGCGGGAGGGCAGCGAAGCGGTGATGTTGCCGAGTCGCATCCGTCGCGTACTCGTCGTCGAAGATGACGAGGCCATCGGTCACGAGGTCTGCCGGATCCTCGAGGGTTGGGGCTCGGCCGCGGTCCTGGCGCAGACCGCGGGTGCCGGCCACGAGGCCCTGGCCGGCCAGCCTCCCTTCGAGCTCCTGCTGGTCGATGTGCGCCTGCCCGACGACTCGGTCTTCCCGCTGCTGGCGGAAGCCGCCGCGCAGTCTCCGTCACCGGTCGCCGTGGCCATGAGCGGGCGCGCGTCGCCGGACGAAGCCTTCCGGCTGGCCCAGCACGGCGTGCGCGCGTACCTGGCCAAGCCCTTCACGCGCTCCGAGCTGGCGGCCGCCATCGAGACCGGCTGTGACGAAGACACGCCGCTGGAGCCGGCCATTGCAGAGCGCGTGGGCCGCATCCCCATGCGCGACCTGCAGCGCCAGGTCCGAAACGTGATGGTCCAGGAGGCGTTGGCCCGCGCCCACGGCAACCGCAGTGGCGCGGCCCGCCTGCTGAGCGTGACGCGCCAGGCCGTGCAGCAGATCCTGCGCAGCGAGCGCGCGCTGGCCGATTCGCCCGAGGAGGAGTCGAACGACCTCATCGGCTAGGCGTGCGAGCCTCCTCGAGCCGGGCTGCTAGGAGCTGGGCGGAGCCTCGTCCAGCAGCTCGCGCACCTTGGCGGCGAGCACTCCCAGGTCGAACGGCTTGCGGATCAGCGCCACGCCCGCGGGCGGAGTGCGGCCCCGCAACGAGGGATGGCTCAGGTGGCCGGAGATCAGGAGCGCCCGCGTCGCCGGCAGGCGCTCCAACAGCTCGGGGCCGCTCATGCCCGGCATCACCACGTCGGACAGAACCAGGTCGAAGGGCGGAGACGACGCCGCGATATCCAGCGCCGACTCAGCGTCCGGCGCGTCGCTGACGTCGTAGCCACGTTCGAGAAGCACGCGGCGCAGCGCGCCGCGCAGGTCGGGCTCGTCTTCCACCAGCAAGATTCGCTCCACGCCGCGCGGCGCGCCGGTCGCCTGGGGTGCGGCGTCCTCGGCAGAGGCCGCCCGCTGGGTGCGTGGCCACAGCAGTTCGAAGCGGGCGCCCTTGCCCGGCTCGCTCTCCACCCGGACGTGCCCCCCCGACTGCTGAAGGATGCCGTAGACGATGGAGAGGCCGAGGCCGGTTCCACGCCCCACCGGCTTGTGGCTGAAGAAGGGATCGAAGACGCGGCTGCGGGTTTCCGGGTCCATGCCCACGCCGGAGTCCGTCACGGCGATTCGCACGTAGCCGTCCGCATGGGACGAGAGCGGCTCCCCGGCCCGCAGCAGGTTCCCCTCCACCAGCGCCGTCTCGATGTGGAGTCGCCCGCCCTGGGGCATGGCATCCCGCGCGTTCAAGACCAGGTTGACCAGCGCGCGCTCGACCTGGCCGGAATCCGCCCAGATCGGCAGCGGCTCCGGAGTCAGATCCAGGATCAAGTCGACCCCCTCGCCGGCCAGCGGGCGCAGCATCGACGCGGCTTCCTCGATCAGGGCGTTCACGTCCACCACGCCGGGCAGGGCGTCCGCGCCGCGGCTGAAGTCCAGCAGCTGCTGTGTCAGCACTGCGGCCTCGTTGCCCGCCTTCTGGATCCGATCCACCTCGCGCCGCAGCGGACTCTCCAAAGAAAGCTGCTCCAGCAGGAGCTCGCCGTAGAGGCTGATGGTGGTGAGCAGATTGTTGAACTCGTGGGCCACGCCGCCGGCCAGACGTCCGACCGCCTCCATGGTCTGGGACACGCGCAGCTGCTCTTCCAGGCGCGCGCGCTCCTCCATCTCGCGGCGCAGCCGGCGGTTGGCCTCGGCCAGCTCGACGGTGCGCTCCTGCACCCGGCGCTCCAGCTCCTCCTGATGCTCGCGCGCTGCCCGCGCCGTCCGCTCCTGGTACGACAGGCGCAGGTACCAGGCGCCCACCAGCGTCAGCAGACCTCCCCAGTAGGCCATCTTGCGGCCGTCCGGGGACAGCCCCGAAAGCGTTGCACCCAGGATCCCGACGAAGGCCGCGTAGATCAGGAGATTGCGCTTGGAGCGGATGAAGAGCAGCGTGCCCAGCACCGCCATGGCGGAGCCGACGGCGTAGAAGGGATGCATGTCGTTGGCGAAGGCCAGCAGATAGAGCTGCAGCGTCACCAGGGAGGCGCAGACGTTGATCCCGTCCACCAGGCGGGCTTCGAGCCAGCGACTGCGCAGGGACCCGAGCCCCACGACCACGAAGACGGCAGCTACGAGCCACCACGACCACCACGGGTCGTTCGCGCCGCGCGGTCCAGCCAGGTACCAGGCCGGGTATACCGCGGCCGCGACCAGTAGCGTGCGGCGCAGAAAGGCCGCCTCGCTCGCACTGCTGACCGCCGGAACCTGCGCGCTGGGCATGCGCAACCCCCGGCCCGCATTCTACGCCCCTGCGCGCCTCGCGTGGGGTGCCGTCTTGGGTGCTAGGCAGCTTGCAGGGCTTGCTGCCCGGATTCCACCCAGTCGAACCCCGGAGGAAGCTCGACCCCCGCGCGCAGCCGGCGCCACAGCTCGTGGCGATCGCAGCCCAGCTCTGCGAGATGGGGCACTTCGCGCATCAGCGCCGGCACCACCAGCGGCATCATCCGACGCGCGACGCCCAGCGCCAGCGGCCCCAGCCGCGCGCGCAGAAACGCCACGTGCAGCACCTCGTCCTGCCAGATCTGCCCGATCAGGTGGGCCAGCCGCTCCTCGACGGCGGGCTCGTCCGCGAACGCGGTGCAGTTTTCCAGCAGGACCTTGAAGATCGTGGCGCCCAGAGTCTCGCCGCACAGCGCCAGCGCGAAGCGCATGCGATCGGGCAGGTGGTAGACGCCCTGGATCATGCTGCGCATGAGCCAACGCGGGCGCTGGAACTCCAGCTCGAGTCCGCAGGTGCGACACGCCTCGAGCAGGAGCCGGCTGTGGTACTGCTCCTCGAGAAACAGGTGCAGCTCGGTCGGATCGGCGTCCGCGGAATCACCGTCGAGGAAGCGCCGCAACTCCAGGTCCACGCCGTAGCTCTCGCCCTCGTTGGTCTTGGCGATGGCCACCAGCCACAAGGTGCGCGCATCCATCAGCGGCCGGCCGGTGCCGTGGAAGCGTTGGAAGAAGGCGTCCCGGTCCATCGGCCCCTGCCAGGCCACGCGCCCGCTCTCCAGCTCGGCGAACCAGGCCTCGCGACGAGACAGGGTGCGGGTCTTCAGATCGATCTCACCGTTGCGAACCTCGAGCCAGCTCCGATACGCATCCAGGTGCCGAACGCGCTCCAGTTCCGTCAGGCGCCGGAATGGATCGAAGTGGCGCAGGGGCCCGCGTTGGAGCCGCTTCACGCCGCCTCCTCAGACTCGATCCTGCTGCGCAGGCGCGGGCCGTAGAAGTCGAGCGCGTTCTGCGACAGCAGCCGAACCGCGTAGTCGGGATCGACACCCGGACGCTCCGCCACCATCCCGACGCAGCCGCGCAGGGTGGCATCCCAGTGGCCGTAGTCCACGGCCATGGCGCACAGGTTCCGGGCCACCGGCCCCAGGGCGTGGGGCAGCCAGGCGGGCGCAGGATCGTCGGGCTCGACGCTCAAGAAGATCTGACCGCGCTCCAGATACTCCAGGGGATCGCGGTTCAGGTTGGGGTGTTCGTAGAGGAAGGCTTCGCGCTCCTCTTCGGAGACCTCCTGCTCCGACGGCTGGAAGAGCATCGCCATCAGGCCGCGCGCCTTGCGAATCACGTCCAGGCGGCCCCCGTGGCGCTCGCGCGCAAACTCCATCAGGAAGCGGCTCGGGCTGGGCTCCACGCTGGGATCGAAGTGTTCGATGCGCTTCTCCCAGTGCTCGTGCAGGCTGTGGAAGAAGTCGGGCACCCAGCCCACACCGGCTTCCAGGAAGCCGAAGCGCAGGCGCGGGTAGGCCTCCATGACACCGTCGAAGATCAGACGGGCCACCGCCATCTGCTGCATGCTGCGGTTGGCAAAGACGTGGACCAGGGTGAACGTGTCGAGCTGGTCCGACGTGCCGCCGGCGAGCTGCATGCCGGGCGCACCGTGGATGCCCAGCGCCACGTCGAGCTCCTGAGCGGTCTCGAGGATCGGCCGGAAGTCCGGGTGCGAGAGCGGCTTGGGCACGCGCACGTCCGGGAAGCGATCCGGCGCCGCCGGGTGCGGCTGCGGGACGTTGGGCGCGACGCTCACCGCCGGCATCCCCAGCTCTTCCACGCAGCGCCGCATCTCGGCCGCAGCCTCGACGGGATCCTGGAGGGAGAGCACACCCACCGGGTGCAACCGGTCGCGGTAAGGCGCCGTGTCCTCCGCGATGTAGTCGTTGTAGGCGCGGCACAGGACGACCGCGAGCTCGGCATCCAGGATGGAGCTGAACGCCAGCGTCACCGAGCCGTAGATCACCTGGTGGTCGATGCCCTCCCGGTCCATGTGCTCGAGGCGCACGCGGTTGAAGAGCCCGCCGATGGTGGTCTCGGGGTGGTAGGGCCGGAAGGTTCCCTTGCCGTAGCCGTCGGGCTGGAGGAAGACACGCGCGAAGTCCGGAGATCCGCTGGCCGGATGCCGGTCCAGGATGCGGAAGCGCTGCTCTCCGTAACGATCCCGCAGCACCGAGAAGCGATCCCGATAGCCGGCCGGGATGTGGTCGGCGAAGACCAGCGGGTTCTCGCACTTGTGGCTGTCCGCGTCGATGACCGGGCGGCCGTGGATCATGCTCCCACTCCCGCCCGCTGTATCGCCGGGATGGCAGCCCACTTGACGCAAGACGAGTTGCGCCCCCCCACGGGGAGGCCCGGTGCTGAAGCCGGGTGTCCGAAATCCGGCACCCGGTGTCGAGATGCGGCACCCGGAAGGCCGCCCGCAACCTTGGGCGGCTCAGTTGCTCATCCGCAAGTTGCCGGAATACTGCGGGTTTCCAGAAATCAGGAAAATCCGGTGAACTGGCACGCTTCCTGCTCCGTCCAAGCTCCGAGGATAGGGGGACGGACGATGGCGGCACCGGCGACACTCGATACGGCACAGGCCCCGGAGACCACGCTGCTGGAGCTGGTTCAGGCGGTCAGCGAAGTGGCGAGAACGGATCAGGAGGTGGTGGCCACCGTCCTCCACATGCTTCGCAGCGGCAGCGTCCGGCTTCGCGGCAGCTTCAGGGGCTCCCTCCTCGAAGACGCCTGAGCCCCCGCTACCATCCGCGGCGGGGGGTTCCTTTCTTGAACGAGCAGGAGTCCTTTGCCTTCGGAGCGGAGGCCGGGATGGCCGCGCGCAAACCGTCACGTCGCAGTCCCAAGAAGACGAAGAAGAAGACCCGCAAGACCGCGGCCAAACGCGGTGGCGGCGCGGGCCGACCTCTGCGCGCGCGCCAGACCGCCACGGAGCTGGCGAGCAAGCAGCGCGACATCTCCGTCTCCGAGTTCTTCGCCAAGAACCGGCATCTGCTGGGTTTCGACAACCCGTCCAAGGCGCTCCTCACCACGGTGAAGGAAGGCGTCGACAACGCGCTCGACGCTTGCGAAGAAGCGGGCATCCTGCCCGAGATCCGCGTCGAGATCGCCCAGGTGGACGAGACGCGCTTCCGCATCGCGATCGAAGACAACGGGCCCGGCATCGTGAAAGCGCAGGTGCCCAAGATCTTCGGACGCCTGCTCTACGGCTCCAAGTTCCACCGCCTGCGCCAGAGCCGCGGCCAGCAGGGCATCGGCATCAGCGCCGCGGGCATGTACGGTCTGCTCACCACCGGCAAGCCCGTAGTGATCGTCACGCGCACGGGGGCGAAGGCGGAGGCTCACCACTTCGAGCTGGTGATCGACACCCAGAAGAACGAGCCGCGCGTCAAGGTGGACAAGACGCTCTCCTGGGCACGCGATCACGGTACTCGGGTGGAGATCGAGCTGGAAGGCAACTACCGGGGCGGCCAGCACTCGGTGGACAACTACATCCGGCAGATCTCACTGGCCAACCCGCACGCGGAAATCACCTACGTCCCGCCCAAGGCCGAAGAGCACGGCGCCGAGCACGTCTTCCCCAGGGTGAGCGACGAGCTCCCGCCCGACACCGACGAGATCAAGCCGCACCCCTATGGGGTCGAGCTGGGCGTGCTGATGCAGATGTTCCGCGACACGCGCTCGCGCAACGTGCGCGGCAGCCTGGTGGCGGACTTCTCGCGCGTCTCGGGCCGCATCGCAGACGAGATCTGCAAGCGGGCCAAGGTTTCGAGCAGCCGGCGTCCCAAGGAAGTCACGCGCGAGGAGGCCGAAGCGCTCCACAAGGCAATCGCCGCCACCAAGATCATGGCGCCGCCCACGGACTGCATCGCGCCCATCGGCGACGACCTGATCGAGAGGGCGCTGCGCGCGGAGGTGGAGGCCGAGTTCTACGCATCGGCCTCACGCCGGCCGGCCGTCTACCGCGGCAACCCGTTCCTGATCGAAGTCGGGCTCGCCTACGGCGGCGGCCTGAGCGCCGACGACTCGATCACGCTCTACCGTTACGCCAACCGGGTGCCGCTCCAGTACCAGCAGGGCGCCTGCGCCGTCTTCAAGGCCGTCACGGGCACCGACTGGAAGAAGTACCAGATGCAGCAGCCGCGCGGCGCCCTGCCCGTGGGCCCCATGCTGGTCATGGTGCACATCGCCAGCGTGTGGGTGCCGTTCACCTCCGAGAGCAAGGAAGCCATCGCCCAGTACCCGGAGATCATCAAGGAGATCCGGCTGGGCCTCCAGGAGTGCGGCCGCCAGGTAGCCACCCACATCCGCAAGAAACGGCGCGTGGCCGACGAGGCCAAGAAGCGCGCCTACATCGAGAAGTACATCCCGCAGGTCGCCGTCGGCCTGCAGCAGATCCTGGGTTTCCCCGACCGCGAGCGGGACAAGGTGGTAGACAACCTCACCGACGTTCTCGAGCGCAGCCGGAAGATGTAGCGGAGCCGCAGAGAATGGCCGCACGAAAGAAGAAGACCACGCGCAAGGCGACCAAGAAGGCCGCCACCCGCAAGACGACCACGCGCGGGCGCCGCTCCTCGCCGGGCGCCAGGCACGTCGGGGCCACCGACGCCCAGACCGTCAAGGCCATCATCGACACCGCGGGAGACGTGCACAAGACGATCGGCAAGCTCCAGAAGCCGGACCTGGCCTTTCCCATGCGCGCGCTGTCCAACGTCTCGTACTCGCAGAAGAAGGGCTACTTCGAGATCGGGAAGCAGAAGAAGACCCGCACGCTAACGGTCAACACGGTCAAGGGCTTCGCGCAGACGCTGCGCATGATGGGTCTCTCCAAGGAGTTGGTGGAGACCAACGACTTCGCCACGAAGCGGGATGCTTACTACCAGAGCAAGAACTGGGAAGAGGCGCGCTTCGACGAGCAGACCGAGTCCGACGCGGTCATGGACGACATCGAGGCGCTCTTCTCGACCCGCAGCATCTCGAGGGAGCAACTCCGCTTCGTGCCGGACGAGCACGGCGGGGCCGTATCCGGCCAGCTGGTGGTGCTGGACCCGGACCGCGAAACGGGCGAGGTGGTGCGCATCGACTGCACCCGCTTCGGCTCCGGCGCCTACTCGATCCCGTCCAGCGTGGAGCAGCTCTCGTTCGAGACCGATGCGGAGTTCATCCTGGCCATCGAGACCGGCGGCATGTTCCAGCGCCTGCAGAGCCACAAGTTCTGGGAGACCTCCAACTGCATCCTGGTCTCCATGGCCGGCGTGCCCACGCGGGCCACGCGCCGCTTCATCCGGAAGCTCTCGGACGAGTGCAGGCTACCGGTCTTTGCGTTCGTCGATTGCGACCCCTACGGCATCTCCAACATCTACCGGACCCTCAAGGTGGGCTCGGGCAACGCGGCGCATCTGTCGCAGTTCTTCTGCGTACCCCAGGCGAGCTTCCTGGGCGTAACGCCTCAGGACATCATCGACTACGAGCTTCCGACGCACCCGCTCCACGACGTGGACGTGAAGCGCGCCAAGGACGCCCTCAAGAACGACCCCTTCTTCCAGTCCCACAAGGAGTGGCGCAAGGCGATCGAGAAGCTCCTGAAGATGAACGTGCGCGCCGAGCAGCAGGCGCTGGCCAAGTGGGGGCTCAACTACGTGATCGAGGAGTACCTGCCCCGCAAGCTGGCCAGCCGCGCCCGCTTCCTCCCGTAGCCACTACCACACCTGCGTTCAGGAGCGTCCCTCTCGGCGCTCTCCGCTACACTTCCGCCCCCATGAAGGGCATCCTCCTCGCCGGCGGCAGCGGCACGCGCCTGCAACCGATTACGCGGGCCGTGAGCAAGCAGCTGCTGCCGATTCACGACAAGCCCATGGTCTACTACCCGATCAGCACGCTGATGCTGGCGGGCATCCGCGAGATCCTGCTGATCAGCACGCCGCGGGATCTGCCGAGCTTCCAGGAGCTGTTGGGCGACGGCAGCCGCTTCGGCCTCTCGATGTCCTACGCCGAGCAGCCCAGCCCCGACGGGCTGGCCCAGGCCTTCCTGATCGGGCGGGACTTCGTCGGCGACGATCGCGTGGCGCTGGCCCTGGGCGACAACGTCTTCTACGGAGCCGGACTCGCGGGCTTGCTCGAGCGCGCGGCCGGGCACGAGCACGGCGGCACCGTGTTCGGCTACTGGGTGCGCGATCCGCAGCGCTATGGCGTCGCGGAGTTCGATGCCGATGGGCGCGTGCTGTCCGTGGAGGAGAAGCCCGCGCAGGCGCGCTCCCACTGGGCGATCACCGGGCTCTACTTCTACGACAATCGCGTGCTGGACGTGGCCGCCGGGCTGATGCCCTCGGCCCGGGGCGAGCTGGAGATCACCGACGTCAACCTCCAGTACCTCGAATGGGGGGAGCTGCGGGTAGAGCGTCTGGGACGCGGCATCGCATGGCTGGACACCGGCACCCACGAGACGCTGCTCCAGGCCTCGAACTTCATCCACGCGATCCAGGAGCGACAGGGCCTCCAGGTGGCCTGCCTGGAGGAGATCGCCTTCCACCGCGGCTGGATCCAACGCGACGAGCTGCTGCGCATGGGCCACGACATGAAGGGCAACGACTACGGGCAGTACCTGATTCGCATCGGCGAGGAGAGCGCGTGAAGTTCCGGACCACCGAGCTTCCCGGCGTCGTGGTGGTGGAGCCCCGGGTCCACCGGGACGACCGCGGCTTCCTGCTGGAGTCGTACCAGGCGACGCGCTACCGCGAGAACGGCATCCCCGCGGACTTCGTGCAGGACAACCACTCTTCTTCCGTGCACGGCACCCTGCGCGGCCTGCACGCGCAGCTCGCCCCGCAGGCCCAGGCCAAGCTGCTCCGCGTCATCGAGGGCGAAGTCTACGACGTGGCGGTGGACGCCCGGGTGGGCTCACCCACCTTCGGCCGCTACGTGGGCGAGATGCTGTCGGCGGAGAATCACCACCAGCTCTTCATTCCCGCCGGCTTCCTGCACGGCTTCTGCGTCACCAGCGAGCGCGCGCAGGTGGAGTACAAGTGCTCGGCGCTGTATGCGCCCGAGTGCGAGATCGCCGTGGCCTGGGACGACCCGGAGATCGGCATCCGCTGGCCCGTCGAGGAGCCGGTGGTCTCGGCCCGCGACGCCGCCGCCCTGCCGCTGGCGGAGCTGATGGAGCGTCTGCCTCGCTACACGGGCGAGGCGTGAAGATCCTGCTGACGGGCGCCCGCGGTCAACTCGGCCTGGCCCTGACCGCGGCATTGGCGGAGCACCAGGTGCTGGGCGCCGACTCCAAGCGCCTGGACGTGACCGACCTGGAGGCGGTTCGCGCGGCCGTGGAAGCCGAGCGGCCGGACCTGGTGGTGAACTGCGCGGCCTGGACCGACGTGGACGGCGCAGAGGCGGATCCGCAGGGCGCCTTTCGGGTCAACGCCCTGGGGCCTCGAAACCTGGCGCTGGCCACCCGCGGCTGCGGGGCGGCGCTGCTGCAGGTCTCGACCGACTACGTATTCGACGGTGAGAGCGACCGCCCCTACTGCGAGTTCGACGAGACCCACCCGCTCCAGGTGTACGGGCGCAGCAAGCTGGCCGGCGAGGACGCCGTGCGCACCTACAACGAGCGCCACTACGTGGTGCGAACCGCCTGGCTCTACTCGACCACGCGCAAGAACTTCGCGCTGACCATGCGCAGCCTGGCCGAGCGCGAAGAGGTGCGGGTGGTGGCCGACCAGTTCGGCTCTCCCACCTACGTCCCGCACCTGGCCGCCGGCATCGCCCGCCTGCTGGAGACGGAGGCCTACGGAACCTGGCACCTGGCCGGCCGCGGGCAGGCCAGCTGGTTCGACCTGGCGCGCGCGCTCTACGACGCCCTCGGCATCGCGACCCCGGTTCAGCCGGTGTCGACCCCGGAGTTCCCGAGGCCCGCCGTGCGGCCGCGCTTCGCGCCCCTGACAACCGTGCAGTCACCGGAGATCCGGCTGCCGGCCTGGGAGGAGGGCGTCCGGGACTTCGCCCGGGACCTCGACTCCTGACGGAACTGACGGGACTGTCCCGCCGGGACCCCGGAACTGACGGGACTGTCCCGCCGGGACCCGGTGCCTGCTAGAGGTCCTCTTCCAGGTCCCAGGTGCTCGGATCGTCCTTGTCCCGCCCCACCAGCACGCTGGGGGCGCCGCAGTAGGTGCAGTAGACGTCGTCGCCCAGGCTCTCGTCGCCGGCCAGGGGCAGGTCGGCGTTGCAGATGGGACAGGGAAGTTCGGCGGGGTGGGCCATGCCCAACGGATCGGAGCATCCCATCGACCGCTTGAGCCGCTTGACCGCTCGTTAAGCTGGATCTAGCCTGGACCCGACCCCAGCTCGCGCCCGGAGGCCCCCCATGAGCAGCGCCGAGACCCACACGCCCGCACCCACCCCGCTCCCCGAGCGCCACCCCCACGAGGGCGATGCCGTCGAGGCGGGCCTGCAGGCCCTCTACAGCTGGAACTACGACAGCGAGATCGACGAGCTCCGGACCCTCTACGCCAACGCGCTGGACCGCCAGTGGATCGCCCTGCGGGACCTGGACTGGGAGCAGGAGATCGACCGCGAAGCGTTCTCCGAAACCATCAGCATCGGCGGCTTCCCGATCCAGGAGACCGGCTTCTGGAAGGACCTGAGCCCCGAGACCCGCTGGGGGGTCTCGCGGCGCAGCGCCGGTTTCATGCTCTCCAACTTTCTGCACGGCGAGCAGGGCGCGCTCATGGTCGCCGCCCAGCTGGTAAACGCGGTGCCGCATATGGACGGCAAGTTCTACGCGGCCACCCAGACCCTGGACGAGGCCCGGCACGTGGAAGTCTTCGCCACCTACATCCAGAAGCTGGACGAGGTTCACGAGATCGCCCCCTCGCTCAAGACCCTGCTGGACTCGGTGCTCTCGACGGAGTCGTGGATGCACAAGACCGTCGGCATGCAGGTCGTGACCGAAGGGCTGGCGCTCTACAGCTTCCGGGACATGCGCAACGCCACCCGCGAGCCGCTGCTGAAGCAGCTGCTCACCCTGGTGGCGCGCGACGAGGCCCGCCACACGGGCTACGGCATCAAGTACCTGAACGCGGTGGTCCCCAGCCTGTCCGAGGAGGAGCGCGCGTCCGTGGAGGACTTCGCCTTCGAATCGGCGCGGCTGCTGATCGACAGCCGGGCCGGCTACACCATGCGCCAGTCGGTGATGGACCTCTGGAAGGAGGTGGGCATCGATCCCGCCGAGGCCATGGGGCGCCTGGCCCAGGAGCGTGACACGATCCGCGCCGCCATCGCTCGCAACGGTGGGCGCCGGGGCCCGATCCGCGGCTTCGTGATCCCGACGCTCAAGTCGATCGGGCTCTTCAGCGACCGCATCCGCGGCCACTTCGACGAGATGTTCAAGGCCAACCTGGGCGTCGCCTACGCCGGGCTCGACGAGGACCCGGAGCTGCCCGAGGACCTGGAGGCCTGGGTCGAGGCCAGCGGCTAGGCCGAAGCCACTCCCGGCACCCTCCGCGGGGGCCGACAAGTGCCTGTTTCTGCTCATGATCTGCCCCGGGCGTGCAGCCGCACTGCCGACGCGGGCCTTTTCCCTCGTTTCTCGTGACACAAAGCGAAACCACGGACCTCCACACACCCAGAGCCCGTGCGCCAAGGGTGTGTGGAGGTGACCGTGCCGATCCGCTCGCTGTTGTTCTTGTTGCTCGCCACCGGGTTGTTGTTCTCCGGCACTGCCGAGGCCACCACCTGGACCCTCTTTGACGGCGCCTCCACCGCCACGATCCTGACCGAGTTCGACGACGACGAGGATCTCGAAGCCGGCATGGTGGACTGGTCGGTGGACGACGTCCCCCACCTCTTCGCCCAGTGGTTCTTCCTCAGCTACGACATTCGCGGCTAGCTGCCCGTGGCCGCCCGTGGGCTCCTCTCGGAGCAGGTCAGCGACACCAACTTCGACGACGACGACACGCTCTTCATCCAGCCCGGCAAGCCGGTCCAGAACGCCTTCGTGGAGTCGTTCAACGGCAAGTTTCGAGACGAGTGCTTGAACCAGAGCTGGTTCGTGAGCCTGGCGGATGCGTGCCGATCGATCGGAGCGTGGAGGCTCGACTACAACCGGGTGCGGCCGCACAGCTCGCTGGGAGACCCGACACCCGAGGCGTACGCGGAGAAGGCGGGGCTGGCGGCCTGAGGGCCGTAGGGCATGAGAGGAAGAGCAAGAAGCCGAGGAACTCTCACTTCGAAATGAACTACTTAGGGGTTCAGGTCACACG